>DPAC01000094.1:5081-6044 GCA_003517675.1 Porphyromonadaceae bacterium | reverse complement strand
GAGCTTCTTTCGTAACGGCCCTGATAAAAACATCGTTCATGGTGGGCAGCTCCTCATCGAAGCTCCCCCCCTCATAGCGGTCGAAAATCAATTTCGCCAGTTCGTTGCTGGTGATGCCCTCTGCCTTGCGGATGCGCAGGTCAATAAACCCATGGTAGGGCTCCTTCGACAACAGGGTGAAAGAGGGATTTTCCAGGTCGAACACGTTCCCGTAGAGCGGGAAACGGAAGATGCCGGGACGGTGCTCATTGCGGATATCGAACACGCGGCCCTGTAACACCACCTCCGACTGATGGATGAGGGCGATGTTATCGCAGAGTGCTTCCACCGACTCCATGTTGTGGGTGGAGAGGATGATGGTCTTGCCCTCCTCCTTCAGGCGGAGCATTTCGTTCTTCACGATGCCGGCATTCACCGGGTCGAAACCGCTGAAGGGCTCGTCGAAGATCAGCAGGTCAGGGTTGTGGATCACGGTCGAGATGAACTGCACCTTCTGTTGCATCCCCTTGGAGAGCTCCTCCACCTTGCGGTTGTACCAGCTCATGATGTCGAACCGCTTGAACCAGATCATCAGCTCCCGATGTGCATCCTGCTTAGACAGACCCCGCAACTGCGCCAGATACATCGCCTGCTCACCCACCTTCATCTTCTTGTATAGTCCCCGCTCTTCGGGCAGATAGCCGATCCGATAGACGTCCTCCGCTCGGGAAGGGCGTCCCTCAAGCAACACCTCCCCGCTGTCGGGCGCGGTGATACGGGTGATGATGCGGATCAGGGTGGTCTTGCCGGCACCGTTCGGGCCCAGCAGGCCGAAGACGGTACCCCGCGGTACGGAAATGCTCACCTTGTTGAGTGCCAGGTGATGGGCATACCTCTTGACAACATCTTTGGTCTCTAAATACATATGCAACGGTTATTCAAATTATCAAAGCCTTTCAAACAGCAATGATGCTGTTGTGTTAC
>DPAC01000094.1:0-4879 GCA_003517675.1 Porphyromonadaceae bacterium | reverse complement strand
GATTTCAATATTTCAGGATGATCCGCTCGCCGAGCTCTTTGGCCAGCAGCTTCTTGATCTGCTGAAGCTGTAGAAGCTGTACGATCAGCCCGCTCTCATCATCTGACGAAGCATTTTTCAGCGCCTTCTTGATCTCCTCAATTTTCTGAAGCACATAGGCATTCTTCAGTTCAGTGGTGGCACGCGGCACGTAACTGTTGAGAAGGTTCTGCTCCAGCAGGCGAGAGCTCTGGTCACCCTCCTCCTCACCCAGTATCCGGGAGTGAATCTTGCTCAGTTGATAACGATCGCTCATCAGCTCGGAGGCTAACCGGCTGATCTCCGGGTCGGCATGTGAGATGAAATAGCGGCCTGAATTGAAGGCTGAATCATCGATATGTTCCGATGCCTCCTCAAAGATGCGTCGGTAGAGTTCATTGGTGAAAACAATATTATCGCGCTCCAGATCGAACAGTACAAATTCGGTCACACCCGGACCTTCCTCTACCAGGATATCCTCCTCCACAACCTTCTTTCCCTCTTTCCGTTTCTGCTTCTCATACTTGCGGTAGATAGGCGTGTTGCCGTAGCGGATCACATAACGAATGATCTCCCGCTCGTAACGGTCGTAGGGACTGGCTTTGGCGCCTTTTTGCAGCTGCTTTGTGCCTGCCAGAGTGGTGGTGGTCTCTGTCTGCGTCAGGGTTGCCGCCACTGCCTCCGCCCGTTCCGTCTGCTCCTTCTTCCGTTCGAAGTTGCGCCGCCGGATCCGGTTGATCTCGGCTATCAAAACCCGCTCCTGCATCTGCAGCATCTGGGCACACTCTTGTATATAAACCGAACGGGTGATGGAATTGGGTATCAGGGCGATGCTCTCTACCACGTTGGAGATGAGTCCTGCTCTTTTTACAGGGTCATCGCCTGTCTCTTCCAGCAGGAGCTGTGTCTTGAACCGGATGAAATCGACCTCGTGCTCGGCGATGAAACGGTGAAACTGCTCCGCATTCTGCTTGCGGGCAAACGAGTCGGGATCCTCCCCCTCGGGCAGCAGCACCACCTTGACGTTCATCCCGTCCTCCAGCAGCAGGTCAATCCCCCGCAGGGCGGCCTTGATGCCGGCAGTATCACCGTCGTATAACACGGTGATGTTCTCCGAGAAGCGGTGGATCATTCGTATCTGCCCATGGGTGAGCGCCGTCCCGGAGGAGGCCACCACGTTCTCAATGCCTGCCTGGTGCATGGATATCACATCGGTATAGCCCTCCACCAGGAAACATTTGTCCTGCTTCACGATGGCGTTCCTGGCGAAATAGATGCCGTAAAGCTCCCTGCTCTTGGAGTAGATCTCACTCTCGGGGGAGTTGACATACTTCCCCACGTTCTCCACCTTCTTGAGGATGCGGCCACCGAAGGCCACCACCTTCCCCGAGAGGGTGTGCACCGGGAAGAGCACCCTCCCCCGGAAACGGTCTATCAGCGGCCTGTTCTCTTCACCTCCTGTGGAAAGACCCGTCTTCAGCAGGTAGTCACGCCGGTAACCCGCTTTCTGTGCTTCCGTGGAAAAAGCATCACGCTGCTCAAGGCTGTAACCCAGCTGGAATTTCTTCACGATATCATCCCGAAAACCTCTCTCCCGGAAATAGCTTAACCCCACCGCCTTCCCCTCGGGATGGGTGTGAAGGATCTTTACAAAATAGTCGCGGGCGTACTCGTTGAGTATGAACATGCTCTCCCGATCGCTCTGCGCCTGCTTCTCCTCATCGGTGTACTCCTTTTCCACCACCTCGATGCCATATTTACGCGCCAGATACTTGAGCGATTCATAATAGGAGAGCTGCTCATGCTTCATCACGAAATGAATGGGTGAGCCCCCCTCGCCACAGGCAAAGCACTTGCAGATATTCTTGGAGGGAGAGACATAGAAAGAGGGCGTACGATCATCGTGAAAAGGACACAATCCCACATAGTTCACCCCCCTGCGGCGCAGCGTGACAAAGTCGGAGACTACATCCACGATCTGAGCGGCATCCTGAATACGTGCTATGGTGAGTTGATCGATCATTGAGGATACGAAATTAATGATTTAAATGGTGAAAACGGCGAATTTCAAAAATAATCTCTACATTTGTGAGAGATAAATCTGATTCTGACAGACCTAAAATACTAAATTATTCAAGATGGAGAAAATCGACTGGTCGAACCTCTCGTTCGGCTATATGAAAACCGATTACAACGTGCGCAGTTACTATCGCGACGGTGAATGGAGTGCCCCGCAGCTGGAGACCTCAGAGGAGATCAGCCTGCACATGGCGGCCACCTGCCTGCACTATGGCCAGGAGGCTTTCGAAGGACTGAAAGCTTTCAGGGGAAAAGACGGGAAGATCCGCATCTTCCGCATGCACGACAATGCCGAGCGGTTACAATCATCCTGCCGCGGCATCATGATGGCAGAGCTCCCGGTGGAGATGTTCGAAGAGATGGTGTTGCTCGTGGTGAAGAAGAATGAGCGGTTCGTGCCTCCCTACGAAAGCGGCGCCTCCCTTTATATCAGACCGCTGTTGATCGGTACCAGCGCTCAGGTGGGTGTGAAGCCGGCCAAAGAGTACACATTCCTGATCTTTGTCACACCGGTTGGACCCTATTTCAAGGAGGGATTCAAGCCGACCCCCATGGTGATTATGCGGGAGTACGACCGGGCAGCACCACTCGGTACCGGCACCTATAAAGTGGGAGGAAACTACGCTGCCAGTCTGAAATCGGGTGAGCTGGCCCATGAGATGGGTTATTCAGCCGTGTTGTATCTCGATGCCAAAGAGAAAAAGTATCTCGATGAGTGTGGCCCGGCCAACTTCTTCGGCATCAAGGATAACACCTATATCACCCCCCTATCGACCTCCATCCTCCCCTCCATCACCAACAAGAGCCTGATGCAACTGGCTGAGGAGATGGGACTGCGGGTGGAACGACGCCCGGTACCGGAGGAAGAGCTGGCAACCTTCGAGGAGGCGGGTGCCTGTGGAACAGCTGCCGTGATCAGTCCCATCCTGCGCATCGACGACATCAGCGAGAACCGTACCTATCATTTTTGCAAAGATGGGAAAGCCGGCCCGGTGTGCGAGAAGCTCTACTACAAGCTGCGTGCCATTCAGTATGGCGATGAGCCGGACAAATATGGCTGGGTGACCATCGTGGAATAAATAAAAAAGCGGCCGTTGCCGCTTTTTTATTATCTATTTGTGCTCTCCCCACTCCCTGTAGGGATGGATGGAGAGATAGGAGTTATAATAACGTACGTTGCCGGTTACTTCGTTTCCAAGCCAGTCTGGTTTCTCGAACGACTCCTCTTCGCTCCCCAACTCCACCTCGGCGATCTGCAATCCCTCATTCTCCCCAGTGAACTCATCTACCTCGAATGTGTGCTTTCCCACCCTGATCAGGTAGCGGGTCTTCTCGATCACTGCATCTTCACATAGCAAAAGCATCTCCTCCGCATCTTGCAGGGGCACCTCGTACTCCCACTCGCGACGGGTAATGCCTCCCTCACCCACTGCACCCTTAATGGTGATGTACCCTTTCTCACCCTTTACACGTACTCGTACCACACTGATGCCCGATAGGGAGAGGTAACCCTGCTTCATGTGATATTGGTCGTAGGCATGCGACTTGTACTCACCATTGACAAGAAATTTGCGTTCAATTTCGTAACCCATAACCGTTGTTTTAGGGATATAACAAATGAAATCAGTAAGTGTTGGTGTATAAAAAAAGAATAAAAAAAAACTATGTTTTTATAATCGCGTAATCACTACGAAAAAAATAAAAACATAGTTAAGATTTTGGTTGGATTAAATAAAAATCAATGCGCGTAATTCAATTCTTTATTCAATGAATCTGTAACAAAAATAATATCTTTATCTGAATTAATAAAATTATTCAACAGGGAAATCCCATATTTTGAGGAATTATTCCACACTGTTGTGGGAATAATTTTCGGAAAATTCCATACCTTTGTGTTTATCAAACCTAAAACAGCATTTCCAATGAAAAAAAAGCTCACTTTACCTCTCTTGCTGATATTGTTCCTGATCGCTTCCCCGGCATCATTTTCCCAACTAGCACTATCTCCTCTCTTCAGTGACAACATGGTGTTGCAACAAAATGCCAATGCACCGATATGGGGCAATGATTCGCCCGGCAAAAGGGTGGAGATCGTCACCTCCTGGAACGGAAAGAGCTATTCTGCCGTGACAAATGAGGAGGGTAAATGGCAGACAACAATTGAAACACCCACAGCCGGTGGTCCCTATGAGATCTCTGTCAACGGCAGCGAAAGAATTAGCTTCTCCAACGTGATGATCGGTGAGGTATGGATCTGCTCCGGCCAGTCGAACATGGAGATGCCATTAGCCGGCTGGGGAAAAATTTTCAATTACGAAGAAGAGATCGCCGCAGCAAACCATCCCCGGATACGGCTGCTGCAGGTGGATAAAACCACCAGCACCTACCCGCTGGAGGAACCGTCCATTTCTGCCGGTGGGTGGCAGGAGTGCTCTCCGGAGACCATTGAATATTTTTCTGCCACTGCCTACTTCTTCGGGAGGGATCTCCTGCAGAAGCTGGATGTGCCGGTGGGGTTGATCCACACCTCCTGGGGAGGTACCAGGGCTGAGGCGTGGACGAGCCTGGAGTCGCTCCGACTGATGCCGGATTTCAAGGATCGGGCGGAGGAGTTCGCCGCGCTGCCTCACGACGAGGAGCAGCAGAAAGCCTATTTGGATCAGCAGTTCACCGAATGGCACCGAAAGGTGAATGAGCTGGACTTCGGAATGGACAAGGATAAGGCTGCCGCTTCATCACCCTCCTTTCCGGAAGAGGGATGGACAAGCGTCATACTGCCGGG
>DPAC01000117.1 GCA_003517675.1 Porphyromonadaceae bacterium | reverse complement strand
AGCGAGGGTCCGTCGCAGAACTCCACGGCAGCCCGTTGCGCCTCGTTCAGATTGTCGAGGAACGACGCTCTATTCTTTTCTTCTCTCTTGAACTGCATGGGTACAAAAATACTACTTTTTCGTTAAGCGAAGGCAGAAGTCAAACTTGTTTGAATTGAGCCAAGTCCAGGGAAAGTCTGAATTGATTGAATTTTTGGGCGTAACACCATAAAAAGACCGCTCTCTGTTGAAAGCGGTCTTTTAGACATTTGAAAATGCTGTTCACAAAGCCATTTGTAGTTTCATTATCAGACCGATGTTTTTTTTATTTCTTTTTCACGAACATCCTTTTTTTCTCATTGTGGGAAGGTGTAGCGGAAGCTGAGTGCAAAGCCGCTGTACCAGTAATCGTTGTATTTATTTGTGAAGTTGAACGATGGTTTCCAGTCGAGCGAAGCAGTAAAAGGTGCTTGCGGAAAAATATATTCAATGCCCGCAATAATGTCTGCACCGATTAGAAAAGAGTTGTCGTATTTATCCTTGTTATGGTGTATCCCTCCGATGTGAGCGCCGAGTCCCAAATACCAGTCCAGATTGGGTGCACCCGGTACCGGTTGCTGGTATTCATAGAGACCGGCCAGCTGGAAGTAACGGGGTGATGCTGATAGTATAAATTCTGCAGCGTTTGCCGGAGCAAAGAAATGTTTCAGTGTCAATCCACTGTCATAGCCCAGTCTTACACCAAATGCGGTGTTATAGTTCTGTGCCTGTAGTGTAGTCGTCAATGCAGCAATCAGAAATCCTGCAAACAATAGTTTTTTTAGTTTCATAAATTATAGTTTTAAATGAATAGTTGTTTTATTGTAGTTAAAGATCGTTCTGGCTCTGTGTATAAAGTAAACAAACGAGCGACTGATTTGTTTCGAAAGACGCGAGAAATGTCTTATTTTCAATAAGAAAACGGTTGATGAGTATGGATTTGTAAAAGAGAAAAACAGGATCATCCCGATAGTTTACTTCGCTTGTACTCTCTGGTAACATTTATTTTCCTTTAACAATTTTCTTGATCTCGTTCAGTTTGTTGAGTGCCTCAATGGGTGTCAGGTTGTTCACATCGAGGTGGATGATCTCGTCGCGAATCTGGCTGAGGAGCGGATCATCGAGTTGGAAAAAGCTCAGCTGGTAGCCCTCCCTTTTTTCGATGAAATCCCTGATGGGCTTTTTGATGCCATCTTTCCGGTTGGCCGACTCCATGGCCGCGAGGATAGCATCGGCGCGTTTGGTGATGCTCTGGGGCATCCCGGCCATCCTGGCCACATGAATACCGAAGCTGTGTTCGCTTCCTCCCGGCACCAGTTTGCGCAGGAAGATCACCTTGTTGTCGATCTCCTTCACAGACACATTGTAGTTTTTGATGCGTTTGAACGATTTCTCCATCTCGTTCAGCTCGTGGTAGTGGGTGGCGAAGAGCGTTTTGGCCCGAGCTCTCGGATGCTCGTGGATATACTCCACGATAGCCCAGGCGATAGAGATGCCGTCGTAGGTGCTGGTGCCGCGTCCCAGTTCATCAAAAAGGATTAGGCTGCGGTCCGACAGGTTGTTCAGGATGTTGGCCGCTTCGTTCATCTCCACCATGAAGGTGGATTCACCCAGTGAGATGTTGTCGGATGCGCCCACGCGGGTGAAGATCTTGTCCACCAGTCCGATTTTTGCCGCATCTGCCGGCACAAAACAACCTATCTGTGCCATGAGTGTGATCAGGGCCGTCTGGCGCAGCAGGGCCGACTTCCCCGCCATGTTGGGGCCGGTGATGATCATGACCTGTTGCGTATCGTTATCCAGATACACATCGTTCGCAATAAAAGGCCGATCGGGAGGCAGCTGCCGTTCGATGACCGGATGACGTCCGTTCTTTATGTCGATGGCGTCGGAATGGTTGATCTCGGGGCGGACATAGTTGTTTTGCCGGGCTACATTGGCAAACGACAGCAGGCAGTCGGCGCGGGCAATGACGGAGGCATTGACCTGAATGGTGGGGATGTAAGCCAGCAGGCTCTCCACCAGTGCGGCATAGATCTGGTTTTCCAGTGTGATGATTTTCTCTTCCGCACCCAGTATTTTCTCTTCGTACTCTTTCAGTTCTTCGGTGATGTACCGTTCGGCGCTCACCAGGGTCTGCTTTCGTATCCAGTCAGAGGGCACCTTGTCCTTGTGCGTGTTTCGTACTTCAATATAGTAACCAAACACATTGTTGTAGGCCACCTTCAGCGAGGGGATGCCCGTTCTTTCACTCTCCCGTTGCTGGATCTGCATCAGATAATCTTTACCCGAGTAGGCGATATGGCGCAGGTCGTCCAGCTCTTGGTTCACATTTTTCCGGATATACCCTCCTTTCCCGGTCAGTGCCGGAGGATCGGGGATAATTTCTCTTTCAATGCGGTCGCGGATCTCGGGGCAGGGATTCAGTTTCTCTCCCATCTCCCGCAGACTGTGATTTTCGGATGCCAGAAAGGCCTCCCTAATCGGCTCAATGGCTGTGAGCGCCACCTTCAGTTGTATCACCTCGCGTGGAGTGATCCTGCCGACGGCTGCTTTTGAGATAATCCTTTCCAGGTCGCCGATAAGGGAAAGTTGTTGTTCGAGCAGTCTCTTCAGTTCCGGCTCGCGGAAGAAATCCTCCACCACATTCAGCCGCTCTTCGATGGGTTTGGCTTCTTTCAGTGGGAAGACCATCCACCGCCGCAGGAGGCGCGACCCCATGGGTGAGATAGTCTTATCCAGGATATCGAGCAGTGTCTTGCCATCCTCGTTCATGGTAGAAACAAGCTCCAGGCTGCGTGCCGTGAACTTGTCGAGGCGCACAAAGCGCTCCTCTTCAATGCGTGCCAGCGAGACGATGTGTGCTATCTGGTGATGTTGTGTGATGTCGAGATAGTGCAGCACTGCTCCCGAGGCAATGATTCCCAGCGGCATGTTTTCCACCCCGAAACCTTTCAGGCTGGCTGTCTGAAAGTGGGAGAGGAGTCTGTCGCGTGCGGCGTCGCCGGTAAAGATCCAGTCCTCCAGCTCCGACAGGAGCCAGTTGTTGCCGAAAGCCTCTTCCAGCTTTTTCCTGTTGCCGCGTTCAATCAACAGCTCTTTCGGAGAGAAGTTGGCAAGGAGCTTGTCGATATCCTCCCTGTCGCCCTCCGCCGTGAGAAATTCCCCGGTAGAGATATCGAGAAAAGCGATGCCGTACTGATTGTTTTTGGCCATGTGCAAGGCACAGAGAAAATTGTTTTCCTTGTGGTTGAGCACCGTGTCGTTGAAAGATACGCCCGGCGTAACCAGCTCGGTAATGCCCCGTTTTACCAGTTTTTTGGTCAGTTTCGGGTCTTCCAGCTGATCGCAGATAGCCACCCTTTTGCCCGCGCGCACCAGCTTGGGCAGGTAGGTATCGAGTGCGTGGTGGGGAAATCCGGCCAGTTCCACAAACTGAGCCGCACCGTTGGCTCTTCGTGTGAGGGTGATCCCCAAAATTTCGGAGGCCTCAATGGCGTCATCCGAAAATGTCTCATAAAAATCACCCACGCGAAACAGCAAAATGGCATCGGGATGTTTCTTCTTAATCTCGATGTACTGCATCATCATCGGTGTTTCAGCAATCTTTTTTCCCACGGGCTTTCTCCTCAAAAAGGCATCAGTAAAAATTGTTTCGTGTCATTTTTTATCATGTCATCAATTCTTTTGCTGACTTTATTCCAACTATAATTTCCATTGATTAAATCAATGGGTTCATGAATAATATCGGCATGATAGGTAAGACCACGCAAGGCTCTCATTGCATTTGTATTTGGATATTTTTTCTGATAGGATTCCAGCATTTCGTTTAAGCTCATTGTTGTAGAGAGGCAAGCAATATCTACAAAATCCTTTAATCTTGTTCCATTGTCTGCAATTGCATTTAACTTCATAGCTGCAATATCTTCCAGGCTGTAGAGTCTTATTGTCTCTATGATATGAATGCTTTTTACATTTTCGTATTGATGTGCTATGCAGTCAATTTTCACATCATTGATGAACCCTTTCAGCGTATTATTATCTTGAAAATCTTCCTGAAAATTATATTTCTCCTTTAAATATTGTGATAATGCTGAAGCAGAGAAACCATCCTTCCTGAATAAATCTAAATCGATACTTTTTCTATGACCCAAATACAAGGATAAGGCCGTTCCGCCTACAAGACTGAATTCTCTGAGATGGGGATCAGCCATTAAATTTTCTAAGAGCTTAAATGTTTCTCTCGTAACTGCTTCCTTGTGTAACATGACAGTTCTTCTTTTTTTAATCCAAAAATTTTACAAACGAAATCAATATCTTTATCGGTTAAAAAAGGAACTTCTCTGATTATTTGTTTAAAGTTTTCCAACCCACCATATAATTTGATCGCGGCGTAAAAATCATTCATCCATCCCCGCTCAATGATGCGTGTTACAACGATGTGTTTCATGCTGACCCAATCAATTTTTGACGGATCATATTCCCACAAAAGCCTTTTGGAGATGGATAAACCTTTGGATTTTTCTTCCCAGTCATTAAACATAATACCCGTTTCCCCCCTTTCTGTCAATCGGTCATATGGTGCCGCTTTTACAGCTGATAATTCTTCTTTCGGCATTTTTTTGACGCATATTCCATACAAATATACCGTTTTTCCGGTTCGTATGCAAGCGTTTTTACAAGAGAAGTTTTTGTCCCGATTAAACCGGTTTGGACAGAAGGCTGTTCAGATGCAAACGTTTTACAGGAGAAGTTTTTTCAACTCTCTGACCCCTTCCGATGCCCCCTTTTTTATATGGTGAATATCGCTCCGTGTGGTGTAAACATCTTTGGGATCGATCAGATAAACCGGCACATTTTTTCTCACGTCGTGCAGTAAGCCTGCCGCAGGATACACATTCAGGGAGGTGCCGATGATCACGAAGATATCGGCTTGCCGGGTAATCTTTTCCGCCTCCGGCATCATGGGTACCGCTTCTCCGAACCATACAACGTGGGGGCGGAGCTGAAAGCCCTTTTCGCACAGGTCGCCCACATGAATATCGCACTTTTCGGGGTCCAACTCATAGATCAGCGATTCGTCACCCGTTGAGCGAGCCTTCATCAACTCGCCGTGAAGGTGCAACACCTTCGTACTACCGGCCTGTTCATGCAGGTTGTCGATGTTTTGGGTGATGATGTGCACCTCGAAATCTTTTTCAAGCTCTGCCAGTCCCTTGTGTCCATCATTCGGTTTCGCCTTCAGGAGCTCCCTGCGGCGCATGTTGTAAAAGTTGAGGACCCGTTCCGGGTCAGCCTCAAATCCTTCGGGTGTAGCCACCTGTTCCACGGGATATTGTTCCCACAGTCCTCCGGAATCCCGGAAAGTGGCAATGCCGCTCTCGGCACTCATGCCTGCCCCGGTAAGCACGACCAATTTTCTCTTCATATAAGCCCCTTATTTCGTTGATATCAGACAAATATAGCTTTTTATCGGCAAAATTTATCGGAATATCAACATAAAATTGTATTTTTATACCTGAGATGAAAAAACAGGATCATGTCATAGAACAAATAGTCAGGCTGGCTCAGAAAGAGTTTTACCTTACTTTGAACCCGTAAAAAAATTAATCGGCATTCTTTTCAGGAAGAAAAGTTCCTCTAAATATTTGCGTATATTATCATTTATTATCACTATCTTAGTGCCCTTAAATTATATCAGATGACAGCACATGCAGATAATCAGATGCCTGAAATAAAGGGCATCATTGAAAATGTTTACAAATATCTTCACCGTCGTAAAGAGTATATCAATGGGCTGAATGTCTTTCCCGTACCGGATGGGGATACGGGTCTGAATATGACATTAACGATGCAGGGAGCATTGGCAAATATGCCTGAATATGATGGGAAAATCATCTCAAACGGGGAATATCTGAGAGATTTTGCCGGACAAATGCTGATGAACAGCAGGGGATGTTCGGGGGTAATTTTGGCGCTGTACTGTCATGGGCTCTCGGAGGTGATTGTAAATGGCGATTTTTCTCCCGCCAACATCCATAAAGCACTTGAGAATGGGTATCAAAAAGCATATCAGGGGACTGACAATCCGCGGGAAGGAACCATCCTTACGTTAATGTATGCATTCAAGGAAAAATTTGGCGAGCTGATGGCCGAAGAAGAAGATTTTGCTGCGATTATCCGAAAATGTATTCCTCATTTAAAGAGTGTATTGGACAAGACACCTGATATGTTGCCGGTATTAAAACAAGCCGGTGTGGTAGATTCCGGTGGTGCAGGTTTTCTTATCATTCTTGAGGGTCTTGAAAGAGAAATCAACTTTAAACAGTCTAATGGGGGTGAAGTGCGTGCATCAACTATATTAAATGCAATAAAAAATATCAGGAAACAGATTCAGAGCAGTACATCAAACATTAAAAACAACCACCTGGGAGGTTTGCATATCAATGGGGGTCTTGAAAAGATCAACAATATAAAATTGCGGGATATTATCAGTGATTTTCAGCACTATTCCGGAAACATGCTCAATCAAAGCAAAAAGAAGTTATTAAAAGAGGCATGGCTAAATGATTTGAAGGAGATGGAATCCACCTGGGATCCGCACATTCAATACCGGTATTGCACGGAATTTGTGGTAAAGTCGGATAAGATATCCTCGCAGGAAGAGATCAGACAGCTGGTTGAGGGCTATGGAGACAGTGTGATTGTATTGAACAGCAGTGACCTTTATAAGGTTCATATCCACACCAATAAGCCTGATGCGGTCTTTACGGATGTGGCAAAGTATGGTGAGCTTGTTTTTACGAAGGTGGATGACATGAAAAAGCAGCACCGGAACTTCATCAGCCACGATACGATTGAATATGAGCGGGAAAGCAGCATTTTTTGTATTGTTTCCGGCCTGGGATTCAAGAAAATTCTGGAGGAGCTTGGAGCAGATCATGTATTCTGTTATGGGAAGAAAAAACCTTCCGTGGAACAACTGGTAAAGGCCATCAATCAATTGAAAGCCAAAAATGTGATTGCCGCTGCGGATGATCAGGATATCCTGATGTCATTGAAATATGCCGCTTCCCTGTGCAAGTCCAATGTGCAGATTGTGGAATCAAAAAGTGTGATTTCTCTGATCAGCATGCTGATGGCTGCATCAAATGATCTGAATGTCAACAACATGTCTTTTATCAGTAAGTTGAACGATATCAGGTACTGTGGCATATCCAGGGCTGTCAGAGAGACTAAGGCAGCGGATGGTACCATTGTAAAAAAAGGAGATTTTTTCACCATCTATGACCATAACATCATCTGTTCGGGCAAGCATATAAAAGAGGTGGCGGTTCAGTCCATCGAAAAACTTGCGCAAAATGAGAATCTTGTAACCCTTTACAAAGGCATTCCGGCAAAAAAGGATAACAGTCTGCTCCCTGAATTACGAAGTCTGTTTCCGGATAAGGAGTTTGAAGAATATTACGGTGGTCAGTATCAATATCACTATTATATAACTTTTGAATAGAACCAAAATGAATAAAAGAATTTTAATCATCACAGGCGATAATCTTGGGCTTTCAAGAGAACAAATAGATTATCCGGACATAGAAATTTTAAAATATCCTGTCCTTGTAGATGGAAATGAGTATCGTCAAAGTGCGGAATATGATGCAGCCTGGTTGGTTGAAAAGTATGTGAAAGAGGGGGTGGTTGCCAAATCATCTTCCATTATAAAGGGAGAGCTGATTGATGTCGTTGAAGCCAATAAAGACAGGTATGATCTGATTGTTCATGTTGTGATGAGCAGTGTGATGTCGGCGGCCACTTTTGCTGTGGCTGAAAATGTCCGGGAAATGTATAAAAAAACCATTCCCATTATCAATATTGATAGCCGGCAGTTGGTGACAGGTGTAGGGAATGTGCTGATGGGGGTCATTGATATCATCAAAGAGCATGATGATGCGGACGATATTGTCAGGTTATCGCAGGAAATTGTGCATAATACCTATAGCTATATGGTTGTACCAGACTTGAATTATCTGGCAAGAGGCGGTAGAATTGGAAAAGCCAAAGCGCTGATGGGGTCGGTTTTACGGATTATTCCAATTCTTGGGTTGATGGGCGATGATGAAGAGGGTATCATTGTTCCCCTCGATAGGGGAAGGACTTTTCAGCAGGTAAATCAAAAAATGATTGATTTAATGAAAGCCAAAATGGCCGAGAAATCGGCGACCCAGATCCAGAGGATCATTCTGAACGACTTTGGTGATAACCAGGAAGCCGTTTCCGACTTAAAAGAAAGACTGAAGTCGCTTCCCTGTAAGGAGATGATTCATGGAAAAGCTGATTTAGTGGCGGTTGTTCATTGCGGGCCGAAAGCATATTTTTTTGCCATAACTGTCTAAAATTTGTCATCATGAATATATATCTGATTTATCTGATATGTTTGCTATCGGGTTATTTGATCGGATCGATCCTGTTTTCCTATATTTTTACAAAAATTGTAACAGGAAAAGATATTCGTACCGTCGGCAATAACAATGCCGGTGCTGCCAATACCTATAAGCATGCCGGGCTTGTATGGGGTATTTTAGCGGGTATCCTTGACGGTTTAAAGGCCTACATCCCCATCCTTATCGGGTACTACTGGCTTCATCTGTCACCTGTTTCTCTTGGATTGATAGGTATCGGAGCAATCATTGGACATTGTTATCCTGTTTATTTCCGGTTTAAAGGAGGGCGTGGCGCCGCCACACTGATGGGCATGTATTTATTCTTTATACCGTATGAATTAATGGTTTCTTTTGTGGTTGTACCGCTGATCGTTTATACCATCATCAAAAAACACCTATTTGCCTGGATTCCGGGTGGAATAATTGGCTTAAGTGCTGTGTTGTCCCTGTTTTTTGATCATCCCCTTGAAGTGAAAATGATCATCTGGGTATCAGCCCTTCTTGTATTGTTTTTCAACAGGGATCTTGTTCCTAAGACCATGGGTCAACTTTTTCGTAAAAAGAAAACATCAGACCAATAATATTTTATCGGGAAAAGTCACAGTTATTCCAACTTAAAATCGTACTTTTGTCTCCAAATATTGGAAAAAGAAA
>DPAC01000023.1:5157-5498 GCA_003517675.1 Porphyromonadaceae bacterium | reverse complement strand
CCGGCGAGCCGGTCGCGGATCTCACCCCCCGTACCGGTGGCGGCGCCGTTGAAGGGTTCCACCGTGGTGGGGAAGTTGTGTGTTTCAGCTTTGAGCGAGAGCACGCTCTCCACCTCTTTTGTCCGGAAAAAATCGGGTTTGTCGCCGCTGGCAGGGGCAAACTGTTCAATGAGAGGCCCCTGCACGAAGGCCACATTGTCTTTGTAGGCGGAGATGAGGTTGTTCGGGTTGACCTGCGACGTGCGTTTGATCAGTTGAAACAGGGAAAGTTCTTTTTCTTCGCCGTCGATGATGAATTTTCCGTTGAATATCTTGTGGCGGCAATGTTCCGAGTTGACTTG
>DPAC01000023.1:4141-4854 GCA_003517675.1 Porphyromonadaceae bacterium | reverse complement strand
GCAATGTCATCGATATAAAGGATCTCTTCCGGTTGCCTGTCGATGGTAAAGAGTGCCTGATCCAGCTGGTCGTACCTCTGCTGCAGCATCGGGTCGAAATCGAAAGGAACGTTCTCCGGTATGGGTATATACTCCTCCATGCGGGTGATGCCTTCGATACCCATGTTCTGGGTGATCTCCACCGCGCAGGTGCTCCAGGGTGTGATCATCTCGCGGCGGGGGCCGATAAACGGGGTGTGGATGGTTGTTGCTTCAAGCGGCGCTGCTTTTCCGAAGAGCCAGGTCAGCTTTTCGACGGTTTCAGCGGAAAAAGCAGCTTCCGATTGTACGGCAATCACGCTACGGGAAGGTGTAAGGAAAAATGAAATCATCACATTTTTTTTTGATTGATCCAGATGAATATTGCAGGAAATAGCGGGCCAATTTACCCGGCGGTTTCCGCCTGTCTGAATGGATGTACAAAGTTAAGGAACTTTTTTGAACTATGCCGTTGGGTGAAAAACTCATTTTGTTCGTTTTGAGAATGAATGTATCTTTGTGGCGAAAGAATCATCGATCCTCTCCCCTGTATTCCTACTTATGCTCGAAACAATTGCCCAGGGCTTTATCATCGGATTATTGGTCTCCTTACCCATGGGGCCGCTCAACATGCTCACCATTCAACGCACGCTCAACCGGGGACGGTGGCACGGCTTTGTCACCGGGTTGGGGGC
>DPAC01000023.1:3440-3796 GCA_003517675.1 Porphyromonadaceae bacterium | reverse complement strand
CAGGATAACGGGAGAAACACGCTATGTGAAAGATTTTGTTTCGGCTTTTCTGCTTACCTTCTCCAATGCCGCCATCATCCTGGTCTATGTGGGTCTCTATGCCCGCTTTTCGTTCAACCCTTTGCCGCATGGATGGGGATCGCTCCTTGCCGGAATAGGTGCTTTTATCATCGCGGCGCTGTTATGGTGGTTCCTCCTCTCCCTGTTTGTGTCCCGTCTGCGGAAACATTTCAACCGGAAGGGGCTGGTGCTGCTCAACAGGAGCGTCGGTTCCGTGCTGATGTTGGTGGGTGTAGCGGGAATCGTGCTTTCCGTTTTCCCGGGTTTGCTTTCCCGGTGATCGGGAAACAGGGGGG
>DPAC01000023.1:0-3151 GCA_003517675.1 Porphyromonadaceae bacterium | reverse complement strand
CGGAGGAGTGTGCGCACACGGTGGAAGCCATACTTCCCCGCTGCACCCGGGTTCATATGCAGGCATTCCAGCTTTTTATCGTACATCACCTTCAGCATATGCGAGTGGCCCGCGATAAACAGTTTGGGGGGACGGGCATACAGCGCTGCGCGGATGGAGGGGTCGTAGCGGCCCGGGTAGCCGCCGATATGCGTCATCAGCACATCCACTTTCTCCAGCGTGAATCGCAGTGTCTGCGGATAGGCGATGCGGGTTTTGTAGTCGTCGATATTGCCATACACGGCACGGAACGGTTTCAGCGCTTCAAAGCGGCCGGCCAGCTCCAGCGAACCGATGTCGCCGGCATGCCATATTTCATCGCAGGGGGCGAAGTAGGTCTCGTACTTGTTGTCCCAGTAGCCATGGGTATCGGAGAGCAACCCGATTCTTTTCATTTTTTTCGTTTTGTGGCTGCCTCAATTGCAAAGATCAGGACAAACCCGGCAATCAGGAAAAGAATGGCCCCTAACAACCAGGATTCATTTCCTGTGAGGGTTTCATAGGTGCCGGGTAATATGTTCCTTTCGGTTAGCGGTCTCACTTCTCCATGGCGGTCGATAAACGATTCGGTGACCTCTTTCCAGGGCCAGATCTTATTGAGTGAGCCGACCATAAAACCGGCCAGCAGAGCAATGGTGAGGGTGTGAAATTTTTTCAGCAGCCAGGAAAGAAAATTGGAAAAGGCAATGATCCCGATCGCAGCACCTGCTACAAAAACAAGCAACACCGGAATATTTAAATCGCCTACAGCGCCCAGGATAAACGGGTACATGCCAAGCAATACCAGGATAAAACTGCCGGAGATGCCCGGTAAGATCATCGCACAGATGGCAATCATGCCCGAGAAAAAGATATAGATCCAGGTGGGGTTTGCTTCTGTTGGTGAAATCTCCGTAATAAAATAGGCGATTGCGATCCCGGCGATTCCTGCTATCACAGCTCCTGCATTCCAGCTTTTGATGGTTCGGGCCACATAAATGGCAGATGCAATGATGAGGCCAAAAAAGAAGGACCATACCAGAATGGGATAATGCTGCAACAGATAGGTCAGCCCCCTGGCCAGCGAGAATATGCTGATGCCGATTCCCAGCAACACACTTAGCAAAAAATTGCCGTTAATGGCTTTCCAGAAAGCGGCAGCCTTCCCTGTGAAGAGAAGCTTCAAAGCCTTGAGGTCAATCGATTTGATGGAGAAGATAAGCTCTTCATAGATCCCGGTGATCAAGGCAATGGTGCCACCCGAAACGCCCGGAACAACATCTGCTGCCCCCATCGCCATGCCTTTGAGCGTTAATAGCAGGTACTCATTTGTTTTTCTACTCATATTCTTATGCTGTTGGATCACTAAGAAAGCACAAACTTACAACATTTGTGCTTTTGTTTTAACCATTTCGGCAAAAATGGGTGCGAATTTGTTATTTTCAGGCAAAAGATGATTTATTCGAACAAACTTCCTATTTTTGGAGTTTAATCTTATACGGCAAAAACAGGTACAATGGACCCTAAAAGTTACTCCTACTTCAAACGCGATATCAGCTGGCTCTCTTTCAACTACCGGGTACTCCTGGAGGCGAAAGACGAACGACTCCCCATCTATGAGCGGATCAAGTTCCTCTCTATCTACTCTTCCAACCTGGAGGAGTTCTACAAGATACGGGTGTCGGGTTATCACAGTTCCCTGCTGGAGAGTATCAGGCGGGACGAATCGGTAGAGGAGGCCATGCGGACCATTGTAGAGATCAACCGGGAAGTGACAGCCCAGGAGAAAGAGTATGATGAGATATTCAACAACATGATACTGCCCGAGCTCAGGAGAAACAGGATTGTGTTGTATCAGACGGATCAGGTGGAGCCTTTTCATCGAGCCTATGTGGAGAAGTATTTCAACGAAGAGGTATTCCCCTATCTGCAACCCATGATCATCATGAAGAATGACATCCATTCCTTTATTCAGGATGGGCGTATCTATCAGGTTATCAGTTTGCGAAAGAAGGAAAAAAAGAAAGAGGCGAACGGCCGTCGTTATACGTACGCCATCATGAAAATACCTTTCACGAAGATACCGCGCTTTATTGAACTACCTGAATTCGGCGGCAATTATTACATCATGTTTATCGACGATGTGATCAAGGCGAATTTGCAGAGTGTTTTCCCGGGATATGAGATTGTGGACTGCTTCAGCATCAAGATTTCGCGCGATGCCGACTTTTCACTGGAGGATGAGGATCAGAAGGATATTGCAGAGGAGATCCTGCGCAAGGTGCGCAAGCGCAAGATCGGTGCGGTGACCCGCTTTCAGTACGATAAGGATATGCCCGATTATTTTCTGCGCTATCTGTGTGAAGCCTACGAAATTGAAGAGGAGGAGCTATTGCCTTCGGGACGTTACCTGAACCTGTCTGATCTGGCAAATCTCCCCAACCCGGTAGGCGATTCGTTGAAACGGCAGCTGCCGCAGCCGTTGCGTGTGCCGGAGCTGGAAGCAAACACCTCCATCCTGCGTGTGTTACGGAAGCAGGATGTACTGTTGCATTTTCCCTACCAGTCGTTCGATTACCTGCTGCGTTTCCTGATGCAGGCTGCTTTCGACCCCAAGGTGGTCGAAATAAAGGTGACCCAATACCGGGTGGCCGAGAACTCGGCCGTGATCAACAGCCTGATCAGCGCTGCCAAGAACGGGAAGAAGGTGACGGTCTTCGTGGAGCTCAAGGCCCGCTTCGATGAGGAGAACAACTACTTATCCTCTGAGCTGATGCAGCAGGCGGGGGTGAAGATCATCTACAGCCTGCCGGGACTGAAGGTGCATGCCAAGCTGGCCTACGTGCGTAAGAGAAGCAACGACCCCGATGATCCGATCAAAGGGTATGCCTACCTGGGTACGGGCAACTTCAACGAAAAAACGGCCCGCATCTATTCCGACAAGGGATTGCTGACATCGAACAAAGAGATCATCAAAGATATTGACGAGGTCTTTCGCGTGCTGGAGGGAAAGCCTTATATGCACGATTTCAAGCATCTGTTGGTGACGCAGTTCAACATGATTCCCGAAATTTATAAAATGATTGACCGGGAGATTGAACATGTACAGCATGGAGGTATCGGTCAGATCATA
>DPAC01000013.1:6858-17254 GCA_003517675.1 Porphyromonadaceae bacterium | reverse complement strand
GGGCGGGAGCGTTACCCCGTACGGTTGCGCTATCCACGGGAGTTGCGGGAGAACCCTGACGAGTTGTCGCGCTTGATCATTCCCACAGCTACCGGGGCCCAGATTCCGCTGGGAGAAGTTGCGGATATCACTTATACCCGCGGAGCGCAGATGATTCAGAGTGAGAACACTTTCCTGGTGGGTTATGTGATTTTTGATAAGGTAGCAGGTAAGGCCGAGGTTGATGTGGTCAAAGAGGCCGATGCAGTGTTACAGGAGAAACTACGCACCGGTGAGATCAGCCTGCCCCACGGGGTCTCCTACACCTTTGCGGGTAATTATGAACAGCAGGCCCGCGCATCTCAGCGACTGCTCATCATCATCCCGATTGCGTTGCTGGTCATCCTGCTGATCCTCTATTTTCAGTTCAAAACGGTGACTGCCTCACTGATTCACTTTTCGGGGGTGTTCGTCGCTCTGGCGGGAGGGTTCATCCTCTTATGGCTGTACGGTGAACCCTGGTTCATGAATTTCTCGGTTGGCGGAATCAATATCCGTGATATGTTCAGCATGCATCCCGTCAACCTCAGCATTGCCGTCTGGGTGGGATTCATCGCCCTCTTTGGCATTGCCACCGACGACGGGGTCCTGATGGGCACCTACATTCACGACACATTTCTGGAGAGAGATCCACATACGCGCGAAGAGATCCGGGAAGCGGTTGTTCATGCCGGCCTGAAAAGGGTGCGCCCGGCAGTGATGACCACTGCCACCACGCTGATAGCCCTCCTGCCGGTGCTGACTTCCACGGGCAAGGGATCCGAGATCATGATCCCCATGTCGATTCCCATTTTTGGCGGGATGCTCATCCAGTCGATGACCATGTTCATCGTGCCCATCCTGCAATGCTGGTGGCGGGAAGGCGCCATCCGGAAAAAAGAGAAACAACAAGCTAAAACGACTGATTATGAAACAATATAACCTCATCGGTCTCCTTCTGGTACTGCTGGGACTCATGGGCCCAAACCCTGTTATGTCGCAAACGCCCGATTCACTCAACCATTACCTGGAAGTAGCGGCGAAGAACAACCCGGGGCTGAATGCCGATTTTCTGGCATACAAAGCATCACTGGAAAAGGTGCCACAAGCAGGTGCCTGGCCCGATCCCAAGCTGGATATCGGCTTTTTCCTGAAACCGATGGATCTTGTGGGCGGACGGCAGATAGCCGATTTCACCCTCATGCAGATGTTTCCCTGGTTTGGCACCAAAAAGGCAGCGCAGACCGAAGCCACCCACATGGCCAAAATGGCGTATGCACAATTCACGGAGACGCGGGACAACCTCTACCTCGAGGTATATACCCAATGGTATGTCCTCTCTACGCTGGTGGAGCAGCTCCGGAACAACCGCGATAACCTGCAGTTGCTGAAGCAGCTCGAGGAGCTGGCGCTGCGCAAGGTCTCATCCCCCTTCAGCGGTTCGTCGTCAGGTTATACAGTACCTGCCCCATCGCCGGCGACAAAAAGCAGTGTCACAACCTCCGCCGGTGGAAGCATGGCGGGCATGGGGTCCATGGGAGGTGCTGCCGCTTCGTCGGGCACCTCCTCCACCTCCGGGATGTCTTCCGGTATGGGCAGCTCCGGCGGGGGCATGTCTTCCGGTATGGGCAGCGCTGCCCCGGGCATGTCAGATGTGCTCCGCGTGCAACTCGAGATGGTTGAAGTCGAAAACAACATCGAGAGCATCCTCTCGGAGATTGCAGCCGAGAAAGCGAAGTTCAATGCACTGTTGAACCGACCTGTCGACAGGGAGGTCATCCTGCCCGACTCCATTGTGAAAGTACCTTTTTTCTTCGATGAAGGGGTTACCATGGACGAGATCGAAAACCAAAACCCCATGCTGGACATGCTGGCAGAAGAAGAACTGGCTTACCGGGCAAAGGGGGAGATGGAACAAAAAATGAGTTATCCCATGTTCGGTATCGGGCTGCAGTACATGCTGATTGGGGAAAGTGCGACGGCACCGATGGATCAGGGTATGGAACCGGAAATGACCGGCATGGACATGATCATGCCCATGGTTTCCATTACCCTGCCCATTTACCGGAATAAATACAAGGCGGAGCAGCGGGAGAGCCGGTTTCTGTGGCAATCGGCCCGGGAAAAGTACAACAACACGCTGAACATGCTTCAGTCCGACCTTTTCAAGCTGAAACAGCAGCTTGATGATGCGGAGCGAAAGATCGCGCTCTACCAGAAACAGGAACAACTGGCACGGACAACCTATCAACTGGTGGTGCAAGAGTATGTATCGGCAAAGAGTGATCTCACCAACGTCATCCAGGTGCAGCGGCAGCTGCTCGATTACCAGTTGCGGACGGCCGAAGCCATCGCCGAATATAACACCAGGGTGGCCTCCATCCGAAAATTGCGTTCCTTCAACTCACCAAACAATTAAAACATCGCTATTATGATAGATAAAAATAAAATAAAAAAAATCACCAATCACCCTTATTTCAGATACGGGTTGATTCTGCTGGCCGGCTTATTTCTGGGTTGGCTTCTCTTCTCCGGCGGCAACCGGAAGCAATCGTCACAGCAAACATCCTCGGTGGAGGAAGCACATGATCATGAGGCTGAGCCGACCATCTGGACCTGTGCCATGCACCCGCAGATCAGAATGGAGGAACCCGGCCAATGCCCTATTTGCGGGATGGATCTGATCCCTTTGCAGACTACCGGCTCGGGCGATGCCTCTATCGACCCCAATGCCATTCAGTTGAGTGCAGAGGCGGCTGCATTGGCCAATGTGCAGACAACAATCGTGAGCAGACAGGATCCGGTGAAGGAGGTCCGCCTTTATGGCACCATCCAGGTGGATGAACGGTTGTCACAGTCGCAGACCTCGCACGTGAGCGGTCGCATCGAGAAATTGCATGTCTCCTTTACCGGAGAAAGCGTTCGCCGTGGTCAACCCATCGCCACCATCTACTCCCCTGAGTTGTTAAATGCCCAGCAGGAGCTGATTGAGGCGGTGAAGATGAAAGAGATGCAACCCGCTTTGCTGGATGCGGTGAGGGAAAAGCTGCGATTGTGGAAGCTGACCGATGAGCAGATTGCGCACCTCGAACAATCGGGTGAGGTTTCGCCATTGATCGATGTAACAGCTACCACCAGTGGGATTGTGATTTCAAAAAATGTGAACCAGGGCGACTATGTGAATACCGGTACCGTGCTGTTCGATGTGGCCAATTTGTCGCAGGTGTGGGCTATATTCGACGCGTACGAATCTGATCTTCCATTTTTGAAATTGGGTGACCGGTTGGAATACACCCTCCAGTCACTGCCGGGCAAAACATTTTCAGGAAGGATCTCCTTTATCAACCCCATCCTGGATCCATCCACGCGTACCGCGAAGGTGCGGGTGGAGACAGCCAACCCGCGCATGGAGTTGAAACCGGAGATGTATGCCACTGCCCATATTCAGGCATCACTTAAACAATACAACAATGAGATTGTTGTACCAAAGTCGGCCATCCTGTGGACCGGCAAGCGATCCATCGTTTACGTGAAACAACCGGATACGGAAATACCGGCTTTCATGCTTCGGGAAATAGAGCTGGGGCCATCACTGGGTGATGCCTATGTGGTCTTGACCGGCATCAACGACGGCGATGAGATCGTGACCAACGGTGCGTTCACCATCGATGCGAGCGCCCAGCTGGCTGGTAAGCGAAGCATGATGAATGATGAAGCACCATAGTCAAAGCCGGATATGATATCGATAAATACAGGACAGGCAAGGCCACATATGACGCGTTGCCGTCCTGCAACAAATACAGAGATTTATAATCAGATTTAGAAACAAAAAAAATGAAACAAAAAATGAAAACAACAATTTTAGCGACATTCGCACTGAGTACATTCCTGTTCATTTCCTGTAACTCAGGATCATCCAACAAGAACAACTCAGCATCTAATAATGAAATGGAACAGATGACACCGGGTGATTCTCATGGTGAAATGGAACACATGGAAGCAGGTGATCAACACAATGAAATGGATTACATGACTTCGGGGGAAGCCCACGAAGAACATGCCATGCTGAACGTGAAGGGTAAATGTGAAATGTGTAAAGATCGCATTGAAAAAGCAGCCAAGGGGGTAGAAGGCGTCTCTTTTGCAAACTGGGAGATAGAAAAGCAGGTGCTGCATTTGAATTACGACCCGGATAAAACGTCGACAGATGCCATCGCACAGGCAATCGCCGCCGTGGGGCATGATACCGACAAGTACAAGGCCGAACAGGCAACCTACGACGCATTGCCGTCATGCTGTAAATACAGGGATTAATAAAATCCATGGATTGTTATGGGTGGAAATACTTTTGAACATAAGGACCATAAGGGACATGATCATGGCGGCGGACACATGGGTCATATGGGAAACCTCAAGCAGAAATTTTGGGTATCCCTCATCATCACCGTTCCCATCATTATAATGTCGCCTTTTATGGGGATTGCACTCCCGTTCCAGATCTCCTTTCCCGGATCTGATTGGGTCGTACTGATTTTGGCAACCATCCTGTTCTTTTATGGCGGTAAGCCGTTCTTACAGGGAGCCAAAATGGAACTGAAAGAGCGAAATCCTGCCATGATGACGCTGATATCAATGGGTATCACGGTAGCCTACCTGTACAGTGTCTATGCCTTTATATCGAATCATTTTATCCCGAATGCCGGGCAGTTGATGGACTTCTTCTGGGAACTGGCTACGCTGATCGTCATCATGTTGCTTGGGCACTGGATTGAGATGAGAGCAGTAGGGAATGCCGGTAACGCGTTGCAGAAGATGGCCGAACTGCTTCCGGGGAGTGCCCATCTTGTAGATGAGAACGGAAGTATCACCGATGTGGATCTCCAGGATATTCAGATAGGGCAGCAGGTCATTGTCAATGCAGGAGAAAAAATTCCCACTGACGGTACAATAGTGGAAGGGAACACCTCCGTCAATGAATCGATGGTGACCGGAGAAGCCAAGGCTGTAAAGAAAACCGTAGGCGACAAGGTGATTGGAGGTGCGGTGAACGGAAACGGTACGGTGAAGATCGAAGTGACAGGGACAGGAGAATCGGGTTTTCTCGCACAGGTCATGAAGCTTATCAGCGAGGCCCAGCAGGAAAAATCGCGTTCCGAAACACTTTCCGATAAGGTGGCCAGGGCGCTGTTTTACGTGGCTGTCACCGTCGGAGTGATTGCCTTTATCGTATGGCTGATCATTACCAAAGATCTGAATATTGCTTTTGAACGCATGGTAACGGTATTGATTATTGCTTGCCCCCATGCACTGGGATTGGCCATTCCGCTGGTTGTAGCCCGCTCCACATCACTGGGTGCGAGCAATGGCCTTCTCATTCGGAATAGGGTCGCACTGGAGAAATCAAAAAGCATCGCGGTCGTCACAATGGACAAAACAGGTACACTCACCGAGGGGGACTTTCGTGTTTCCGTTGTTGAATCACTCGCTGAAAAATGGAGTAAGGAAGAGGTATTACGGATAATGGCTTCACTGGAAAGCCACTCTAATCATCCTCTTGCAGTGGGCATCTTAGCGGAAGCAGAGAAGCAAAACATCGGTTACCCTGCACCGGAAAATGTGACGGTCATCAGTGGTACAGGTCTTAGCGGCACGGTGCAAGGCAAAAATGTGCTGATAGTGAAAGTGGATTATCTCGATAATAATCACCTGTCTTACAACAAAGACCGATTTAAGGAACTGGCGGAAAAAGGGAATTCGGTAAGTTATCTGATTGTGGAGAATGAAGTTGCCGGTCTGGTGGCTCAAGGCGATGAAATAAAGCCCGAAGCCAGAGAGACCGTGGATGGTTTGAAGCGTATGCACATTACTCCCGTGATGCTTACAGGTGATAACGAAGGATATGCAAGAAGTGTGGGCTCACAGGTTGGGATTTCAGAAATTCATGCCGGACTTTTGCCGCAGGATAAAGAAAAAATCATTCAATCTTATCAAAATAAGGGCAAACCGGTGATGATGGTGGGCGACGGCGTGAACGATGCTCCTGCGCTGGCGAGAGCAGATATAGGCGTAGCTATCGGGGCAGGTACGGATGTTGCGATTGATTCGGCCGATGTGGTGCTGGTAAAAAGCAACCCTTCCGACATTCTTCATTTCTTCTCGCTGGCTAAGAATACTTCCCGCAAGATGGTTCAGAATCTCTGGTGGGGAGCAGGATATAACATCATTGCCATCCCGCTTGCAGCGGGCGTACTCGCTCCGATAGGGATTATACTCAGTCCGGCCGTAGGAGCTGTGCTCATGTCTATCAGTACCATAGTGGTTGCCCTCAACTCAATGACATTGAAGCTGAAATAGCACTGAGTAACTTATATGTGATTCCCCATTAAAAACTATATTTCAATTTGCACATGAACATATTGTAGTCCTTCAGATTCGAAAACAAGTTATCTCCTTTGCCATCAAAAATGGTGGTTGATACCGTGATTTCTGAATTTGTAGTGGCTTTGTAAGCGATCTCAGGCATATACACAAGGGCATAATTATCTTTCATCTTGTTCCAGTCGGTAACAATGAAACCGCCGCCAATGGGCGTAATCTTCAGTTTATCATTTAAAAATGTTTTTTCATATCGCAAAAAGAAATAATCGTTTAGATTTTCCCTTGCTCTTTCATGAATGAATCCGTGTAAATATTGAACATTCAGATAAGACCCGTCAGAGAAAAAATAATCACCACCAACAACAAATTTAATGTATGGTTTTGATTTATCCAGGATTAACGAGTCCTGGGTAACAGGAACAGGCGACGTTGGGTAAAGAGCTGATAAATCGTTGGTCATCATCACATCTTTTTCCGGAATAAATGCTGCTGCTTCAGCCCAAACCCCGAATCCTGCTATACTTGTTACCAAATCAGCTCCAATGATATGCGTTCTTGCATACGATAGTTGTGAATGGATATTTATTCCACCAAGCGCATTAACCGGAATAAAAGTGTTTTTTGTGGCGAAAGGCAAGCCATCAAATCCCCAAACATAGCTTAATGAAAAATTAACTCCTTTGGCAAATCCCTTTAATTTTAAACCTGCCGAAGAACTTTCGCCAATATTATATTTTGGCATCGTTAAGGTGTCAGAAACACTTTCTAATGCCATTCCATCCGGCATTTCCAGGGTGGGATTCAGGATATTGGCAAAAATTCCGACAGGCATATTAGCCGGTTGGAAAATAGGGATAAAAACGCCCTGCAAAGAAAAGTCGTTGTTGATATAGTAATTCAGGTTGATCGCATCGGAGCCTCTGCGACGGCCAAAATCAAGAATATCCTCCAGATCCAACGGGTTAAGATTGTCGGTTGGATTTAATTTATCGGCAGTTCCCCAAACAATGCGCTGACGACCGATGCTTACATCTAAGTTTTTAGTGAGAAAACCATTTAATTGAACGTAAGCTTCCCTGACTTCAAGGTTATAAGGGTCAATAATCCCTTTATTATAAAGATCAGATGATGCATGAATAGCGGGTACGCCAATATTACGCAACCAGACTTCACTATAAAATTTAGCGTTGTCGGTACTTTTTTCAAGGTTTAAAGTCAGGCGATTTTCGTTCCAGGCCCAATCGTTGGGTGATTTAAGTAAAAAACGTTGGTCGGTAAAAAGTTCACCTGACAGTTTGAGGTTGTCTGCTTCCTGCGCATGGGTAATGCCCAAAGTTAAAATGAGGAATACCAATAATTGAAATAGTTTTATTCTTTTCATCTGTTTGTCATTTAAAGTGATACGTATATTTATTGTAAGAGATCCTTAGTCAATAAAAAGATTTCTTTTTGTAAATAGTCCTATCCCAATGAGAATCAAAACAACTCCAACAATAAAAATTGGCCAGAAAAAATTCCCGGGATCGTATTGAACAGAAAATTTAAAAATGTCTTTTGACGGCAGCGACCAAATATCGGCAACCGAATAATGACTGAGTATAAACCTTGTGTAATCCTGGGTAAAGGATATAATTGTTATTACAGAGCCTGTTATTAACATTACAAGTTCATGAGCCTTTAAGTGAACCTGATCATTGCGTGCGGAAAAATAAAGTATCAGCAAAGCCAATAAAATCATCAGAATTGATAGAATGAGTGGGGCTACTACAGGGCCAGCCCAGGTTACAGGCAATAGGAACAGAATATCCATTGTCATCAGAGATTCCGGCCAGTTTATCAATATTTTCAGGAAGATATAGTAGAAAATATCCCAAACGGCAAAAGAATATAAAAAGTAAGCCAACCTTGTAATCGTTGATTTGCCTACAAGAATGCCAATAGAAAGAAGCATAAGCAAAGAAAAGGCTTCTCTTAGAATTTCTGTTGTTGCAAGCATCCTTCCGATAGGCTGTAAAGGGAAAGCAAACCCATTGGGATATATAATTTCCCTTAGGTAAATTACAATTGCACTTTCGAAAAAGCCCATCGAAACAGCAAAAACTGTTAACCAGAAAATAATCTTTAGTTTCATTTTTTGAAAGATCAAAAATTATTTATTTTATTACTTATGATTTTTGTTAAAGAACTAAAGTTGTTAAACAATGCTAAAGCAATTTGGTGTCCTTCCAGGACAAATTCTTTTATTGCTCTTGATTTACTACTGGTTTTATCAAATTTAGTTGGATGTTTTAGTCCATCGAGCATCACATATTTAACCCTTTTTTCCTGTGCCTGATAGTATAGATTGATTAATGTTTCCACACCAAATTTTGAAGTTCTCATTTCCCCCAAAATTGGCAGTATATCTTTCTTTAACAGTGCCCTTTCTCCAGTGAACGATTTGAACGGGTTGATTTTATAGTTGATCAGGGTCTCTGTTGCCTGTCCTAAAACCATATCGGCCTCTTTACTGAAAACAGGAGTGGTTAGCTGTTCAAAATGCTTCTCTTTCAGGTTAGACAAATCGGCATCAATGAAAACAATAATTTCTCCTGTTGAATTTTCTATCCCGGTTGCCATCGCATACCCTTTACCTTTGTTCTCGGGAAGTGCAATGTATTTAAGTGATGGCAAAAACTGAAGTTCACCTAAAATTTTGGCCGTACCATCTGTTGAACCATCGTTTACAACAATTACCTCGTCAAAAAAGTATTCACACACGGTTGTTACTACTCCTTTGATTGTTTTCTCCTCGTTATACGCGCAAATTATTGCTGAAATTTTTCTCATAATTTAAGCCCTTTCTTTACTTGTCTTTTCATGGTTTTTAGCATTAAGTCATAGTTTTTCATGGCAGTATAAGCAATTTCCCAACCCTCGTTTATATAGTTTGCTGTGGCTTTAAACCGGTTCATTTTCTCGTACTTATCCTTATGTGTCATCCCTTTTAGTCTGATAAATTTTATGGATTTACCAATTGATAAGTAATAAAAATACAGTAGGGTTTCTACACCAAATCGTGATTCCTTCATTTTATCAAGAATTGGTATAATATCTTCTTTGTATAAAGCTCTTTCACCTGTTAATATTTTTAAAGGATTTACATCCTGATTTAAAATATTGACTGTAGAATAGCCTAAAACCATGTCCGATTCTTCTTTTAATAAAGGATTGGTTAAATGATTAATGTATCCATAAATAATGTTTGACTGGTCGGCATCAACAAATAGCATAATATCAAAGATTGAATTTTCAACACCCACCGCCATTGCGTATCCTTTCCCTTTGTTTTCTGTTAAATTGATTGCTGTTATTTCAATCTCTCGCTGCAGTTCCTCAATTATTTTCTTAGTATTGTCCGAAGAGCCATCATTAACTAGAATAATTTCACTAACAAGTAAAGATTCTGAAACTGAAAGGATAACATCTTTTAGTGTTTTCTCCTCGTTATATGCACATATTATTGCCGATACCTTTCTCATATTGCGTTTTTTAAGTTATATACCTGTTTTTTTACAAATTGCACCCAATCGTGGTGAGAATTTGACATATCGAAGGTACTGTATGAAATGGGCTTGCCTATTTTAACCCTTATGGTTTTATTTCGTTTGTTAAATAGCTCATGAGGCAATAGAACTAATTCCAAGGTTTTACTTATTCCAAAAGTTTTTCGGGTGATATATATAAAGTAAAATAGAAGTGAATTTCGCCCGAAGAAATAAAATGGAACAACGTTACGCTGATTCGCAACTGCTTTCTTAATAAACCCTTTTTGCCAGTCACTATCCTCAACTTTTCCTTTTTTAATTCTCGAAACAAGGCCAGCGGGGAAATGAGTTATGGGGATATCAGAATTAAATACTCTCTCCAGCTCTAAAACATACTCTCTTGAATTAGTTCCAAATACATTTACAGCAGCAATATTCCCTTTTAAATGAGGTATAAGCATAAATACGTTGTT
>DPAC01000013.1:0-6629 GCA_003517675.1 Porphyromonadaceae bacterium | reverse complement strand
TTGTTAAAATTAAGCCATCAACAAATCCAAAGGGATGATTTGCCACAAAAAAGCACCTGCCATTTTCAGGCAAATTTTCTTTACCAACTATTTCAACCTTTATATTAAGCTCGTCAATTATTTTGGGTAAAAAATCAACTCCTTCGAAATTTGCGTAAACAGATAGAATTCGATTGATCTCATTTTGCCTGATAATTAGCTTAATCAGGTAAATCGCAAAGTCGGGCAACCGTTTAAGAAGTTTCGAATCGCTTGCTTTAATGAGCTTGTGAATATTGATATATTCTTTTGATAAATTCATTCCCGTATAGGTTTTTATAATAATAATTTATTGCCTCTTTTGCTGCACTTTCCCCTAACTGTATCAATTCTTTTGCCCTGTAAAAATCAAAAGTATTGGCAGAATCGTGCGGGATATTAATTACCAAATCAGGCTTGTGCTTTTCAATGCTCATTTCAGCTATCCTGTGTATCATTGCCGAAGAAGTACCGCTTAAAAGTGAGTAATACCCTGTACTGTGCTTGTCACCGGTTAAAATTAAGGTCGATAGGGTGTTTATCAACCTATTAAAGTATCCATTGTTAGTATTTGTTTCTTTTGGAATATCATACTTTTTGTCGCCGTAAAGATTCACTACCACCAGCATATCTCCATTTTTTCGGAGTACATGTTCAATAGGAATTGGATTAAGAACGCCACCGTCAACAAGAATGGTATCGCTGCACTTCACTGGTGTAAAAACTGCAGGAATTGCAATGGATGCCCGGGCAGCTTCATAAAAACTTCCTTTTGTAAAAACCACTTCTTTTTCATGGAGTATATCAGTAGCAACGGCGGCAAAGGGGATGGGCATATCTTCAATATTCATATCGGGGATAAAAGTCTTCATTTTATCAAAAACCCGCTCACCCTTTAATAAGCCATTAGTCGCCAGCGTAAAATCCATAAAGCCCCAGACATCCCTTTTGTTAAAGGAGCTTACCCACTCGGTATATTCCTGTATTTTTCCCATGGCATAAAGCCCTCCTATAACCGCTCCTATGGAAGAGCCAGAAACAGAAGATATTTGAAGTCCCTGTTTACCTAACTCATTGATAACCCCAATATGGGCAAACCCCCTTGAGCCTCCGCTCGATAGTACTAATGCCACATTCTGTTTCATATTTTATACTTTTAGTTCAGGTGAAAATTTTTCAGGATATTTTGCTGTAACATCAGAATATAGTTCAGCAATCTCTTTTCTAACTATACTAATATCTGTTGGATTGTAAATCACTTTTTTAATCCCCATTTCTTTCTTCTTATAATCAATGTATCCAACAACAATGGGAACATTTGCTCGTACAGCCATATAGTAATACCCTTTTTTCCATCTTATTGTTTTTGCCAAGTGCCCCTCTGGAGACAACACGATATGAAGTTCGTGGCTAATATTAATTAATTCAACAACATAATCAATGTACTCCTTGGTTTTACTCACGGGTATTGAACCATAAATCTTAAAGAAATAGTTTAATGGAAATTTGAAAAATTCTTTTTTTGATAGAAATTTGTAATTTATACCTAACTGCATCAAATATAGTTTTCCATATAAACCATCCCAGTAGCTAGTGTGTGGAGCAAATATTATTATAGATTTCTTTATATCAGGAAACTCACCTTTTATTTTCCATCCCAAAAAATTTAAAAGAACAAAACCTGAAACAGTTTTCATATTTTGAATTATAATTTTTTCAATAAAACTGCACCACTTGAATAACCACCGCCAAAAACAGAAATAACAATAGTATCATTCTTTTTAAACTTACCCCAATTATCTGCTAATACAATCGCTGCACTTGCCGAACCTGTATTTCCAAAGCATTCAATATTTGTAAGTATTTGCGAGTTTTCTAAATTTAATTTTCTTGTAACATAATCTATAATTCTAACGTTTGCTTGGTGTGGAATTAAGTAGTTCAATTGGCTGATAGGAATGTCATTTTTGTGTAAAATTTGCTCTGTTTCCTGTATCATATAAGTACACGCATATTGAAAAACGTCTTTTCCAAAAGGCATTTTTAAACCACCATTGCCTGGCTTTAAAAAAACGCCATCAATACTTTTCCCAATTGTGCCTAAGCCAGCGGTATTTATATCAATCACTTCAATATCTTCATCAGAATGTCTTTCTTTAGAAATAACTACTGCTGCTGCACCGTCGCCCCACAAAAATCCTGATTTTTCATTGGAATAGTCATTATAAACACTATTGTTTTCTGAAACAATAATTAAAGCTTTACTTGCTTTTTTATTTGCAAAATAACATTCGACTATTTCAAGAGCATTTACAAATGAAGAACATGCAGAATCAACTGTAAAACATTTAGCATTAGCAATGTCGAATTGTTTTTGTACTGCATGAGCCAATGTGCCAACCGTATCGTAAGGTGTGTATGTTGCACCGATTATTAAATCAATTTTATTTAAGGATAGAGGCGATTCGAAGAAAACCTTTTTAACGGTTTCAATCGCCATTGAATTTGTATTTTCTTCGGGGCGAGTTCTTCGTCTTTGCTTAATTCCGCATTTGGAAATAATGACTTCACCTGAAATACCGTAATTGTCGGTAAAAAAATCATTTGTAACAATTATTTCCGGGATGTATGAGCTTATATAGTTGATTATCATGTTATGAAGCTATTTTGGTAGTTGTTTAGCTATTGTTTTAACTTCCTCACCGTAAAATCATCGTCAGTTAACCCCGTGTCGTATTTTACATCCGACATTTGCATTTTGGTTTTGTGGTTTTTCTTTAAATCGCTCATCTCAATTTCAGCGGCATTCCAATAATTACCTATTTTTTTGAAAGTGTATTTTGCTTCTTTCACCTTTGTATTGCCTTTGTCGTAATACTCCATTAATTCAGGATAATAATTTGTTTTATTTACATGTACCACTATTTTTGAGTAATCGGAACGCCCTTTTGGCGTAAGCTCAAGAACGAATACATTCGCCTCATTTTTGAGTAATTTCGGTGTGTACTTAACCGAAAACGGTACCGATTCCATATCATCATAAGAAAAATCGGTACCTGCAAAGTTTTGATTTTTAGCGCTGGAAGCAATTCTTCTTTCCCTGCCAAAAGCGGGCAGATACAAATACATCACATCATTAGGCAATGACAATACAGCAATACCGGCTTGTGATGCAGGCGATGTGAACCGAAACATCCTTTTATCGTTCCCTTTCTGCTGAATGATTGCTTCACGAATTTCCTCTTTTCCATTCCTGTCAATCAGGATAATTGTATTCTTTCCTGTCATGTCTTTGGACGAGTACATTACATCGTCCATTTTTTTCAGAATGGTTGTTGCATCTTGTGCATTTGCAGAAATTATACTGCCTATTCCAAATAATACAGTGAATAGTGCTGTTCTAAATGTTGATTTCATAATGATAAGTTTTAAATGTTAGTGATTATTTGCTGTTATTTTACGTTTTCTGTTTGCCAGTATAAGTATCGCCGGCAGCAGTGATAGGGCACTAAACCCGGAACCAATCATGCTAATGCCAATCAGTAGTCCGAAATTTTGTAAGGGTACGATTTGTGAAAACAGAAGCACTAAAAATCCTGCTAAAACCGATGCTACATTAATAATTATTGCCTTGCCGCTCAATAAAATAACGCTTTCGATTGATTTTTCGGCATCTCCGTTTTCCAGCAGATGATTATTAAATCCAGTGATGATATGGATGGAATAATCAATGCCTATACCCAAAGCAATACTGCCTACCAATACGGTTGCTATATCAAGCGGAATTCCGGCTATTCCCATGATTCCTAACAACACAATAATTGTTGCAACCACGGGAATTGCGGCAAAAACCCCTTTGGAAACAGACCTCAAAATCGCGCTCACAATAAATATAACCAGTCCGATAGCGATTAATAAACTGTTGCGCTGGCTGTTTAATAAGCTGCTGTTGAGCTTATCGTAAACGGATGGCATACCTGTAAGCTTTATTTGGCAATATTCATTTTGGTTTTCTTCAATAAAACGGTTCATTTTTTTAGTAAATGCTTCAATGTCTTTCGTATCCACTGAGGCAAATTTTGATTGAATGACGCCTTTGGTAAGGTCGTTATTCACCAGTTGCGGCATCACATCCTGTCCATCGAGCAGGAACCATAATTGCTCAATTTTTGCCTTGTCATCGGGTATTCTTTTCCCTTCGCCCATGGCATCGTTCATCTGCTCTATCAGATCGGCAACCGATTGGGTTACGTCAATACTTGGGTCTTCTTTCATGAAACGTTGCGTTTCAATCATCTTTTGCAGAACTTCCGGACTTTGCATATCGCCCTCAAAAACAACGAATATGGGTAGCGAACCTCCAAATTTCTTTTGCATCACTTCTTCTGCCACCCTGGTAGGATTATCTTTTTTAAAATAATCCGCCATGTTTACACTGGTTTCAATTTGAAAAATTCCGATAACACTTACCAAAAGAATGAATGCCCATGCAGTAATTGTATATTTAGGATGTTTAAAAAGGGTTTGCGTGAGCGGTATCAATATTTTATGGGTTAAGACCGGTTTCTTTTCCGTATCTTCAACAGTTTTTTTCTTTCGGTACATTGACAAAGCTGAAATCATGGCTGGCACAAAGAATATGGACAACAACAAAGCGATGATTGTACCGACTGCTGTGAATATCCCAAAGTCCTTGATCATCGTGAGGTATGCGCCAAAAACGAACGAGACAAAACCTGTTGCAGTGGTGACTGCAGCCAAAATGACCGGAATGATGACATATGCAACCCCCTTGATCAATGCTTGTTTTCTGTCCTGAAGGGCCATGTGGTTAATACTGTTCAGCACATGAATGGTATAGGCGCTGCCCACCGCAAGCAGTACAACCGGTATGATGTTGGATATAATGGTAAGCTCATAGCCTGCAACAGACATGATTCCCAAAGTCCAGACGACAGAAATCCCGGCAGTCAGCAACGGCAACAGTACGCCGCGAAACGATTGAAAACTAATCAAAAGAATAATTGCTATAACAAGAAAAACAATGGGTATCAACCAAATGATGTCGGATATTATTAAATCGTTAATATCGTTCATCATCAAGGGGAGACCGCCAAAGTATATGGTTTCGGGCAGGTTCATATTTTTAATCTTCTCCTTTATTTCTTTTGCAATGGTTTGATTATCATTATCGGGCAGAAGCGTAAAAATGATTGCAGTAGCGGTGCCGTCGTCGGAAACAATTACCCCTTTGTACATCTCTTTTGAGAAGGTGTAATTTTTGAGGCTGTCTAAATCTGATTGCTTAACCGGCAGATTGTATTCATCAACCAGTTTTCCTATTTCAATTCCCCATTCGGAGCTTTTTATATCAATTATGTTGGTAAGGCTTGTTACAGTAGAAACGCCTGACGTATATCGAATGCTATCCGTAATTTGTTTAACATGTTGAATAACCTCTGCATTAAAAACATCTTCGGTTTCCAGCACAATCATGCCCATATCATTTCCGGCAAATTCCGTACCTATATCTTTAAAAAGTTTGGCAGTCGGGTCATCATCGGGTAAAGAATCAATAACATCAGGATTTATAGTCAGGTTTTTAAGTTGATAACCAAAGAAAATGGTCAATGCCAAAACAGCGAAAACTATTAGCCATCTTAGTCTGATTATTGAGTTTACAAATCTGTTCATATTTTTATTTTGTTATTATTTGTACGAATATCGTTTTATAGTCAGTTCCGGGTAAAAAAAAAATCAGGTAGCTAAACCCTTATTCAATATGTTTATGAGCCTGTCAAAATAGGGTGAGTATTCCTCGTACTTATTTTGCAGGAAGAATGGTATTTCAAGACCTTTCAGGATCATTAAGAACATATCCAGCAAAATATTAATTTCTGCAACTAGCGTGAACTCGCCTGTATGAACACCTTGAAGAATAATTTTCTTCAGATTTTCTTTTTCCCACGTATCTAAATCAGTTCTCAGGTCGTCAATAAAGTGGAAGTGCTCAAAAAAATCGGCTTTTAGCGTTTCATGGTAGTTTGCTGCACTATTTAAAATTTCCATTCGGGTAATAAGGTATTTCTTGATTTTATCCGATGCTTTTAAATCAGGATTACAAACAATCGTTGACAACTGACTCTTTAACCTGGTCATTTCAATCGATACCACCTCCCTGAATAGATCTTCCTTACTCGTAAAATGGTAATATAGTGAGCCTTTGGCTTTGCGTGCAACCTTTGCGATTTCGTCCATTGAAGTCTTTTGAAATCCAAACCGACTAAACAGTTGGTTTGCAACTCTCAATATTGAATCTTTGGTAGAATCTATGCGCATATGGATATTCTATTTGTACTAATATTGTTTTATCGTACAAAAATAGCTATATATTTTTAATCCGAAATTTTTTTATTCTTTTTTATGCTGGAAGCATTTGGTGATGGCCGTATTTAAAACATCCAAAACATTCGGAGTCGATGTGGAGTTTGTAAATGCAGAACTCCTGACTTGGAGTTTGTCAACTACTTGTTTTTCAAGAATAAGTGTCGGGATATAGCGCAAACAGGAAAAGTCGTATATTTGCATAAAAAACAACATTGTCATGCAAA
>DPAC01000075.1:6845-8753 GCA_003517675.1 Porphyromonadaceae bacterium | reverse complement strand
TAACCGGAGATCAGTATGATTTTTTCAGCATCGAGTACCTGTACGACAACGGTATGCGTACGAATTGTGCTACCAGACAGATTGACGGTTGTAACAACGGAAAGGTAGAACAGATTAACTGTACCAATGGTTATGCGGATGCTTCCGGAAAATTGTATGACTGGCACGGAAACATTATCTGGGAATATCCCTATCCCGAAGAAGGCGACACCCAATCGGAGTGGAAAGTAACGAATCCGTTCGTTCAGGAACACATCAACCTGGTTGCTGCTATCCGTAGCGGAAATACAGTGAACGACGGCGAGGATCAGGCTTATTCAACCCTCGTCACCATTATGGGGCGTATGGCGGCTTATACCGGAAAAGACATCACGTGGGATGAAGTACTGAATGCCGATCTTTACCTGGGACCCAAAACCTACGTAATGGGGCCTGTTGACAATATTCCTGAAATTCCTCCGGTGGCTGGTGTTCCTCACAAAGAATAATGATTGACAAAACATTCATATTGAGTATATCCACTGAGAATATGCCCTTTTTTAAATTAAATTCCGACTGATTCATCAATTTTGGATCTTTTCTGAATAAAATTCCCTATTTTTGTAAAATTGATGAAAACAAGCATTATCTAAATAAAATATTAAAATATTTATGACTTCCAGAAGACAATTTTTAAAAACGATGGGCGGTGTAACCCTGCTCACCATCGTTCCCCGAAACGTGCTGGGAAAAGGCATGATCGCTCCGAGCGACGAGCTGACGAAAGGAATTATCGGCGTAGGGGGGATGGGACGCAACCACATTCCCTACGGCAACACACGCGTGGTTGCCATGTGCGACGTGGACAGCAACCATCTCGCACAGGCAGCCAAACTGGTAAAGGATAAAATCAACCTCTACCATGATTTCCGTGACCTGATCCTCGATCAAAATGTGGATATCGTGCACATTGCTACCCCACCCCATTGGCACGGGATCATGTCGGTTGAAGCGGCAAAAGCCGGGAAAGATATTTTCTGTGAAAAGCCGATGACCCGTACCATTGGCGAAGGAAAACGGGTGCGGGAAGCCATCGCACAACACGGCAACATCTTCCGCCTCAACACCTGGTTCCGATTCAAAGATCCCTTCTATGGCCTCGGCACACCGGTAAAGCCGCTCAAAAAGCTGATAGACAGCGGCATGCTGGGATGGCCCCTGAAGGTGACCATCAGCAAACATACCGGGTTCGACTGGAAGTTCTATTGGGTGGGTAAAACGCACCTCGAACCGCAGCCGGTACCACAGGAACTGGATTATGATATGTGGCTGGGGCCGGCACCCTTCAAGCCTTATAACGCACACCGCGTACACCAGACCTTCCGCGGATACTGGGATTATGACGGCGGCGGCTTAGGCGATATGGGTCAGCATTATATTGACCCGGTACAGTATATGTTGGGCAAGGATGATACCAGTCCCGTGAAAGTTGAGGTCGATGCACCACAGCAACATCCCGATGCGGTAGGGACATGGCGATCCATCACCTACACCTATGCCGACGGATGCCAAATCATCCTCTGGGGAGGAGATTACGGCGAACCCGACACGCCCTACATCTCCGGACCGAATGGCAATGTGTACAGGAACTTCGTTTGTGATATTCCTGACTGGGAAAAGAAGCTGGCCGATTTCCCCGAGCCACCGGCACAAAACACCGACTTTCTCGAATGCATCCGCAACAGACAGAAGTTCGCCCTGAATGAAATAAACGGGCACCGGTCATGCACCATCGTAAATATGGGTGCCGTAGCACTCCAGTTAAACCGAACACTTGAGTATGATCCCGTAAAAGAGATGTTCGTCAACGATGAAGAGGCAAACCGGCTGATAGATCAACCCACTCGTGCACCATGGACTATTTAATTT
>DPAC01000075.1:0-6597 GCA_003517675.1 Porphyromonadaceae bacterium | reverse complement strand
GCCGATTTGGTATCTACCGGAGAAGAGGGTTTACTCGATTTGATCGGCAGGATGAACCCTCCCGGAAACAAAAGCAACGAAGCCTTGGAGTATGCCATCAGCGGGTGGACCCATTTCGTGGCAAACGATCCGGAAAAGCGGGCTGTGGCCGCAAGTGCCTTCGAAAAAGCATTGAGACAACCGCTGGATAAAGAAGTAAAAGCATTTGTGATCCGTCAGCTCAGAACCATTGCCACGGACGACAATGTGGATGTTTTGTCCGGTTTCCTTACCGATGTGTATCTCTCAGACCCTGCCTCGCAGGCTTTGGTAAGCATCGGCACGGAAAAAGCAAATGCCGCCCTGCTGGATGGGATCAAAAATACGGATTCCGAACCCCTCCTGTTGATTCTGGCAAATGCCATCGGACAAACCCATTACGCTGCGGCCGAACCCGAACTGTTGAATCTTCTCAGCAGAAGTACCTCGGAGCGTTCGCAAAAAGTATTCCTGAATGCACTTGCCCACATCGGCACGAAAGAATCGCTCAACGCATTACGGGATGCGGCAGAAAAGACAAATTACGCGTATAGCAAGAACAACGCCACAGCATCGTATCTTACCTTGCTCACCAGGTTGAATGCATCTGATCCTAAACTGGTCAACAAAGAAGCCCAAAAATTATTGTCCGTGGCATCAAAACAACAAAAACAGGATCTGAAGATTGCTGCATCACAAATGCTCCTGGCACAACCGGCCACAAAAAAAGAGGCCTTGCTGAAAGATGCCCTTAAAGACGGGAACATCGTGTATCTTTCCGGGATACTGAATGGGTATCCTTTCGAAAAAGACAAAAAGTCGGTCAGCCTGATTCAAAAGGAACTAACTGCCAATCAATCTCCGCAAGTACAAACCGTGCTGATCTACTGGCTGGCAAATCATGATGTGGAAGGTGCCGCACCACTCATTGCCCGTCATATTCACGCTGCCGATGAGATGGTACAAAAAGCGGCGGTACGCTCACTGGCAAAAGTGGGTGGTGATGAGTCGCTCCTGGCGCTGACAAGCTTGCTGAAAAGCAACAACGAAGAAACCGTGACACTGGCTAAAGAGGCATTATCCACTTTTAGGGGCGACATCTCCTATCCCCTTGCCTCAGTTTTTGAAGATTGTGGCGATGCCGGAAAAGTAGCTATCCTGGAACTTATCTCCGGCCGGAAGATGGAAAGTCAGTACAACCTTGTCTATAACCAGATGTTCGGCGACAATGCGGCTGTGAAAGCTGCCGCTGCCTCCACACTGAAAGATGTCGTCACGGACAGCAATCTGCCCGATCTGTTCACCCTGCTGGAGCAGTCTGAGCCGACTTATGTGGCGGCCCTTCAAGAAGCTGTCAATGCGGCATTGAACTACCTCCCGGCAGAGGAACAGTTTCGGTTGGTATCGGAAAGGATGAAAAGATCCTCCAACAAACATTTATACTATCCTGCGCTGGCAAACAGTGGTACACAGGAAGCGATCGATCTCATCACCCAGGCATATGCTTCGTCAGAGGGAGTTGAAAAGGATGCGGCTTTTCATGCGCTTACCACGTGGAAATCGTTCCATGTGATCTATCCCTTGCTGGATATTGCCAGAGAGAGCACAGACAACCGGGAACTGGAGAAAGTGACAGATGCGTTAATTGCAACCATTGGAAAATCGGATGAAACCGGTGCGGTCAAATATCTCTATCTGCGTGAAACGATGCAGTTTGCCCAAAACGACAAGCAGAAGAACGAGATACTGAAACTACTGGGAAATACCGGCCAGTATCAGGCAATGCTTTTCGTGGCACCGTTCATGGATCAGCCCTCATTAAAGGAGGCTGCTGCCCAGACAGCCATGAACATTGCTCTCAGCAATCCCGACTTTGCCGGGAAGGAAACCACCCGCATCCTGCTCAAGGTGAGTGAGACACTCAGCAACCCCGATGCAGATTACCAGCGGCAGTCCATCACCAAATACCTGACAGAAAATCCGGACGAAGAAGGATTTGTCCCCCTCTTCAACGGCAGGAACCTGGAGGGATGGAAAGGATTGGTGGGAAATCCCATCACCCGTGCAAAAATGAGTCCGCGCGAACTGGCCGCAGCACAGGAAAAAGCAGATAAGGAGGCGCGGGAAAGCTGGATTGTGGAAGACGGAGTACTGCTTTTCACCGGAAAAGGAAATAATCTCTGTACCGAAAAACAGTACGGTGACTTCGAACTGCTGATCGACTGGAAGCTTTATCCCGGCCCTGAACCCGATGCAGGTATTTACCTGCGCGGAACGCCCCAGGTACAGATCTGGGATACCGCACGCGTAAACGTGGGGGCACAGGTGGGCTCAGGGGGACTCTACAACAACATCCAAAACCCATCTAAGCCGCTCAAGGTGGCCGATCAGAAAGTAGGGGAATGGAATACATTTCGCATCCGCATGGTCGGCGAAAGGGTATCGGTCTGGCTGAACGGTGAGCTGGTGACCGATCACGTGATCCTGGAGAACTACTGGGACAGGAGCCGGCCCATTTTCCCTGTGGAACAGATCGAGCTGCAGGCTCACGGCAGCAAGGTGGCTTATAGAGATATTTATTTGAAAGAGATCCCCCGGCCTGAACCTTTCAGGCTTTCACCTGAAGAAGAAAAAGAGGGTTTCCGCATCCTGTTCGACGGCACCAACCTTGATCAGTGGACCGGCAACAAGCGGGACTATGTGGTGGAAAGCGGTCAGATCGTGCTCTACCCCAGTGAAAGCTTCGGCGGCAACCTGTATACCAAAGAGCAGTTCGACAACTTTGTATTGCGTTTCGAGTTTAAGCTCACACCGGGGGCAAACAACGGACTGGGAATCCGCACCCCAATGGAGGGAGATGCTGCCTACGTGGGCATGGAACTGCAAATCATCGATAACGATGCCCCGATCTACGAGAACCTTGAAGAGTACCAGTACCACGGATCGGTTTACGGGGTGATTCCCGCTAAAAGGGGCTTCCTCAAGCCGGTCGGCGAATGGAACTATCAGGAAGTGATTGCCAACGGAGACCATATCAAAGTAATCCTCAACGGGACGACCATCCTCGACGGGAACATCCGCGAGGCTTCCAAAAACGGGACAATGGATAAAAAGGAACATCCCGGACTCCTCAACAAAACCGGACATATTGGATTCCTCGGACATGGCTCCAAAGTCATGTTCAGAAATATCCGAATCAAAGAATTATAAAAAAGAATGTGTTTGCTTATGCGCCGGCCGGATTAAACCGTCCGGCGTTTTTTTTACAGCAGATGCCCCAGCTTCATCCCACCCCATACGGACATAAGACCCAATACAATACTTGCGAAGGTGTAAAGTGTAAACAAGCCCCATTGATTCATCTCCATCAATCGCAGATTTTCAAAGGCAAAGGCCGAAAATGTGGTGTACCCGCCGCAGAAACCGACAATCAGCAGTAAACGGAATGACTGATTCTCCGGATGATGCGCGAGAATCCATCCGGATAACAAGCCAATCAGCAGACATCCGACTATATTTGCAGTGAAGGTACCTAAAAACAACCATTCATGATGTATAAAACGGGCTGAGAGACGGGAAGTAACAAATCGGAGGATACTGCCGATGCCGCCTCCGATACCTACAAAGAGCATATCTTTCCACATACTGTGTGTGTCCAATTATTTGAGATTGCAAAGGTATCCATAAAAAATTGTTTATCTGTTCTGCTTGCTCTTTTTCTATGCGCAATGCTGCAAGCACAGGGAAAATTCCTTTTCTGAGAGTTTTTTTTATTAGCTTTGTGAAATAAAATCAGTTGTATGAGGACGAAAAATGAATACATCAAATTGCTACACTCTTCGGATAAAGTGCTGGTGCAACGATTCGGCGTTCGCTCTCTCCGATTATTTGGCTCCGTTGCACGCGACGAGCACACCTCTGCAAGTGATGTCGATATCTGTGTGGAAACGGAAACTCCTGACCCGTTTCTGATCATGGATTTGAAGGAGTATCTGGAAAATTTGTTCGGTTGTTCCGTGGATATTGTCTGAGTTCTATTCGAACATTTATTGATAAACTCTCATTATAAATAACATAAATAATATAACCTATGAAGATTCAGTTTCCCCAAATTTTAGCGGCGCTGTTAGCACTGTTTTTCACATTGCACGTGCAAGCACAAGAGAATCTCCCTTCCGGGCAGAGAAAGGAAATCATCTCTCCCGAGATACACGCCGACAATTCGGTTACGTTTCGCTTAATGGCGCCCGACGCTAATCAGGTTTCTGTGACAGGAGATTTTTTGGCTCAAGAGGAACCGGCGAAAATGACAAAAGATGCCGGCGGTGTCTGGAGCTATACCACACGCCCCCTGCCCTCCGAATTGTACACGTATGCTTTTAACGTGGACGGACTCACAGTAAACGATCCCAATAATGTGTACTACCGGCGCGATGTAGCCAGCGTCCTCAACGTGTTGCTCATTGGAGGCGGACAGGCCGATCTATACAAAGTGAACCGCGTCCCTCACGGCACGGTCGCCAAACGATGGTACGTATCTCCCGGCAATAACATGACCCGGCGGATCACCATCTACACGCCTCCCGGATATGAAGAGAGCAATAAATCTTACCCCGTCCTCTACCTGCTGCACGGTATGGGAGGCGATGAAGAGGCATGGATGACCCTCGGACGGGCATCACAGATACTCGACAACCTGATTGCTCAAAATAAAGCGGAACCGATGATTGTGGTGATGCCCAACGGGAACGTGGCACAGGAAGCTGCCCCCGGCGAATCGAGCCTCGGTTTCTATAAACCGCAGTTCCAGCTGCCGCATACCATGGACGGAAAATATGAAGAGACCTTCCATGAAATTATTCAGTTTGTCGAGTCACAATACCGAACCATCCCGGAAAAAAAGGGAAGGGCTATCGCAGGGCTCTCCATGGGAGGATTTCATACCCTGCATATTGCAAGGTACTACCCCGATACCTTCGATTACATGGGGCTCTTTTCCGCCGCCATCATGCCGGACGAAAAGGTTCAGTCGAAAGTGTATGATAATATCGACGGAACACTGGCTGCACAGAAAACAAACGGTTTTGAGCTATACTGGATTGCCATAGGGAAAGACGATTTCCTCTACAAGGCCAACGCCGATTTCAGGGAAAAACTGGATGCCATGGATTTCCCCTATATCTACCGTGAATCGGAAGGCGGACATACCTGGCGGAACTGGCGGATTTATCTGTCAGAATTTCTGCCATTGCTCTTCAAATGATTGCTGCAAAACATCTCCCGCACTTGTTTTTAATTTTTTAATAAAAAAATAACAGCTTATCCTTGCGAAATACAACATTTTATGCATAGATTTGTGAGCGATGTTAAATGCCTATACAGGGGAATCATATACAACAACATTAAAATACAACCTACTATGTCAACAACAACAGCCAAATTGTACGCTCTAAACCTCAGCAACACGAAGACCTATCTCTTCGCGGCGATATTTATTGTCGGGAACCTGCTTTTACCGCAGTTGGCACATCTTGTTCCGCAGGGAGGGTTTATCTTCCTGCCCATCTATTTTTTCACGCTGATTGCCGCCTATAAATACGGTATTCATGTGGGACTGCTTACCGCAATTCTCTCACCCCTGGCCAACAGCCTGCTCTTCGGGATGCCTCCGGTAGCGGTACTGCCCGCCATCATCATTAAATCGGCCATCCTGGCTATTGCTGCCGCACTGGCTGCAAAGCATTTCGGAAAAGTCTCGCTGCTGGGCATTCTGCTGGCTATCCTTGCCTATCAGGTCATCGGCACCGGCATTGAGTGGGGCATGACCCAAAACTTCACCGCAGCCATGCAGGATTTCCGTCTCGGAATACCGGGATTGCTGATCCAGCTCATTGGCGGTTATTTTGTCTTGAAAGCGCTGGCTAAAATCTGAAGATGGCTGAAGGGAAATCATTTGAAGATGTTATGCAACGGTTTCGTGAGATCATATTCCACGAAACCTTCGATATGATTGTCGCCATCGCCAACGGAGGAATCATCCCTGCGGCAATCATCAACCAGCGGTTGAACACCGAGATACAACTCTTAAAAATTAATTTACGCGATCCGGACCAGAAACCGAAATACGACAGTCCAAAACTGGTTGCGCCCATCGGCTTCGACTACAAAGACAAGGTCATTCTTCTGGTGGAGGATCGCGTTAAAACAGGGGCGACTGTCCAATTCGCCGTCGATCTTTTACAGGGTGCCAGGCAAATTAAAACCTTTGCTGTAAACGGAAAGGCCGATTATTCGCTTTATGACGAAGCCTGTTTCAGATTCCCCTGGATCGTATAATGGAAACTCAAAATGATAGATTCTGAGTTCATTACACGATGAGAATGGCCCCCGCGACAGCATAGCCGGATAATCTTAGCCTATGCTGATTTTTTTACTTATAACTGAAAAATAAAGATTTGTGATGAGAAAATTTTTCCTTTTACTTTTTATGAACTTCTTGGGAATTATTCTTCTCTTCGCAACCGGCATGACACACGCCAGCCTGAACGATACCATTCGTCTCGATGAGGTGATTGTCAC
>DPAC01000017.1 GCA_003517675.1 Porphyromonadaceae bacterium | reverse complement strand
CAAGGCCCGTACCTCCATCAACTGCCGCTCCTCTGACGACAGCACTTTCAGCAGCCGGCCGGAGAGCAAGAGAGAGAGGATGACAACAACCGATGCAACGAGCACGAAGAGATAGGTGAGGGTTTGTCGCGTAAAGATAATAGAAAAAATGAAAAAATGAAGATCAATCAACCGGCAGTCCGATCAGGGTCTCAGGGCTTGTTTCCGGCAAGTAACCACTACGTATGCGCCACTCATGTGGGTAAAGGTTATTCGCCCTGTTACCGATATTCTTTACAAACCCGATCGGCTCATTGCAATAGGTGAGCAGAATGAAACCCCTGGGTGCATCATCGAGCGTGATGGCTTCCTTACGGAGGTAAGCAACTGCCTGAGCATAAGACACTGCATGGTTAATGAATGCTTCCCGATTGATTTCGCAGCTCAACGCAAGTGAATGGGAAGGAATGAAATCCTTTCCTTTTCGCTCTCCTATCCCGATACCCAATGCAACCGTTTTCAACTTTTCTCCCAGAGAAACAAGCATTTCAGATTGTGCTGCCGGTAGTGCAATGATCCGGCTGCCAGCTTCCATGAAATCAAAATGATCGGGATGATTCAGGAAGTTTCTGTATGCCGTAACCTCCTTTGAAACCGGAGAAAAAAAAATTTTACGCTTATGGAAATAGGTCACTTCGTGTGGAGTTACCGAAGCAGTTTTCCTTAAAACCGTCACAAAGAGTCCTTCCCCTTTGGTTTTATGCGGAAAAAACCGATACCCGTTTACCTCCCTATCGAATGACCCGGTAATACCCCAGGATTCATCTATTTCCACCGGTACAAACTCAGCACCCAGTTCCCGCGCCGCCCATAGTGCATTTTCCTCGTTCTCGGCCCGGTTAAAGGTACAGGTGCTGTAGATAAGCAATCCACCCGGCTTCAGGGCAACCCAGACCTCGTCCAGGATATTTCTCTGCCGGGCCGCACACATCTGCACATGCTGAGGCGACCACTCCTCCAGGGCCGTTTCATCCTTACGAAACATGCCCTCGCCTGAACAGGGGGCATCCACAAGCAACAGATCGAAAAACTCCGGGAAAGCGGCAAAATCCCCGGGAGCGTTATTGGTCACCATACAATGGGGATGACCGAATTTGCTCAAGGTCTCTGACAATACATTCGCCCGTTGACGGACGATTTCGTTGCTCACAAGCAGACTGCCTCCCGGCAATGCAGCGAGAAGGCTGACTGATTTTCCGCCCGGGGCTGCACAGAGATCGAGACAGATTGCAGGCTCTTTCACCAGCTGTCGCACCACCTGCTCCACGAACATGGAGGAAGCCTCCTGTACATAATAGTAACCAGCATGAAAAAGCGGGTCGAACGTGAAAGCGGGTCGCTCATCGAGATAATATCCCCAATCCGACCATGGCACACGTGCTACAGGGTGTACAAACGACAGGGGGTTACGCTGTTTTTTGAACGGATTCAGGCGGATGCTGACAGGAGTATCTTCCGCCAGAGCGGACTGAAGCAGTTGCGTCTCTTCACCCAAAAGCGAACGGATGGATTGGATAAAATCAGCGGGCAATTTCATTTATCAACACTTTAGATTACAAAGGTAAAAGGATTTTGCTTATCTCGTTTACCCACTTTCATTTTGAGAGATCAATAAATAGGAGGATTATCTTTTTAAAAAATTCCTCTCCCCGTTTCAAAAAAATAAGTACCTTTGTGCTCGAACACACGCATAAATATTTGCAATCATGAAAAAAATACTCATTTTCACAGGACTCTTATTTTCATTCCTGATTTCTGCTCAGGATCGTCCCGATCCGCAACCCGCTCCCGACAGTTTTGAAAAATTCAAGGTCGCTATGGCTGGTTTCACCTTTGTGAACTTCGATCTCGACAAGTCACTGGAAATGATGGAGAAATGTAATGTAAAGTATCTGTGCATCAAAGACTTTCATCTCCCGCTGAACAGCAGCGACCAGGAGATTGCCGACTTTCATGCCAAGCTTGCTTCGAAAGGAGTGACCGGTTATGCCGTTGGTCCCATCTATATGCGCTCGGAAAAAGAGATCGACGATGCGTTCGCTTACGCGAAACGAGTGGGTGTAAAGCTGATTGTGGGGGTTCCCAACTATGAGCTGCTGCCCTATGTGGAAAAAAAGGTAAAAGAGTATGATTTTCATTTCGCCATTCACCTCCATGGCCCTGATATGCCATTGTATCCCGATGCCGACGACGTGTGGAACCATGTGAAGGATCTCGATCCGCGCATCGGCATGTGCCTCGATGTGGGTCATGACACCCGCAACGGCAAGGATCCGGTGGAAGATCTGAAGAAATACCAAAGCCGCGTTTTCGACATTCACATCAAGGACGTTACGGGAGCCTCCAAGGCCGGATATTCGGTGGAGATCGGCCGTGGCATCATCGATTTTCCGGCTTTTGTACGCATGCTCCGTGAGGTAGGATATACCGGTATGTGCAGTCTCGAACATGAACGAAACATGAAAGATCCACTCCAGGGGATAGCCGAATCAATCGGGTATTTCAGAGGTGTGATTGTTGCAACAAAGATTTCCGGATGATAACAATCATCCTTATCGTGCTTACCTCCATCATCTCTATTCTTGCATTTAGAGAGCATTCAATGATGAATAGGATGATCTTTTATCCGCCGGCGGTACGGAGCGGTGAATGGCACCGGTTGTTCACCTATGGCTTTCTCCATGCCGATTACATGCACCTGATCTTTAACATGTTCACACTCTATTTTTTTGGAATGGACATCGAGAGATTCTGCAAAATACAATTGGGCGAAAATTGGGGAGCCCTTTGTTTTATCATCCTTTACCTCACTGCACTGCCGGTCTCTATCTTGCCAACCTACTTCAAACAGAAAGAGAACAGAAACTACCATAGCCTGGGCGCGTCGGGAGCCGTGTCGGCTGTGATCTTCGCATACATGCTGATCAATCCGATGAATTTCATGGGCATTCTCTTTATCCCGGTCATGCTGCCTGCATTCCTTTTCGGGATTATCTTTTTGCTGATCTCAATGTCGCTGGACAAAAAAGAATCCGGGAACATCAACCACTCCGCGCATATCACGGGGGGTATATATGGCATCATCTATATGATCGTACTGTTCCGGATAGTGGCAGGTGCAAACCTGATTGAATCATTCTTCAGCCAGATAAGGATCGATTCCCTCTCTGATTTGTTTCATATCGGTTTTTAGCTCTATTGCCTTATTTTGCCTATTTTTGCAGTTAAAAGCTCTGTAAGCGCAATGGATAAACCCGCACTATATTTGATACCGGTCATGTTGGGTGAGACCCCTTTGGATAAGGTGATCCCTTCATACAACAACACGGTTGTATCTCAACTGAAACATTTCATCGTGGAGAATCTGCGGTCGGCACGTCGCTTTCTGAAAAAGTGTGACCCCAACATAGAGATTGATGCGCTCAGCTTTTATGAACTGAACAAACACACCGACAGGAGCAGCCTGTCAGACTACCTGCTGCCCATGGAAAAGGGGGAAAGCGTAGGCGTGATCTCCGAAGCCGGATGCCCCGCCGTGGCCGACCCCGGGGCAGATGTGGTGGCCATCGCACAGCAGAAAGGGTACAGGGTTGTCCCGCTGGTGGGCCCCTCCTCCATCCTGATGGCGGTGATGGCTTCCGGTTTCAACGGGCAGAGCTTTGCTTTTCATGGCTATCTGCCCATCGATGCCGGTGAGCGGGCAAGGAAAATCAAACAGTTGGAAGCCCGCTCCTACCAGGAAGAGCAGACCCAGCTGTTTATCGAAACACCTTACCGGAATCATAAGCTGGCAGAGGATTTACTGACGCATTGCAAGCCGGAGACACAGCTCTGCATCGCCATGAACATCTCATGCGAGGATGAACAGATTGTCACCAAAAGCATCCGGGCATGGAAAGGAACATTGCCCGAGATGCACAAGAAACCCTGTGTCTTTCTCATTTACAAAGGATCATGAACATTCGGCACAACATAGAGCTACAACCCTACAACTCTTTCAGAACGAAAGCGGTTGCCAGGCTTTTCGCGGAACCGGAGAGCGGAACAGAGCTGTCGGGGATATTGAGAAACTTCCCACAAGAGAGAAAACTGATCCTGGGTGCCGGCTACAACATCTTTTTCACGAAAGATTTCGACGGACTCATTATCAGACCCGCGATGAAAGGGATCACGATCGTAAAGGAAACGGACCGCGGTGTGGAGCTGGAGGCTGCCGCTGCCGAGGAGTGGGACGCTTTGGTGGAATATTGCGTTGCAAAAGGATATGCCGGTCTGGAGAACCTCTCGCTGATTCCCGGATCTGTGGGCGCAAGCCCGGTACAAAACATCGGCGCCTATGGCACCGAAGTGAAGGATGTGATTACCCGGGTCAGGGCAGTTGATATGGAGACAGGTGAGGTGAGAGCATTCAATGGTGAAGCGTGTGCATTTGCCTACCGCGACAGCATCTTCAAGCGCACCGGACGTTACCTCATCACATCAGTCACTTTCGCTCTTGACAAATCATTTGTTTACAAAGAGAAATATGTTGATCTCAGCCGTGAGCTGCAAGGGATCGCCTCGCCTACACTCATGCAGGTGCGTGAAGCCATCATCCGCATCCGCACCCGCAAGCTGCCCGACCCTGTAAAACTACCCAATGCCGGCAGTTTCTTCAAGAACCCGGTTCTGTCGAGAGAGGAGACAGAGCGACTGCAGGTGATCCTGCCCGATCTCCCCGTTTATAACCTGGGCGGGGAGCGTTTTAAAACCTCAGCTGCCTTTCTAATTGAGAAAGCGGGCTACAAGGGCAAGCGAAAGGGGATGGTGGGAGTGTATGAGAAACACTCCCTGATCATCGTAAACTACGGAACCGAAAATGGAGAGGAGATATCCGATTTCATGAAAGAGATTCAACAGAGCGTGATGCAGCAGTTTGCCGTTGCACTGCAACCAGAGGTGTGGATTTATTAAGTGGATTTATTAAAAGGAACATAACCCGTAAACAAAAACCGTGTCATTATGGCATCATTCATCATAGAGGGCGGGCACAGCCTGCAAGGGCAGATCAGACCACAGGGCGCGAAAAACGAAGCACTGCAGGTGATCTGTGCCACGCTACTCACAAAAGAAGAGGTGATCATTGAGAACATCCCTGATATCCTGGATGTCAACAACCTGATCGAGTTATTACGCGACATGGGTGTGCATGTGAAAAAGCTGGCTGAAGAGACCTACTCCTTCAAAGCTGAAACGATTGACCTCACTTTCACCCATTCGCAGGAGTTCATGCAGAAGAGTGCGTCCATGCGCGGATCGATCATGATCATTGGCCCGCTACTGGCTCGCTTTGGTGAAGCGGTAGTACCCAGACCGGGAGGTGACAAGATTGGTCGCCGCAGGCTGGACACCCACTTCAACGGCATCATCAGGCTGGGGGCTGAGCTCAAGCTGAACGAGCAGAAACAGCTTTACACCCTCACTGCAGAGAAGCTGAAAGGCACCTACGTGCTGCTCGATGAGGCATCGGTGACCGGCACTGCCAACCTGCTGATGGCTGCCGTGCTGGCAGAAGGGGAAACCATCATCTACAACGCCGCCTGTGAACCCTACGTGGAACAACTGAGCCGCATGCTGGTGCGCATGGGCGCACACATCGACGGCATCGCCTCCAACCGCTTGACCGTACAGGGTGTATCACAACTGTCAGGGTGCCGCCACCGCCTGCTGCCCGACATGATTGAGATCGGCAGCTTCATCGGCATGGCAGCCATGACTGCGTCGGAGATCACCATCAAAGGAGCGTCAACAACCAACCTGGGTATCATCCCCGAAAGCTTCCGCCGGTTGGGTATCACGGTGGAACAGCGCGGTGACGATCTCTACATACCCCGGCAGGAAGGCTACACCATTGAATCGTTTATCGACGGCTCCATCCTCACCATCGCAGACGCTCCCTGGCCCGGGTTGACACCCGATCTGCTGAGTGTGATGCTGGTGGTGGCTACTAAAGCCAAAGGGAGTGTGCTGATTCACCAGAAGATGTTTGAAAGTCGCCTTTTTTTCGTGGACAAACTGATCGACATGGGAGCTCAAATCATCCTTTGTGATCCGCACCGGGCAGTGGTGATCGGGCTCGACAACCGGTTTCACCTGAAAGGGATGACCATGACCTCTCCCGATATCCGTGCAGGTATATCTCTGCTGATCGCGGCCATGAGTGCCAAAGGTAAAAGCACCATCCACAACATCGACCAGATAGACCGTGGCTATCAGCAGATCGACTCAAGATTAAATGCGCTGGGTGCAAAGATTGAAAGAGTCATATGATTTTCATGGCTCTCTTTCAAGACAATTTATTTGCTTATTCGGCTACTCTTTTATTACTTTGCAGGTTCATTGAAAGAGATCAACAAACAGATGTTGTTTGCTGACCCCTGTGTACAAATCAAGGTGAAAACGACTCAAACAACCACAACCAATATGCCAACGAATCCGGTCGTAACTGACATTAAACAAGTAACCATCCGTTTCTCAGGTGATTCCGGCGACGGGATGCAGCTCTCGGGCACCCTTTTCTCCACCCTCTCGGCCATCTTCGGCAACGAGATCGCTACTTTTCCCGATTTCCCGGCGGAGATACGTGCACCGCAGGGATCACTGCACGGTGTATCCGGATTTCAGGTACGCATCGGCGCGAAAGATGTATACAACTCAGGCGACAAAACAGATGTACTGGTGGCGATGAACCCGGCAGCGCTGAAAGTGAATGCGCCCTACCTGAAAAAAGGATCAATTGTGCTCTTCGACACCGACTCCTTTCAGAAGAAAGATCTTGACAAGGCACTGTTCAACACACAAGATCCCTTTGAGGAGCTCAACCTGGAGCATGTACAGCCGATAGGGGTAGCCATCACCTCCCTGACCAAATCATCTCTCGAGGGATCGGGACTCGAAAACAAGGAGATGCTTCGCTGCAAGAACATGTTTGCCCTGGGCATCGTCTGCTGGCTCTTCAACCGGCCGTTGGAGATCGCCGACAAGCTGTTGGAACAGAAATTCGCCAAAAGACCGAAAATCGTGAAGGCCAATATCAAGGCACTGACCGACGGTTATCACTACGGAAACAACATACACCTGACCGCCACCACCTATCGGATCGAACCGGTTGAAGCCTCCAAGGGATTCTATACCGATGTGAACGGCAATACCGCTACTGCCTACGGGCTGATCGCCGCCGCCGAGAAAGCGGGGTTGCAGCTCTTCCTGGGCTCCTACCCCATCACCCCGGCTACCGACATCCTGCAGGAACTGGCCAAGAGAAAGGATTTCGGTGTGAAAGCATTGCAGATGGAAGATGAGATCGCAGGGATCACCTCCTCCCTTGGTGCCGCCTTTGCTGGCAGCCTGGCAGCCACCTCCACCTCAGGACCCGGGCTGGCACTGAAAAGCGAGGCGCTGGGACTGGCGGTGATGACCGAGCTGCCGCTGGTGGTGATCGATGTGCAGCGAAGTGGGCCCTCCACCGGGATGCCCACCAAGAGCGAGCAGGCCGACCTGAATCAGGCACTCTACGGCCGCAACGGCGAGAGCCCCCTGGTGGTGATGGCTGCCGCATCGCCTACCGACTGCTTCGAGTGCGCTTTTGCGGCAGCAAAGATTGCGCTGGAGCATATGACACCGGTCATCCTGCTTACCGATGGTTACATCGCCAACGGCTCATCG
>DPAC01000154.1:11503-14667 GCA_003517675.1 Porphyromonadaceae bacterium | reverse complement strand
ATGGAGACCTTCGAGAATGTGTGGGAGCCGATCCCACATCCTTACCTGCAGGGCAAGGCAGATTACACCGGAGATGCTCACCTGCCCGACCTCACGGTGGAAGAGCATGCCGAAAAGTGGATACGTTCCTCACCACCGGCTTTCTGCAATACAGGAGATGCTGATGTACTCCGGCAGGTGCTGAACGACTACGACCAGGAGACAGCCGATTTCTACCGCTGGAAGGTTGTCTATTCGCAGGAGGAGCTGTCAAGCCTCATCCGGGAACGCTCCGGCATCGATTACGGTGAGATCATCGCACTGGAACCTCTCACACGGGGCACTTCGGGTCGCATCATCCGGCTCAGGATCATCGGCACAAAACGGGTGATGACCATCGGCAAGGAGCTGGAGATACGGCGTACCCTCTCCCGTTCGCACCTCTACAGCTCCGCCTTCGTGGTAGATGCCGGGGAGGAGAACGACGAGGGGATACCGCAACAGTTCACACTCACCGGTGCCGGCTGGGGCCACGGCGTGGGCCTCTGCCAGATCGGTGCGGCCATGATGGCGGAGAAGGGGTACAGCTACGAAGAGATCCTGCTTCACTATTTCCCCGACACGAAGATCGACAAGAAATATTAAAACACCATACAAATGAATCAATCAACACGCAACCCCTGGAGCTGGATCCCCACCCTCTACTTCGCCGAGGGGCTGCCCTACGTGGCCGTAATGACCGTTTCGGTGATCATGTACAAACGTCTCGGACTCTCCAATACGGAGATAGCCCTCTACACAAGCTGGCTATACCTCCCCTGGGTAATCAAACCTCTCTGGAGCCCGTTTGTGGATATCCTGAAAACCAAACGATGGTGGATTGTCTCCATGCAATTGCTGATTGGCGCCGGACTGGCGGGTGTGGCCTTTACCCTCCCCACGCCGTTCTTCCTGCAAGCATCGCTGGCTTTCTTCTGGCTCATGGCCTTCAGCTCCGCCACGCACGACATCGCGGCCGACGGCTTCTACATGCTGGCACTCGATGACTCGCAGCAATCCTTCTTCGTGGGTATCCGCAGCACCTTCTATCGCCTGGCCTCAATCACCGGCCAGGGATTACTCGTGATACTGGCAGGATTCCTGGAAAAATCGACCGGCAGGATTCCTTATGCCTGGAGCCTCACCTTCTTTATTCTGGCAGGTCTTTTCCTGGCATTTTTTGTCTACCACCGTTTTGTGCTGCCCTACCCGCACGCTGATACCGGAAAGTCAGCCAGCAAACCCCAGGAAGTGCTGACTGAATTTGGAAATACCTTCAAATCTTTTTTCACGAAAAAAGGAATCGGACTGGCCATTGCTTTCATGTTGCTGTACCGCCTGGCCGAAGCAATGCTCGTCAAACTGGCATCGCCATTTTTACTCGACAGCCGTGCAGTGGGCGGATTGGGACTAAGCACCTCGGAAGTGGGCATCACCTATGGCACAGTGGGTGTGATTGCCCTCACCCTTGGAGGGATCATTGGGGGTATCGTAGCCTCCCGCAATGGGTTGAAATACTGGCTCTGGCCCATGGCGCTGGCCATCACCTTCCCCAATGCGGCATACCTTCTCCTTGCATTTTATCAACCCGAAAACATTATCTGGGTGAATGTGGCAGTAGCTATTGAACAGTTTGGATATGGTTTCGGGTTTACGGCATACATGCTTTATCTGATCTACTTCTCACAGGGAGAGCACAAAACAGCCCACTATTCCATCTGCACCGGCTTCATGGCGCTGGGAATGATGCTCCCGGGCATGGCAGCAGGGTGGATTCAGGAACAACTGGGATATCACCAGTTCTTTATCCTGATCATACTCTTCACGATCCCCACGTTGCTGCTGATACCCTTTATGAAGGTGGATCCAGACTTTGGCAGATCCAAAAAAGGGGGTCAGTCGAATATTTAGCTGAATACATTGCATACAAAACTTGTACCCATAGCCCCGAGGTATCAAATGGGCTTTATGAGTTGTTTCCGACCTAAGGATCGGGAAATTAAACCACATTAAGATTAAAAATCAGGATGATGAAAACAAACCTCTCCATGTTCCGCCAATCAGGCTGGCTCTTCGCCATGATGATCGGTGGGCTGATCTTCAACACGACCGCTTTTGCACAGGAAATTAAGGTGAAGACCGGGATTGAGGTGCTGAAAGAGTCCGACTTCAGGATCCTCCAGGGCAAACGGGTGGGACTGATCACCAACCCCACCGGGGTGGACAACAACCTGAAGTCGACCATCGACATCCTGCACGAGGCACCCGGTGTGCAGCTCGTGGCGCTATACGGCCCTGAGCACGGGGTGCGCGGCGACGTGCACGCGGGCGACAAGGTAGCGGACTTCAAAGATCCCAATACCGGCATACCTGTCTATTCTCTTTACGGGGCAACACGGAAGCCCACCAAAGAGATGCTGGAGGGGGTGAATGTGTTGGTATACGATATCCAGGATATCGGCTGTCGCTCCTACACCTACATCTCCACCCTATACCTGTCCATGCAGGCCGCTGCCGAGAACGACATCGAGTTCGTGGTGCTGGATCGCCCCAACCCGCTGGGCGGTGAAAAAGTGGAGGGCAATCTGGTGGAAGAAGGTTTCTTCTCCTTCGTCAGTCAACTGAAGATTCCCTATGTCTATGGACTCACCTGCGGCGAATTGGCGGAAATGATCAACGGGGAGAGAATGATCCCCGAACCCTGCAAACTGACAGTCGTAAAGATGAAGAAGTGGCGCCGGAAGATGCACTTCGATGAGACCGGCCTGCCCTGGGTTCCCACCTCTCCTCACATTCCATTTGCACACTCTGCCTATTTCTACCCAGTTTCAGGAATCCTGGGAGAGCTGGGTTACCTCTCCATCGGCGTGGGATACACACTGCCATTCGAAATTTTCGCAGCCGAGTGGATCGATGCCAATGAATTTGCCCGCACGCTCAACGCAAAACAACTCCCCGGCATACGGTTCCGCCCTCTTCACCTGAAACCTTACTATGGCGTGGGGCAAGGGAAAAACCTTCAGGGTGTTCAGGTTTACCTGACCGATTTCCGGAAGGCTCGTCTCTCCGATATCCAGTTCCATGTGATGGAGGTGGCGGCACAGTTGTATCCCGACCGCAAAGTGTTCGATCACGCGCCCGAAAAC
>DPAC01000154.1:0-11137 GCA_003517675.1 Porphyromonadaceae bacterium | reverse complement strand
CTCGACATCCTTCGCGGCATCACCATTGCCGGCATGATCATGGTCAACAATCCCGGTTCCTGGAGCTATGCCTATGCACCGCTCAGGCATGCCCACTGGCACGGGCTCACACCCACCGACCTGGTCTTTCCCTTCTTCATGTTTATCATGGGGGTCTCCACCTTCATGTCGCTGCGGAAATTCAATTTTGAACCTTCCAAAGCCGCTGTCTGGAAAGTGATACGCCGCACCATCCTGATCTTCGTGATCGGGCTGGCACTGGGATGGTTTGGCCAACTTACGGGGGGACTTGCTTCGGGGGAACCATTCGGTGTGGCGGCTACCCATTTCGATACCCTCCGCATCCTCGGGGTACTGCAACGGCTGGCGCTGGCCTACGGCTTTGCCGCGCTGACGGTAGTCTTGGTGAAGGTCAAACTACTGCCATGGGTGATTGGCATCCTGCTCTTGGGCTATTTTCTTATCCTCCAACTCGGGAAGGGATTCGAAATGTCGGAAGCGAATATCATCGCGGTGGTCGATCAGGCAGTTTTGGGAGCTGCCCATATGTACAAAGACACCACACCGGAAGGAGTGCGCATTGCCTTTGACCCCGAAGGGCTCCTCAGCACCATCCCCTCCATTGCCCATGTACTGATCGGCTTTCTGTTCGGCAAGCTCATCGTGGAGCACAGAGACAACCACACGCGGGTGGAGAAACTGCTGATATGGGGCACCATCCTGGCTTTCTCCGGCTTGCTGCTGCAATACGGATGCCCCATCAACAAGAAAATATGGAGCCCTACGTTTGTACTGGTGACCACCGGATTTGCGGCACAGTTGCTGGGACTGCTGATCTGGATCATCGATATCCATCAAAAAAAGAAATGGAGCCGCTTTTTCCACGCCTTCGGGGTAAACCCGCTGATCGTGTACGTGTTTGCAGGCGTTTTGGCTAACCTGGTATCGAACATCCGGTTTAACTGGAAGGGAGAGACAATTTCCGTCAAAGGATTTGCTTACGAAGTGTTGCTGCAACCCTGGGCGGGGAATTATTTCGGATCGCTGCTCTATGCACTCCTGTTTATCACCGTTTGCTGGCTGTTCGGATTCATCCTCTACAAAAAAAATATTTTTATCAAACTATAGGAGCCGGTTATTGGTTCATAGGACAATAAAACGAGATCCATGATGCATCAAACAACAAAGGGAAACAACCTGATTGCCGACAGTGGCGCGACCAAGACCGAGTGGTGCCTGACAGGTGGTGGAGAGATCCTACAGCGCTTTTATGGGAAAGGGATCAGTCCGGTATATCAAACGGAAGAGGAGATTGCTGAAGAGATCAAACTACAGGTCTGGCCATATCTGAAAGAGAGTGAGATCCATTCGATCCACTTCTACGGCAGTGGCTGTACGCCCGATAAAAGCCATCTCGTTGAAAAGGCTCTCTACAGTTCGTTTCCAATTGAATCCATCCATGTTTACAGCGACCTGGTTGCTGCAGCACACAGCCTGTGCGGTGACGCAGCAGGCATTGCCTGCATACTGGGTACAGGCAGTAACTCCTGTGAATGGAGTGGCAGTGAGATCATCTCTCATGTTTCGCCACTGGGTTTCATATTGGGTGATGAGGGTAGCGGTGCTGCCCTGGGCAAACAGCTGGTGGGTGATGCCCTAAAGAACCAACTCACACTGGGGTTAAAAGAAAAACTGCTGGAGGAATACCACCTCACTCCTGCCCTCATCATCGACAAGGTATACCGTCAGCCTTTCCCCAGCCGATTCCTGGCCAGCCTCGCCCCTTTCCTGCTCAGCTACATTGCTGACGATAGCATCTACAGGATCGTATACAGCGGCTTCTCCGATTTTTTTGAACGAAATGTGATGCAGTATGACTACCAAAAACAGACAGTCCATTTTGTGGGATCCATCGCCTGGCATTTCGCGGATATCCTGAGAAAGGTTGCCACAACAAAAGGAATAACCCTTGGACAAATTGAACAGTCTCCCATGCCCGGATTGATCAATTATTACAAATAAATCCCATATCATACATCGAAATGACATTTATCAAGATAACCGAACAGGAATCGCTCTACAACGACCTGGAGAAAAAAACGGTGCGGGAGATCCTGACCGAAATCAATGCCGAGGACCAAAAGGTGGCTCTGGCTGTAAAGAAGACCATCCCCGACATTGAACGTCTGGTCACCGGCATCGTAGAGCGAATGCGTTGTGGTGGACGACTCTTTTACATTGGTGCCGGCACCAGCGGACGGTTGGGTGTGCTGGATGCCTCGGAGATACCACCCACCTTCGGCATGCCGGGCAGCTACGTGATCGGCCTGATTGCGGGAGGTGACGTCGCCCTGCGTAACGCGGTGGAACACGCTGAGGATGACTACGAAAAAGGATGGGAGGATCTGATGAGGCATAAAATCGGGAAGGATGATGTGCTGGTGGGTATCGCCGCTTCCGGCACCACCCCCTATGTGATTGGTGCACTCCGCCATGCCCGTGAGAAAGGGATCCTCACAGCCGCAATCAGTTGCAACCCCGACTCGCCGGTGGCTGCCGAGGCAGAGATAAAGATCGAACCGATCGTAGGCCCTGAATATGTCACGGGTAGCACCCGTATGAAATCAGGCACGGCACAGAAGATGGTGCTCAACATGATCACCACCGCCACCATGATCAAGCTGGGCAGGGTAAAAGGCAACCGGATGGTCAACATGCAGCTTACCAACCAAAAGCTGGTGGACAGGGGTACCCGAATGATCGTCGATGAGCTCTCGTTGAATTATGAGCAGGCAAAAAACCTGCTGCTGCTCCATGGTTCTGTGAAAAAGGCTATTGAACAATACAAAAAAGAAAAAGAAGCATAAAGAATATGGCAATCATCATACAAACTGACCACCCGGATCTACTGCTCGACAAGATTTATGAGGCGATAGACAATAAGAAAGCTGACAAATGGAACCGCACGAACGACGGCCGACTCACCTATGGGGCTCTGCTGTGGCGAAATGAAGCCTTCTTTAAGCCCCAGATATGGGTGGATGAGAACGAACTGCGCTTTGGCTTGCTGAAGCGTAAAGACCGGAAGCACATCACCACGAAACTTTATACCACCTTTCATGCAAAACTGATCGAGATGCTACTCTCCCACTTCGACAGCGATTTCCGACGCATCACGGCTACTGCTGCAAAGACAGAGCCGGATCAGTTCTGACCCCTTTTGTTAGAGCTGCCGGAGTCGCTCCGCTCCTACCTGACCAATAGCTGCATCATGATCCGATACGATCTCTGCTGGGAGTCTTACTGGGCAAAAGAGTAGGATCATTTCGATGAGAATGGCTTTTGGAGAGGTGAACCGGAACAATCATCCCAAATGATGAGATGGATGCCCTCTTCCGGGCTTCGGAGATGCATAGTCAGGGGTATCACCTGGCCTGACAAGAAACGTTAAACAGTAAACCTTTTTGATTCCTGTCTGTTTTAGGTTTTTCAAATCAGTCCCTATATGATCAGGCTAATTAAACTCAATTCGGACTGATATATCCATTTCACTTGGTACACTATTATGAACCTCATTGATTCACTGAACTGGCGATATGCCACCAAACGAATGACAGGTGAAAAGATCTCGGAGAAAGAGCTAGAGACCATTCTGGAAGCTATTCGTTTGACTCCCTCATCATACGGTCTGCAACCCTACCGGGTGATCGTTACCGAAAACAAGGAACTGATAACGCAGATCTACGAGCAATCCTGTCCCCAGGTGGTGCTGCAACAATGCTCCCACCTGCTGATCTTCAAAGCAAAAAAACGACTGGACGAAAACTATCTGGAAGGATTCCTAAGGGAGTTCAAACGCGTCAGAAATGCCAACGATGAACAGATAGAGAGTTACCGGAAGAAGATACACAACGTGATCAATAATCCCGCCATCAACACCTTCAGCTGGACCATCCATCAGACCTACCTGGCTCTGGGATATGCGACCTTTGCAGCGGCACTGCTGGGCATTGATGCCACTCCCATAGAGGGTTTCAACCCTAAAGCACTCAACCATCTCCTTGATCTCAACGAAGAGGAGGAGGAGGCGGTGCTGATGCTCACCCTCGGCTATCGCGATGCCGCAGAGGACAGGTTGGCACACCAGCTCAAGATAAGAAAACCGCTCCACCTGTTGGTAGAGCGGTTGTAAAAAAACGATCAGGTTGTTGAAAGCTGCTCAGGGAATCTTGTAGACGATGCTGTTGATGTTCATGCCAGCCCCTACGGAAGCGAGGATGATGATGTCACCACACTTCAGATCATGACCATCCATCTCCTTACGGGTGATCAGGTCCAGCAGCGTAGGCACAGTGGCCACCGATGAGTTGCCAAGCCAGGAGATGGTCATCGGCATGATGCTCTCAGGCACCTCTTTCAGGTTGTAAAGTTTGAACAACCGCTTCAGGATGGCATCATCCATCTTGCCGTTGGCCTGATGCAGCAACACCTTGCGGATCTCGGTGATGGAAAGCTGTAACTTATCCAGCCCAGCCTTGATGGTCTTCGGCACATTCTCCAGCGCATACTGGTAGAGCCGACGCCCCTGCATCTTCAGGTAATAATCTTTCTTCTTCGCCAGCTCGGGATTATAGGAGTAGTCCATCCGTAACATCTGCACATAGTCGAGTGCATCACTGCGCGAGTTGTGTCCCAGAATACCAAGGGGGGTGTCACTCTCGCGTCCCTCCATGATAGCCGCCCCGGCACCGTCGGCATAGATCATGCTGTCGCGGTCATGCGGGTCGGCCACACGCGACAGGATATCGGCACCCACCACTAGCACCTTTTTCGCATCACCGGAGCGAATGTAGTAATCGGCCTGGATCACCGCCTGCACCCAGCCGGGACAACCGAACAGGACATCATAAGCAACCGAAGCGGGGTTGGCAATGCCCAGTTTATGTTTCAGACGAGAGGCCAGCGACGGCACCACATCCATCCGCATGTTGTCCGCCAACGTCTCCCCAAAATTGTGGGCAAAGATGATGTAATCAAGCTCTTCCTTATCCACCCCGGCAGCTTCTATCGCCCGTTGTGCAGCCATCAGTGCCAAATCGGAGGTCACCTCATGATCCTCGGCATAACGACGTTCGGAGATGGTGGTGATCTCCTCAAATTTCCGTACGATCTCCTCATTGGGTGTTGCGATCTTCACCCCGAAAGATTCGTAAAACTCGTTATCAAGAAAGGCTTCGTTCTTTACCTGTCTGGTCGGGACATAGCTTCCGGTACCAGTAAATATGCTGTAAATTCTGCTCATAAAATGTAAATCAGTTTACTGTACAAAGATAAAAATTTATTTTTGAATATCCTCTTTTTATCTGCTTTTCACTTTCTGCATGAATCGGGTAAAGCAATAGAATGTCATTCCGGCTTATGACCTGCTGTGATAAGCGGATTGGAGATATCCTCATAAAGCTCAAGCGCAAAATAGCTGGCTGCCGCGGTCACATGGTCAAACACATCGGAGGTGATGTCCTCATATCTTCCCCACTCGGTGGTGGCAGTGAAGAAGTAGAGCTCCAACGGAAGCCCTTTGGAGGTGGGTTGCATTTGACGTACCAACAGGAGCATCTCCTTATGTACATCGGGATGATGACGCAGGTAGTTCTTGATATACTCGCGAAAAAGTCCCATGTTGGTAAGGTTCCTGCCGTTCACTGCCAGTGATTTATCTGCACCGATCGACTCATTGTACTCGGCGATCTCTCTGCTCCGTGTGGTAATGTATGGGGCTATCGCTTGAATTTTCTGCATCTCTTTCACCTCCTCGTCAGTCAGGAAACGAATGGTGGACTGCTTTACATAGACACTCCGTTTCACTCGCCGGCCGCCGGCCTCCACCATGCCCCGCCAGTTCTGGAACGAATCGGACACCAGCGAGTAAGGCGGTATGGTGGTGATGGTCTTGTCGAAGTTACGTATCTTGACCGTGGTGAGGGTGATCTGGATCACATCGCCATCAGCACCATATTTGGGCACGGTGATCCAGTCGCCAATCCGCACCATGTCGTTGGCCGTCACCTGCATGCTGGCCACCAGTCCAAGGATGGTATCCTTGAAGACCAGCATCAGAATAGCCGATGCGGCACCCAGTCCCCCAAGGATCACACCCGGATTCTTTCCGGTGAGGATGGAGAAGAGAACGATGGCCCCAATGCAGTAGAGGATGATCTTCACCACCTGCACATAACTGTCCAGCGGTTTGTCGGCCAGGCTGGGGCGACTGCGAAGGGTGTCGGTAAAAGCGTTAACCACCGAGGATATCAGCCATATCACGTAGAATATCAAGAAGATATCCACCAGCTTGTCAGCCATCACCATGACACGTGGAAAAAGATCAAAGATAATGGGTATTGAGCCTTTTACCAGGCTGAAAGGGATGATCATCGCCAGGTAGTGGGGAAAGCGACGCTCCGAGAGATGCCGCAGGAACTCGATGCCGGTGATCCTCGCCGCACGGTTCAGTGCTGCATTCAGGATGCGACGGGTGAGATATTGTACCATGAAGACCAGGAGCACCAGCACCAGCAACATCAGCAGCAGGTTGATATATTTCACCCAGTTCCCGGGTATACCAGCGTTGGTCAGCAGTTGGATGCTCCATTCACTGATGACATTGGTGGAGCGCGAGATCTGTTCAATCTTCTCTTCGTTCATTTTTGTAGTTGTTTTTTTATGTTGATTCTCAAATAAAAGACAAATATAGCAAATTGCATCCTCGCTTCAAAACTTCCATTTTTTACCGGAGAAATCGGCCCCATTTCCGGGAATCATTGTATATTTGTAGAAGTTGTACGAAGGGTCCCAACCGGTCTCTTCGGGTGTCATAACCATACAGCCCTGCAGACACCAGGCAATGACATCATCATACAAGGATTGTATCATCAACAAAATTAAAAAGTTATCTCTATGGGAAAAGTATTGATCATTGGCGCCGGCGGTGTCGGCACGGTGGTAGCCAACAAAGTGGCACAAAACAGTGACCTCTTCACCGATATCATGCTTGCCAGCCGCACCAAAAGCAAGTGCGATGCCATCGCGGAGGATGTGAAACGACGTACGGGCATCACTATTGATACCGCCAGGGTAGATGCCGACAAAGTGCCGGAGCTGGTATCACTGATGAACGATTTCAAACCGGAGCTGGTGATCAACGTGGCGCTGCCCTATCAGGATCTGACCATCATGGATGCCTGCCTCGAGGCGGGGGTGAACTATCTGGACACCGCCAACTATGAGCCGAAGGATGAGGCCAGGTTTGAGTACAAATGGCAATGGGCTTACCGCGATAAGTTTGAGAAAGCAGGCTTGACAGCGATCCTGGGTTGCGGCTTCGACCCGGGCGTAACCAGCATCTTCACGGCCTATGCGGCCAAACATCATTTCGACGAAATTCATTATCTCGATATTGTGGACTGCAATGCGGGAGACCATGGCAAAGCGTTCGCCACCAACTTCAATCCCGAAATCAACATCCGTGAGGTGACCCAGAAAGGCAAATACTGGGAGGACGGAAAGTGGGTGGAAACCGAACCTCACGAGATCCACAAGCCGCTCACCTACCCTGAGATCGGTCCCAAAGAGTCCTATGTCATCTTCCATGAGGAGCTGGAATCACTGGTGAAAAACTACCCCACCCTCAAACGGGCCCGCTTCTGGATGACTTTCGGACAAGAGTATCTTACCCACCTGCGGGTAATCCAGAACATCGGCATGGCCCGCATCGATGAGGTTGAATATAACGGACAGAAGATTGTGCCCATACAATTTCTGAAGGCCGTGCTTCCCGATCCGGGTAAGCTGGGCGAGAATTATACCGGCCAGACATCCATCGGCTGCCGTATCCGCGGCATCAAGGATGGTAAAGAACGCACCTACTACATCTACAACAACTGCAGCCATCAGGAAGCCTACAAGGAAACAGGTGCGCAGGGAGTAAGTTATACCACAGGTGTGCCGGCAACCATCGGTGCCATGATGTTGATGCAGGGCATCTGGAAAAAGCCGGGCGTTTTCAACGTGGAAGAGTTCGATCCCGATCCGTTCATGGAGCAGCTCAACAAACAGGGACTGCCCTGGCATGAGCTGTTTGACGTGGATCTGGAGGTCTGATGAGTTTTTTCTATTTTTTCTATTCACAACACATTGCTTGAAAAATTGCACCCATGAGTCCTAAAAGCCTGGTAAATATCGGCGATTACAGCAAGGAAGATATTTTGCGTATCCTGCAAACCGCCGCCCGATTCAAGGAGAACACCAATCGTGATCTGTTGCAGGGAAAAGTGTGTGCCACGCTTTTCTTCGAACCTTCCACCCGCACCCGCCTGAGTTTCGAAACCGCGGTCAACAGGCTCAGTGGACGTATCATCGGCTTCTCCGACGCAGCTACCAGCAGCTCCACCAAGGGGGAGTCGCTGAAAGATACCATTATGATGGTCAGCAACTATGCCGACCTGATCATCATGCGTCACCACCTGGAGGGATCGGCACGCTATGCCTCCGAGATCTCACCCGTGCCGGTGATCAATGCAGGCGATGGCTCCAACCAGCATCCCACGCAGACCCTGCTCGACCTGTTCACCATCTACGAGACACAGGGCACCCTGGAGAACCTGGCCATCACCGTGGTGGGCGACCTCAAATATGGCCGTGCGGTACACTCCCTCATCCAGGGGCTCTCCCATTTCAACCCCTCCTTCCACTTTGTAGCCCCTGAGGAGCTGGCTATTCCTGACAAGTACAAGGCATTCTGCGACAAGAAAGGCATTCCCTACCGCGAATATACGGAGTTCTCTTCCGGTGCAATCAACGGCTCCGATATTCTTTACATGACCCGTGTACAGAAAGAGCGGTTTACCGACCTGATGGAGTATGAGAAAGTGAAGAACGTGTATGTGCTGCATAACGATATGCTGAACGATTCCAAAGAAAATCTGAAGGTGCTTCATCCGCTGCCGCGGGTGAAAGAGATCAGTCAGGATGTGGATGACAATCCCAAGGCCTACTATTTCCAGCAGGCAAAAAACGGCATGTATGTCCGTCAGGCGGTGATCTGTGACCTGCTGGGCATTGAGGTAGAATAACCCCTTAATTGAAAGAATCAATGATGAGAAAAGAATTGCAGGTTGCCGCTCTTGAAAACGGCACAGCGATCGATCATATCCCCACGTCGGCAGTCTTCAAGGTGGTATCGCTCTTGCATCTGCAAAAACTGAACCACCGCGTCACCATAGGCAACAACCTCAAAAGCAGCAAGATGGGATCTAAAGGCATCATCAAGGTCTCCGACAAATTCTTCCGTGAGGATGAGATCAACCGGATTGCCCTGGTGGCGCCCAACGTGAACCTCAACATCATCCGCAATTTTGAGGTGGTGGAGAAGAAGAAAGTGGTGCTGCCCGACGAGATCATCGAGATCGTCCGCTGCAACAACCCAAAGTGCATCACCAACAACGAACCGATGAAGACCCGGTTTCATGTGATCGACAAGGAGATGGTGGAGCTGCAGTGCCACTACTGTGAGCTGAAGATCAGGAAAGAGGAGATTGAATTGATCTAGGTTCAAGGTTTGCAGGTTATCAGGTTGGTAAGTTGATTGATTTTAGTTCATGGCTCATCGTTCGATGTCTGAAGTTCAATAACCAGGAGATATGAACAAAAAGCTGAATACTGAAAAAAAGGAAGAAAAAAAGTGAAAACAAACAAATATTTAGATCATGCCTGTCAATTTGCCAGAAAATCTCCCAGCGATTGAGATACTGAAAAAAGAGCACATTTTCGTGATGGATGACCTGCGTGCTTCCACACAGGATATCCGTCCGTTGAAAATACTGGTGTTGAACCTCATGCCACTCAAGATCACCACCGAGACTGATCTGATACGGCTGCTCTCCAACTCACCCCTGCAGGTGGAGATCGAGTTCCTGGGGCTCTCCACCCACACCCCCAAAAACACCCCGATTGAACACCTGATGTCGTTCTATACCACTTTCAACAAGGTGAAAAACCGTTACTTCGACGGCATGATCATCACCGGTGCACCGGTCGAGATGCTTCCATTCCGTGAGGTAACCTATTGGGAAGAGATTACCCGCATCTTCGACTGGGCACGCACCCATGTCACCTCCTCTTTTTACATCTGTTGGGGGGCACAGGCGGCACTGCACCATTTTTACGGCATCAACAAATACCCGCTTGAGAAAAAACTGTTCGGCGTTTTCAGACACACGATCACCGATTCCTCTTTTCCGCTGTTCAGGGGCTTCGATGATGAGTTTTATGCTCCTCACAGCCGTCACACGACCCTCCGGGCTGAGGAGGTCAAACAACATGCAGAGCTGACAATCCTCTCCGAGTCGGAAGAGGCAGGTGTATATATTGTCTCCTCCCGCGGTGGACGGGAGTTTTATGTGACCGGCCACTCAGAATACGCTCCTCTCACCCTGCACAACGAATATTTGCGGGATAAGGAGAAAGGGATGGATTCTGTGTCGATCCCTCTAAATTACTACAGAGATAACGACCCAACGCAGCCGCCTCTTGTTCAATGGCGCTCCCATGCCAACCTGCTATACATCAACTGGCTGAACTACTTCGTCTATCAGGCGACCCCCTTCAATCTCGAAGAGATCGCAAATCTGGGAGATCTATAGGAAAGGAGCCGTTAAGCAATATTGCTAATAATTCTGAGCAGAATCAACCATTTGCAAACTTCAGACAGACCGGCTGACTCAAAAAGATATCCTGACCGGTATCGGTAAGCAGGCCGCTGCTTTTATCCACAGAAAAAACCTGTATCCTGTTTTCATCCCTGCCGGCAACCAGCAGATAGTTGCCATTGGGGGTGATCACAAAGTTGCGGGGATGCCTGGCCGTGGGTTGATACCCCACTTTGGTGAGTGTCCCCTTATCGGGATCGATCGCAAAGATGGCAATGCCATCGGCCTGCAACCGGTTGGAGGCATAGAGGAAACGGCCATCGGGCGAGACATGGATATCGGCACTGCCGCGCGCTCCCACTGTATCGGCTGCAATGACCTGTCTCAGCTCCAACTCACCCCAATGATGCTCATAGAGCAGCACCTCCCCCGAC
>DPAC01000128.1 GCA_003517675.1 Porphyromonadaceae bacterium | reverse complement strand
TAACGCAGGGGATCAATCTCAAACAGCTCGGCACCGATCTCACGGGCAATCACCTCACCGTTCTTCAGGTCGAAGCCGCGCTGCACGAAAAGGGTGTTGATCTCCTCCCGCCGGGCCAGGTCGACCAGCTCTTTGAGCTGCGCCGGTGAAGGGTTCTTCCCCTCGAATTCAATGCTGTGCTGCCGCAGGCCGTAATCGCGGGCAAGGTAGCCCAGCGCGGGGTGGTAGATGATGAAAGAGCGGGAGGGCGCTTTCTCCAGCAATGCGGTGAGGGTGCTGTCCACTGCATCAATCTTCTCTGATAAACGGAGATAATTCTCCCGGTAGGTTTCTGCTCTTTCAGGGTTGGCATCGACCAGTGCATCGAACATGTTCCGTACAAAGATCCGCACGGCGCGGGGGGAGGACCATACATGAGGATCGAGAGCCTCGTGTGTGTGGCCGTGCCCCGCATGACTCACTTGCTCTTGATCGAGCGGATCACCCGCCATCAGCTCAATGCCCGTGGAGCAGTCCACGATTTTCACATTCGGGTTGTTTTCCGCCAGGCGTGCACTCCATGCTTTTTCAAACCCCAGGTCACCCACACGGAAGTAGATGGCACTCTTCCCCAGGTCGATCATCACGGAGGGGGAGGGCTCGTAGGTCTCGGGGCTGGTGCCGGGGGGTACCAGCGTGTTGACGCTGTAATCCTCTCCTACCAGCTGTTCCAGGAAGTAGCGTTGCGGTTCAATGGTAACGGTGAGCAGTTGCTTCTTTGCCTCATTCCTGTTTTTGGAACCGCCACTGCAGGCAACAGCCAGCAAGAGAGCCAGAAGAATGAAAAGATATTTCTGCATAGGTTGGTATTGAAAGACAAATGTACGAAATTTAGCGTGCCGGTGGAAAATAGTAAACAAAGATTTCCTACTTTTGTTTCACCATAGAACGATGAAAATGCAATTACTCATTTCTAAAAATCAAACACAATGAAATCTACAATTCTTTTCTTAGCAATGACGCTTCTTTTCACTCATCCGGGTACGGCAGGTGAGTATGAAAAAGACAGCTTCCGCACCGACAACGGCAAAGAGGTGACCATCACCTTTATCAAGCACGGATCATTGATGCTCTCCTTTGAGGGACTGCATATCCAGGTGGATCCTGTGACCATGTTTGCCGACTACAGCACCTTTCCGAAAGCCGATTTCATCCTGGTGACCCATGAGCATGGCGACCATCTCGATGCAAAGGCAGTCGAGGCACTCACCAAAGATAATACACGACTGATTCTCAACCCCTCCTCCCGTGAGATCCTGGGAAAAGGGGAGGAGATCCGCAACGGTGAGAGATTAAGGCTGACCGATGATATCGGGCTGGATGCCGTCCCCGCATACAACACCACCCCGGGCCGGGAGCAGTATCACCCGCGTGACCGCGACAACGGTTATATTCTCACCATCGACGGGTTGCGCATTTACATAGCCGGCGATACCGAAGACATCCCCGAGATGAGTGCGCTGAAAGAGATCGACATCGCCTTTCTGCCGGTGAACCAGCCCTACACCATGACCGTGGAGCAGGCGGTACGTGCTGCGAAAATGTTCTCTCCAAAGGTTCTTTACCCCTACCATTTCGGTGACACCGATGTGAAACAGATCAAGGAGCAGTTGAAGGAGAGCGACATTGATGTCCGGATCCGGAAAATGGAATAAGGCTCCATTGGTTCCATAAAAAAAAACGATGACAAAACCGGGATATCCATACACCCTCACCCTCATCCCAATGTTTCTGTTGCTCCTTTATACAGGGTGCAAGCCCGGTGACAGCAGTGACAGTCTCAAACCGGAGATCACGCTGGAGATAATCGATTCCATCGCCCCTGAACGCGAAAAAAGAAGAGAATGGACAGGAGCCGATATCCAGTTGAAAAAAGAGTTGGAATATGAACAGTATACGCTGGACGATGAATATCCCTACCAGGATACCGTCCGCCGTTTTCAATGGGAGAAGATCAAAGAGAAAATAGCCCATCTTGAAAATGCGGTTGCCGACGGAGGTAACTGGGGTGTACTGAGCAACTATAAGAATATGAACGGGGAATCGCCCACCATCAAGGGTTTTGTACGCAACGAATATGGACGTGTCTCAGACCAGTTCGGTGTTGAACGCTATCAATCGGCACCGCTCTATGCGGTTGAGAACGAGGAAGAGCTGTTGCGTTACGGCAGAGACGGATGGCTGGTGAAGATCCTGGATAGTGACACCACAGAGATGATAAGGGTGCGGGGTGTCTCTTTTGAAGGGGAGTACCTGGTGCCAAAACGCTATCTGAAGGTGTGGGGCGACACGATCAGCTTCGATAAGGTTGTCGCAGTAGACGTCACCAATCAAAATATCGCCCTGCTGGAAAAAAGAGAAGATGTATGGTATATCCTCAGCATGAACCCTGCCACCACGGGAATGCATAACCCCCCGCACGCACAGGAAACACCTACCGGTATTTTTGCCATACAGGAAAAGAAAGAGAAGATGTACTACGTCCGCGACGGCACCTCGCAGATTGCCGGATATGCCCCCTATGCCTCACGCTTCACCAATGGTGCCTACGTGCACGGTGTGCCCGTACAGTTGCCAAGAAAGAGTATCATTGAATATAGTCCTTCGCTGGGAACAACTCCCCGGTCGCACATGTGCGTGAGAAACGCATCGTCACACTCGAAATTCATTTACGACCGTGCAACTGTTAAAGAGTCTGTTGTGGTGGTGATTGACTAAGGGCGGTATCAGAAAAAAAGATATATTTGGGGATAATTTTCTGAATGACGCCATGCGCACCATCATCATATCTATACTTTTTCTCATCTTTGGGAACCTCACTTTCCCTATTGGAGGGGGATACAAGCCCCATGAGAATTGGTACTCGGGGCTTTTTGACAACGCTTGTATATTCCTGTACGAAGAGATGAACCTCAGCGAATTGATGCAATTTGACGCTTTCAAAGCCGCCTTTACGGGTTATAAAAAGTTAAATAATCACAATTCTTCTATTCTCACAGTGATTGATTTCAGCCTTCCCTCCACTGAGAAGCGGATGTATGTGCTGGATCTTGCACATAAAGAGGTGTTGTATATTTCCTATGTCGCTCACGGGCGGAACAGCGGGGACAACTATGCCACATCGTTCTCCAACAGAAACGGTTCGCACAAGAGTTCGCTAGGTTTTTACCGCACAGGCGGCACCTATCAGGGTAGCAATGGCTATTCGCTGT
>DPAC01000097.1:10864-15825 GCA_003517675.1 Porphyromonadaceae bacterium | reverse complement strand
TTAGTAAGTTAGTAAGTTAGTAGGTTAGTAGGTTAGTAGGTTTAAGATTATTGGATCAACATATAAAGTTTAGGTTCTATGAACAAAGTCAAGCAATCACCAGCTATCGTTTCCCCCACGGTGGAGAAGCAACCCATCTCGGGGAGTGAAATACTGATCCGCTCACTGCTGGCGGAAGGGGTAGAGACGATCTTCGGTTATCCGGGCGGGTCAATCATGCCTGTGTTCGATGCACTGTATGACCACAAAGACAAAATCAAACATATCCTGGTGCGCCACGAGCAGGGAGCGGTGCATGCGGCGCAGGGCTATGCCCGTGTGTCGGACAAGGTTGGGGTGGCACTGGTCACCTCGGGCCCCGGTGCCACCAACGCCGTCACCGGCATCACCGATGCGATGATGGATAGTACCCCGTTGGTGGTGATCTCGGGACAGGTGATCTCCAGCCTGCTGGGATCGGACGCTTTTCAGGAGGCTGACGTGATCGGTATCACCCAGCCCATCACCAAGTGGGCCTATCAGATCCGCCGGGTGGAGGATATCGCCTGGGCGGTGTCGCGCGCGTTCCACATCGCATCCAGCGGTCGTCCCGGTCCGGTGGTGCTCGACATAGCCAAAGATGCGCAGGTGAACAAATGTATCTTTGACTTTCAGAAAACTTCCTTTTTAAGGAGCTATCAGCCGGTGCCCGATATGGATGAAAATCAGATACGGATGTCGGCCGAGCTGATCAACGATGCCCGCAAGCCTTTTGCGCTGGTAGGGCAGGGTGTAATCCTCGGTCACGCGGAGCAGGAGCTGATCGCTTTCCTTGAGAAAGCGGATATCCCGTTTGCATCGACCATCCTGGGTCTCTCTGCAGTGCCTACCGGTCATCCGCTCAACTGCGGCATGCTGGGTATGCATGGCAATGTGGCTCCCAACCTGAAGACCAATGAGTGTGATGTGCTGATTGCCATCGGGATGCGTTTTGACGACCGTGTGACGGGCGACCTGAATACCTATGCCAGGCAGGCCAAGGTGATCCACTTCGACATCGACCCGGCGGAGATCGATAAGAATGTGAAGACAACAGTGAAGGTGGTAGGCGATGTGAAACAGACCCTTCCCAAAGTGATGGAGTACATGGAAAAGGGCTCACACCGCGAGTGGCTGGCGGAGTTCAAACCTTATGAGGAGAAGGAATATGAATGTATCATCCGCAATGAACTTTATCCCGAATCGGGCCCCATCAAGATGGGTGAGGTGGTGAACAAGGTGACAGAGGCGACACACAACAATGCCATCTGTGTGACCGATGTGGGACAGCATCAGATGATGGGAACCCGTTACTTCAAGTACACTCAGTCGCGCAGCCTGGTTACATCGGGTGGTCTCGGCACCATGGGCTTTGGCCTGCCTGCCGGTATTGGAGCCAAATATGGTGCTCCAGACCGCACCGTGTGCATCTTCGTGGGCGACGGCGGCTTGCAGATGACCATCCAGGAGTTCGGAACCATCCTCGAGTATGGTGTGGATGTAAAGATCATCCTGCTGAACAATAACTACCTGGGCATGGTGCGCCAGTGGCAGGAACTTTTCTTCGATGAGCGTTACTCGGAAACGCACCTCAAGAATCCCGACTTCGTTAAAATCGCCGATGCATATAACATCAGCGGACGCAAGGTGACCAAACGTGAAGAGCTGGATGGTGCCATTGAGGAGATGCTGGCACACCAGGGTGCCTATCTGCTGGAGGTGGTGGTAGAGACCAAGGGAATGGTGTACCCTATGATTCCATCCGGAGGTTGTGTGACCGATATTATGCTGGGGAATGGGCATAAGCTATAAGCAGGTTCGAGATAAGAAGCAGGGTTTTGAAATTACTTTTATAAAACAATAAGATGAGCGAAAACAGGACATTATATACCATCACCGTTTTCTCGGAGAATACGGTAGGGGTGCTCAACCAGATCACCACCATCTTCACCCGCAGGCAGCTCAACATCGAGACACTGTCGGTCTCTCCCTCGGCCATCAAGGGAATCCATAAGTTCACCATCACCACTTTCTCCGAAAGTGAGGAGGTGATCAAGAAACTGATTCCCCTGATCGACAAAAGGGTGGATATCCTGAAAGCCTACTATAACACCAACGAGGACCTGGTGCACCAGGAGCTGGCGCTTTACAAGCTCTCTACTGAGAAGGTGCTGGAGCATGGCTCCATTGAATACCTGGTACGGAAGTACAACGTGCGGATACTGGAGGTCTCGAAAGATTGCGTGGTGTTCCTCAAGGCAGGTCACTACGAGGAGACACAGGGCCTCTTCGAGGAGTTGGCTGAGAGCATTGGCGTACTACAATTCGTCCGTTCAGGCCGTATCGCTATCACCAAGTCGAAAGTTGAACGGTTGAGCGATATGCTCGCAAAAAGGGAGCGGGACAATCAGGAAATGTTGGAACGTTTTTAGTTCATGGTTTATAGATTGAACGTTCATAGGTTGAAGTTCGATGTTCAGGGACCAGGAAACAGGGACCGACGACCAAGAATGAGGTGAGACGAAAGCAAATTAAGACAATAAATATTAATTCGCCAAATCGTGGATTCTTATCAAAGAGAATTGGCGGTGAGGCACAAAGATCAGATAAAAATATGGCAAAAATGAATTTTGGCGGGGTAGAAGAGAATGTCGTTACCCGCGAGGAGTTTCCGTTGAGCAAGGCTCAGGAGGTGTTGAAAGACGAAACAATAGCCGTGATCGGTTATGGGGTGCAGGGACCGGGTCAGTCGCTCAACCTGCGCGACAATGGTTTCAACGTGATTGTGGGGCAACGCAAGGGTGGCAAGACCTGGGATAAGGCTGTCGCCGACGGTTGGGTCCCGGGTGAAACACTTTTTGAGATAGAAGAAGCCTGTGAACGGGGTACCATCATCCAGTATCTGCTTTCCGATGCAGCTCAGATTGAGGTGTGGCCACGCATCAAACCTTACCTTACACCCGGCAAGGCACTCTACTTCTCACACGGCTTTGGGATCACTTACAAAGAACGTACGGGCATCATACCGCCCGACGATGTGGATGTAATTCTGGTGGCTCCAAAAGGTTCGGGCACCTCTCTGCGGAAGATGTTCCTCGAAGGACGTGGCCTCAACTCTTCGTACGCCATCTTCCAGGATGCCACCGGCAAGGCTTACGATCGGGTAATCTCGCTCGGCATTGGCGTGGGATCGGGATACCTGTTCGAGACCACCTTCAAGCGGGAAGTATTTTCCGATCTCACCGGTGAACGCGGCACGCTGATGGGTGCTATCCAGGGCCTGTTGCTGGCACAGTACGAAGTGCTGCGCGAGAACGGGCACACCCCCTCAGAAGCGTTCAACGAAACGGTGGAGGAGCTGACACAGTCACTGATGCCGCTCTTTGCAGAGAAGGGGATGGACTGGATGTATGCCAACTGTTCCACTACCGCACAGCGTGGTGCACTGGACTGGATGGGGCCGTTTCATGATGCCACCAAGCCGGTGTTCGAAAAGCTCTACAAGGAGGTGGCCAGTGGCAACGAGGCGCAGCGCTCCATCGACAGCAATTCACAACCCGACTACCGCGAGAAGCTGGAGGAAGAACTGAAAGCCCTTCGTGAGAGTGAGATGTGGCAGACAGGCACCGTGGTGAGAAAGCTGCGCCCGGAGAACAATTAAGAAGTCCGTTTGTTTCTCGCATGGCATTCATACAAGAAATTTCCCAATATAAATGAGAGATAATACTCATTTATATTGGGAGATATTATTCTTCCTTGGTCAGGTCGAGTTTCTCGTCGTCTTTGCCGCGGTCGAAGAACATCTTTTTCAGCGGGTTCTTCCTCGCCTCGTCGTAGAACCGGCGGTTACGGAAGATGTCAATGGCCATGTAGATAGCCTGGCGGAATGACTCATCTGAGGCCAGGTTCTTCCCGGCGATATCGTAGGCGGTACCGTGACCGGGCGAGGTGCGCACGATGGGGAGTCCTGCAGTAAAGTTGACGCCTGCATCCATGGCAAGGGTCTTGAAGGGGATCAGTCCCTGGTCGTGATACATTGCCAGGATGGCGTCGAACTGCTTAAAGCGTCCCGAACCGAAGAAGCCGTCGGCAGGGTAGGGGCCGCCACAGAGGATCCATTGATCCTGTGCCTCTTTCACAGCGGGAGCGATGATCTCCAGCTCCTCTTTCCCCAGCAGGCCGTTCTCACCGGCATGGGGGTTAAGCCCCAGCACCGCGATGCGGGGCAGCTCGATGAGGAAGTCACGTTTCAGGGTGTGGTCGAGCGCTTTCAGCTGTTCCAGGATCCCTTCTTTGGTAAGTCGTCCAGGCACCTCCGACAGGGGGAGGTGCGTGGTGACCAGCGCAACACGGATCATCTCCGATGCCAGGATCATCATAGCTTTCTCTCCCTTTTTGGCGAAACGCTCCTCCAGGAACTCGGTATGTCCGGGGAAGTGGAACTGATCGTTCTGGATGGTCTCCTTGTTGATGGGAAGGGTAACCAGCAGGTCGATCTTACCATGCTCCAGGTCGCGTGTAGCCTGGTCGAGCGCGATGTAGGCCGATTGACCCGCCTCAGCAGTCGCCTTGCCCGGTTCAATGCGGATCTCCTCTTTCACACAGTTGACCAGGTTCACCTTTCCCTCCAGAGCCTCTTCGGCACGGGAGATGATGTGAAAATTAACTGATTCGCCTTCGAACGCTTTGCGGTGCCATGATGCCGACCGTGAGGATCCGTAGATCACCGGCTGGCAGAGCTCGAGAATCCGTGCATCGGAGAATGTCTTCAACAGGATCTCGTATCCAATACCATTGACATCACCATGTGTGATGCCCACTTTCAAACTATCTGACATGTATCTATTATTATCCTACTTGAAAAAATGATGTTATGGAACAATCTCCACATCCTCATGTTGCGGGAGGCTGATGGTGTAGAGGGTAGCCTCCAGGTTACGCAT
>DPAC01000097.1:3721-10551 GCA_003517675.1 Porphyromonadaceae bacterium | reverse complement strand
GTCATCTCCGAATTGAATGAACCTTTGATATACTTCCCCAGTGTGCGGTTGCGAATGGCGATCAGCGAATCCTTTTCAAAGACCGTCTCGGTGGTGTAGGGAAACTGGTAGATGACAATATCCTTGCGTCCCCGGGCAGCATTGTTGGTGGCCCAGTAGAAGTCGGGATGTTCGGTGACGTTGGTCATTCCCTTGGGAAAGTGGATGTTGATACCGAACTTCTGCTGTACACGTGGCACGGGAGTTGGAATTTCATTTTTCAGCCATTTGCTGACGCGCTCCAGCTCTTTGGTCACGAAATAATTCACAATGCTCTCTTTGTTTTCGGTCACAAATTTTACAAAACTGGCACTGTCGGGGGCATGAATATTCATGATTACCTGTCCCACAGCATATTTGTCGATTTCGGCGCTGAGTTTGGGCTCACTGTAAATGCTGGAAATGTCGGGGATGATGATGTTGCGTGCCATTTTGAAGGTGCTGGTGAAATTTTCGGGAGTAATCTGCTGGATGGTGAAGTTGGGTTCGGGCTGCGGTAGTGCTTTCACGTTTGAGTTGAGCACGTCGAACAAGGCTCTGCCCGGCGCACTTTCCCAGGCAGTATCATCTATGATTACAAACACTTCGTTGTTTGTTCCTGAGGCGGAGAGAAAGCCTCCTCCACCGTTACACGCCGTGAAGAGGGCGATGGTGGCGATAATGGTGAGTAAACCTGTAAATAGTTTCATATGCATATTTTTATGGGATAAATATTCATTCCGTTCACAAAACAAATATACAACTATTTGCGTGAAAATGAAGTGTAAGCTCAGCTTTTTTCCACAATCTTGGCTGTGGAGAGCATACCACAAGCTGCGTAAATATCCTCTCCCCTCGATGCGCGGATGGTGCTGATGAATCCTTTGGCGGTGAGGAAATCGCGGAATTTGATCATATTTTCATTGGTGGAGGGGCGCAGCGTGCTCATCGGGATCACATGGAAACGGATCAGGTTGATGCGGCAGTCGAGTCCCGCCAGTAACTTTGTTAGCTCACGGGCGTAAAGCGGCGTATCGTTGACCCCGTCGAACATGATATATTCGAAGGAGAGTCGCCGCTGATGGCTCCAGTCGTAGTCGCGCAACATCTCGATCACCGAGGTAATGGGAGAGGACTTCTCGATAGGCATCATGGCGAGACGTTGTTCCGGTATGGGGTTGTGCAGGCTGATGGCCAGGTGGCATTTGCTTTCATCGAGGAACCGTTTCAGGTTGGAGGTGAGTCCGATGGAGGAGAGGGTGATCCGCTTGGGGCTCCAGGCCAGTCCATATTCCGCCATCAGCAGTTCCGAGGCTTTCTTTACCTGCTTATAGTTATCCAGCGGCTCTCCCATACCCATGAACACCAGGTTGGTGATTGCTTCCGCGTTGGGTACCGAATAGACCTGGTTCAGAATTTCCGTGGCGGTGAGGTTATCGTGAAACCCCTGTTTGCCGGTCATGCAGAAGTCGCAGTTCATACGGCAGCCCACCTGTGAAGAGACACAGATGGTGAGCCGATCCTCTTCGGGGATGGTGACCGTTTCGATGAACTTGCCGCTTGCTGTTTTGAACAACATCTTTTGTGTGCCGTCGACCGATGTTTTGATGTCGAGCGGTTCCGATCTCCCGATGTCAAATTTCCCCGAGAGGATATCTCTGTTCTTAAAAGAGATATTGGTCATCTCATCGATGCCTTTCACCCGTTTCAGATACACCCAGTCGGCGATCTGCCGGGCGGTGAATTTTGGGAGGTTCAGTTCCGTGACGCTTTCAGTGATTTCGGCCAGCGTCATGCCGAGCAGATATTGTTTTTGTTCCATTGGTTTTCTTCTATCAGACTGCAAAGATACGGAGGATTTCACAAAAAGATGCATCGAAAATACTTATACACCTCGCTATCCTTGGTGGTACAAATAAGAGAGTCATTCCATAAGAGAAACTCAGAATATGCAGTTCATGGATAATGGTATCTCATCGAATAAATGTAAACGGGTGCGATATCTTTTTGTGCTTGCTCAAGCAGTATTATTTCCATAGATTGTCAATATCCGCTTTTTCACCACCGCCTCTTTTGATTTCATCGTCGCCTTTCCTGATGATATTCATCATGGCGGGAGACTTCATGATATATTCGGTTTCTTTTATCGCATTGTATTCATCCAATGAAATGACCACAACGCTTTCGTTACCTGAACGGTGTACAACTAGAGGTTCATTGTCGTTGATCACTCCGTCAAGGTAACGCTTGAGATTCTTTCTTAATTCCGAATAATTTGCCGTTCTCATATCTTATTTGTTTGATGCGTACAAGTAAGTACTTATTTTTGTACTTTCAAATATTCTGGGAAAAATCTTATAAATGTGCGTAAATTCTGAAAAGGACAATCTTGTTATAATATGTCATTGATTCACAATCAATTGGGATAGGATTTACCAGGATTCTATTTAAATCTTGAAACCGCCTGATCTATGTGGCGTATATTTGGCGTACATCCGAAGTACATACGAAGAATCACAAGTCAATTCCAAAGGGATGTGTTTGCAAGAAGGAGCAAATATGAAGGTACTGATCTGAATAAATGGTGAAAAGTATCTATCTTTGTAATCAGTATTCATGCAATTTTCAGTTTGAAATTTATTAATTATGCGAAATATTGCTTTTCTTCTTTTTTTTGTCCTTACAACCATGAGTGTTCAATCGCAGGAAAAGCCGGTACTGCTGTTCCCCGGCGGTGCACCGGGCGAATCGGTGAAGATGAAACAGGTGGACGACCTGAGCGGCAACAAAGTGGCCGGCTGTCCCGTGCTGCGCATCAGCAATGTGAGCGAACCTACGCTTACTTTCTATCCTGCACCGGCAGAACTAAACAGCGGGGTGACCATCATCGTGAATCCGGGAGGTGGATACAATATCCTGGCCTACAACCTGGAGGGGTCGGAGATTTGCAAGCGGTTCAACAGCTTCGGCGTTAACTGTGTGCTGGTGAAGTACCGCGTGCCGCGCCGCGAAGGGTTGGAGAAACATACAGCTCCTTTACAGGATTTGCAGCGCGCCATCGCTTATACACGGGGACATGCGGATGAATGGCATATCGACGCCAACAAGATCGGCGTAATGGGTTTCTCGGCGGGAGCACACCTGTCTGCTGTGGCCAGCACAAACTATGGTGAGCGCACCTATCCGAAAGTGGATTCCTTTGACGAGGTGAGCCTCCGTCCCGACTTCACCATCCTGGTCTACCCGGCCTATCTCTCCGGGGAGAATTTTTCAATTGCCCCTGAGCTGAAAGTTAATCAGCAGACGCCTCCCACCATCCTGATTCAGACACAGGATGATAGGAGCCACATCAACAGCAGTCTGTTTTATTACTATGCGTTAAAAGAGGCGAATGTGCCGGCCGCGTTGCACATTTACCCCTCCGGCGGACACGGTTATGGCCTGCGTAATACGGGTCATACAGTCAACGAATGGCCGTTCAGGGTACTCTCCTGGCTGCGCGATATCGGAATGATAGAAAAATAATTACCGGGATATCCGGACATCCGCTCCAAGAGTCATACGCCTCGACCGATTACCAAGATAGATTTTTTTCGATATGTCAGGTTAAATTGGCGTTTTTCAACTTTTGGAGGATATATTCGCGCATCACTTCTTTCGATACATCATATTTAGATTCAAGTTGCTTCATATTTTCATCGGACATAAATCTGTCTGATAATAACATCTGATAGCATCCATTTTGTCTGTCAATCCTTTACGCATGGGTCAATAGCTTTTTAAGATGTTCCCGTTCAACCCGTTTGAGATATTTCTCCGGCTGCTTTATATTAAAATAATAGAGGGCGATCATCACATTCAGGTCAAAAAGATAATCACCCTGAATAACCATTTTATCTTTCCATATCTTACGGATATAATCCCTTTGATATAGTTCGAAAAGTTTGGCTATATCCGCTAAATCTAAATGAATGAATACTTTTTCTATTAACTCGTCATCCGGAATATCTTCTTTCGAAACATCGGCATAAGACCAGAATGCATTGACTGCGGACAATCGTTCAATCAATTCGTTTTTAATTTTCTGCTTATACTTGCGGATGCTGTCTGCTGCCTGTTTTTTCAGGAGTTCTCCCTCGCGAAGATTGAAAAACGATTCCAGTTTCAAAGCCAGCGGTATCGACAGCTCACGACGTCCGGCAATAACATAACTTAGCGATTGCCGGGACACCCCTATTTCTCTCGCAACTTCAGATTGACTGTATCCGCCATTAATGATAAGAGATTGAATATATTGCCCAACTTGTTTCATGCTGCAAATATAACAGTTTGTCAACAAATACATTCACAAATAATGGCTATTTTACTTCTGATACATTTTTCAGGGTTGGAGCAATTTCTTTGATTGTATCAAGGGTTACTTTGGTCGCCTCTCTGATCGGATATCCGAAAGCCCCGGTCGATTCGATTCAGAATCTTTACCATCTTTTCATTGGTCGAATGTGCATAATGAGAATTATTCAGGATGTCCTCCTTTTTTTGAATATACGGGGCATCAATCAGTTCATCTTCAGCTCCCTCAAGCATTTGTTCAAGACCCTTGGGGGTAATTTCCAGGTGGAACTGGAGTCCTACTACTTTATGGTCAAAGATGAAGGCCTGATTTTGGCACCCATCGGGCCACCCATCACGATAAGCCAGTCGTAGTCTTCAGGTTCAGGGATGGTATATTTTTCGAAAAATCGGGTGTAATGCAATTGATGCCCTTCATTTTTTATCCAGGTTTGTAAACTACTCAATCATATTATCAATATAGCCTTAAAGTAAATAGATTCAGTATTTCCACGTGATTATTTATTTGTTGGATAAGCTTATTATCGCATACAACGACTCTGATTCCACCAATGTGTACCTCTTATTGACTGACAATCTAAACAATAAGTTATAGTTTCTACGGGTCTTCCATCATCAACTTTTTCAATATTAGAATAACAATCCATTGGTTGACCACCACTTTCTCCGGATGCTAACGCTTCCAAGTTCTCTATAAAGATATCAGGAGAAACATTTCTTGGCAAATTATTGCTTACATTCGCAATGAATGCAAATATAAGTACAACTGCACTAATAGACAAATATTTTTTCATTTTAATTTCTTTTCTATCTCTTTTATGGTAAATATTTGATAATCTTTATCATCGTCTAAGCCTATACAATATAAGGTGTCATCGGATTTATTATATGCTATAGCAAGAACTTCTTTATCTAATTCTAATAAAACTATAGGTAGTCCATTCCAATCATAAACTAAAATATTTTTCGAATTAAAAATGTCTTTCTTTAAAGTTAAAGCATCTCTAAGAAAATTATTAGAATATAATGCAAAAATATAATTTTCACTCGAAGATAGAGAGTTAATACCAAGCTTTGTATCCATATCCATTGCACCGCTTTCATCAAAGATTGGTAAATTAATAACAATTTCTTTGACCAATTTTATATCGTTTGAATTATCATAGTTATAGATTTGGAAAACTTCTCCATAAACGGAAAACCAAGCTAATTTTTTTATTGGAGTGTTCGTTACTGCTATTGGTCCTTGCAATACCTGTGTTATAATGTTTGGTTCAACATGTGAAATTTTAACTGGGGATCCAAATCGTATTTCTTCTTCGTTATTTTTAAAAAAAACAAAAGGTTTAGATTGCCCAACGATTGAAAAAATCCAATTGTTCATATCTCTTGTGAATGTAGCAAATGAAAAGTTGATTTTTTTTTGTTCTAACAGATTGAAGTTCGGGGTTGAAAAAATATTCAACTTATTTTGTGCTACATCATTACAATAAAAAAAATCTTGCTGACCGTCAAATAAAATAGTCTGTAGGGAGATAGCTTCACCAGGTCCATTTCCTTTGGCTAAAAGTTCTTTTTTTTTTGTTTTATTTTTTAAATCAAAAACAGTTAGCAATTTTTCTCCTTGAGGTTCATAAATAACGCATAAGCTATCTTTTACAGCTATATTTTCTGGAGATAATAAATCATCTTTATTGATAAAAGATACGTTTTCTAATATTACTTTTTTTCTATGCTTGAACATGGAGTCAAATGATTGATTGTCATTAGTACAAGATATAGTAAATAGTATAAATATATAATATAGGTATTTATTTTTCATATAAAAAAATTTTAAAAGAGTGAAAAGAGACTGAATAATAGAATTTAATAAAATATAAGCTTTTATTCAGTCTCTTAATAAAAGTTTGAATCACTTGGCGTTTAATTCCCCGCCACTTGTGGCGAAAGGTATATCTTGCAATCCATCATGATACCCCGTCCGCTTGCGGCGGGGAGATTCATTTAAAATGTGCCTTTAACGTAAGGTGCTTTAACATCATCAATGCATGATCCCCACAAACCTAAGCATACTTCGACAGTACTTTCACCTGTAGCCAACGCTTCCACATTACTCAATGCCAAATCACTAAGACCGGCATCATTACTCATACTCTTGTTTACTCCCCAACCAGTGGTTGCAAGAAGTGCGAGGGCAAATACGCCCGATAGAATTTTTTTCTTCATACCAACGAATTTAAAAGATTTAATGCATTATTGCAATTACAAATGTATCTGAACACTTGGTTTTGACCAATTTTTTTAACTCACTAATAACTCACTTTTTTAATTTGCTATAAATTAATTGATTATATTTTATTTTTTTCTGATATTTCCTGCAAAAAAAATAGAAAAGGGAGAGATCAGTCAAGAAATATGCCGTTAAGATTCTGTTTGAATTCAGTTTCATCTTTTCTTTA
>DPAC01000097.1:1913-3364 GCA_003517675.1 Porphyromonadaceae bacterium | reverse complement strand
GCCTTCAGGTAGGCTTTGAGTGAGGAAAGCCCGGGTTTTTGCTTCCGTACCCGGTTGTACTCTTCTACGATGTAGATGGCAGCGTTGATGGTGATGCCCGACAGGAGGATGAACGAGGCAAAACCGCCCTGGTCGAAGTTGAGTTTGAACCAGTAGAAGGTGAGGAAGATGCCGATAAAGGATACGGGGATGATGAAGATGATGACAAGCGGCTGTTTGAGTGAATTGAACAGGATGGAGGTGGTGAAGAAGATGATCACGATGAGCAACCCTATGAGCCAGTATTGCTTATTGTCTTGCCGGCCCCATCCCCGGTAACTGTCTACATTTTCCGCGGTATAACCCATCGGGAGCCGTTTGTTGAACTCCTCGAGCTCCCTTTCGAGTATCTTCTGCCCCTGCGTGGTGGAACCGATATAGTCGTATTGCAGTACCAGCCTGTATTGCTGATTTTCCTTCCCCACTTCCTGCGGAGCCTGCCCCTTGACAATACCGGCTACCTCGTTCAACTTATAGAAACGGTCGCCGCTGTTCATGCCGAAATGTTGCAACGCCCAGATATCATATTCCCTTGCTTGCCTGCCGGAGAGGATGATATCTTCGTTTCCTCCCTCCATCACCACGGAGGCTACCCACAGATTTCGTGCAAAGGCCGGTTGGAGGGAAGCAAACAGTTCGCCGGGCAGGATACCCCGGGCAGCGAGCTGATCCTTTTTCAGGTCGAAGGAGAATTCCTGGTAATCATCTTTATACCATGAGAAATTGGAATTGATCATCACCTCTTTTATGCGGCGGTAAGTAAGCAGCCGCTGTTTGAGGCTGTCGGCCCAGGCTGCCAGCTCATCGTAGTTATAGCCGTAGAGCCTTACCCTGTATGACCCTGCCGTCTCCCGCACGTCGTTGCTGAACCCCTGGTCCTGCAACCCATATACCCCCCAGCTGCCGCCGCCCAGCTCCAGGGCTTTGCTGATTACATTGCTTTTCAACTGGTAGGGAAAGCCGCTATGTTCCGACTCTTTTTTGAAAAAGACATTGATTGAGGCGCGGCGCGGGCTTGGGATGGATGTCTGGAACTGCCGTATCTCGGGGAAACCACTCAGGTAACGTTCCATCTTGGTTACCAGGTCGTTCATCTGCGAAAGGGTGGTGCCGTTGGGCATTGAGGCGGTGATGGTGAGTACCGTCTCTTCGTTGCGGGTAAAGTAGCTGCCCTGATAGACTTTTTCCACGAACAGTCGCAAGGTGCCTCCCAGTGCCTTGTCGACCACCGGTTTGATTTTTTCCTTGTAGACGGGGGTGTCAAATATCCGGTTATATTGCCGGGCAAACGGGGTATCTTTCTCAATCTTGTCCGGCAGCATGAAGACCGGGAGTCCGAACAACAGGATGATACAGACGAAAGCGATCCATTTCCTGCGGGAAAGCAGCAGGATCATTTTTTCATAGAGCCG
>DPAC01000097.1:1114-1619 GCA_003517675.1 Porphyromonadaceae bacterium | reverse complement strand
CAGCGCCACGAACAATGACACCATCAGATTGATCATCACCACCGCCGCGAAATCCTGCAGGTTCAGCCGTAACCGCTCGTCGAGCAGGAAGATCATGGAGAGTGCACCGATGGTGGTCACCGTAGCGGTGAGAATCGGCATGAAAGCATTTCTGTCCCCTTTGTGCATGAAATGGTCGGTCATGATGATGGCATTGTCGATGATCAGGCTCAGCGAGATGGTGATGCCGGCCAGCGAATAGAGTTGTATCTCCAGTTTGAACAGGTAATAGAAGATAACGGCGATTGCCAGGTCAACGAAGAGGCTGGCGATGATGAGGAACAGGTAACGGAGGTTGCGGGTGATCAGGAGCACAAAAAGGGTGAGGATGAGTACGGTGAGTCCGCTACGGAGATAGATCTTGTTCAGTTCGGCCCGGATATAGTCGGTGGCATCGTAGCTGGAATGGATTTCATAACCGGGTGGTAGTGACTTTTCTATCTCCCGCATTGTTTCCTTTACCTGT
>DPAC01000097.1:0-761 GCA_003517675.1 Porphyromonadaceae bacterium | reverse complement strand
CGTATCCATGACGGTGTGCCTGCCGGCATCTTCGTTTCCGCCATCCCCAGGAAATCGGTGGCGTAATATTGGGATATGGCTTGCCTGATATCCGACACGGTAACGCCGACAGATTCCAGTTGTGGGTAGTCATATTCCAGTTGCCATTCCATGGGAGAGGCCCCTGTCACATCGATCTTGTACAAACCCTTGATATCGCTCAGTGCTGTTTTGATCACATTCTCCGTATACCGTTGAATGACGATGGGGGTGGCCGCCGAATTAATGGTATAGGTCATGAAAGGACGGGTTGCCTCCTCGTCGGGGCGGTTTACCGTGATATAGGGGTAGGTTACTTCGCGCGGCAGTTCGGGCCAGGTCTGGCGAATGATGGTGGAGACTTCGAAGCGGGCCACATCGATGGGAGTATGTTTATCCAGTTCAATGGTGATATTTCCCCAGCCGTTGCCAGAGGTAGAATTGATATTTTTGATTCCCTGAACGCGTGCCAGCATCGACTCCAGCCGCGATGTAGCCTCCATCTCCACTACACGAGCCCCATACTGGGGCATATTGAAATGCACCGTGATGCTCGGCAGGGTGCGTGAGGGAGCCAGTTTCACGGATAATAACGGGATAAGTGCCACACCCACGATTGCCAGGCAGACAAACGCGATGATGACCGTGAAGGAGGGTATATGTTTTTTCTCAGCCAAATCGATGATATTTATGGTGTTATTATTTACCCGTCAGGTTCCAGTCGAAGGTCGCCGCAATGGGTG
>DPAC01000008.1 GCA_003517675.1 Porphyromonadaceae bacterium | reverse complement strand
ATCCCGTTGATGCCATCCATAAAGTTATAGGCATTCACAATCCCGATAAACACGATGTAACCCATCACGATGGCCCACCAGGGATAGCTCCCGAAGACACCTGCCAGGTAAAAAGCGCAGCTCATTGCCAGCAGGTGGAAGAGCAAGCGCACTTTCTGTCCCAGTCCCCGCACATCGTCCATGAAGCTCACCCCCGCGATCAGCGTGATGCCGGCAAAGAACCAGAGCGATGAGGATGAGAAATGGAACATCAGGAACAGCAATGCTGCTACCCACCAGATAATGCCCCCACCCCGTATGGTAATGTAGTTGTGTGAACTCCGCTCGTTCGGTTTATCGATGATGTTAAACCGGTCCGCGATCCGGAAATAAAAAAGTTCTGCCGCAAGCAGCAAAACCAAGACGACCAAATATGTTGTTATAGCACCCATACTGCCTGTTATCAGAAACTATCCAGCGTCTTGCGCATCCCCTCCTGTGCTGAAAGAGGCATCTTCTCAATGCCCAACGCCCGTTTAATCTTCTCGTTACTTACCACGTAGTTCTCCGTCAGCTTCCGCAGCCGCTCCTTGTTCAGTGGCAGGTGCAATGACCCTCCCACCGAAGCTGCAGCGCTCATCATCCCCTTTGGAAACTTCCAGATATGCGCCTTTTTTCCGACCGATTCGCTGATCAGTTTTATCAGTTCGTTGGTCGATAACGGCTCGTCGTCCCCCACATGGTAGATACCGCTTTCAATATCTTCTTTCACGATCAGCTGCTCCACCACGTAGGAGATATTACCGATGGAACAGAACGAACGCCTGTTTTCATACGCCCCCAGCGGCCAGGGAATTCCTTTACGCACCACGTTGTACAGCAGGTTCAGATTCCCCTTGTTACCTGGTCCATGAATCATGCAAGGGCGCAAAATATAAATATTTTTTGTCCCGGCTCTTGAATCATGGTTCCAGGCTCTGATTATATACTCCTCCGCCCGAATTTTCGATTCACCATAAGGGCCCACCGGTGCTGGCACCACATCCTCCGTCAGTACCTCACCCGGCACGCTGTCCGCCGCCGCTTTCACCGAGCTGAAGAAAATGAAAGTCCGTGCATCCGATTGCAGGAAATAGTCAAATATCTTCTGCGTAAGGCCCGTGTTTACATCAAAATAAACCTGCGCTTCGCTTTCGTTCTTCGTATCGTGTGCTTTTCCCGCAAGGTGTACGATGGCATCCACCGGAGGCACTTTCCCCAGTTCGTCCCAACCGAAAGTCCGCTCCACACCTTCCTTCTCCGGCTGTTTTATATCCAACCCGAAAAGCGTATGGTTTTTACACCAGCTGTTTGTGAAATTGGTACCGACAAACCCGTTAATGCCGGTAATAAGAATCTTCATCGTGTGTAAAACTTCATTTTTTATTGTTTCCCGGGGCAATTCAATATTTTACAAATTTTCAGGAAATGCCAATGCTTCCTTCCATAACGGAGTAACAACTATAGTTGTAAATGTTTTTGGCAACGGCCCTTTAATCCACTGTATCAACCTTTATTACTTCGGGAAACCCTCCGTATTGCAAATATTCATCGAAAAGGTTCAGTATTTTGGGTTGATTCACAATAGCATCTTTGGGTTGGAACGTTACATTTTTCAAATTCAGAAACTCGGGGAACGAAAAAGGGTAGATGGTGGTTTCCAAACTTCGCCCTTTTAAATAGGTGGCAATTTTCTTCCATTTTTGCCTCTCTTATTAAAAGATACTTTGCAAATATAGCATTTTTTGCAAAGTAAGGTTTAATAAAAAGCACAATATGTTCTTCATATGACCTAAAGGTCACACGAAGACCTATTTAGTTTAAGGGTGAAATTAATCCACTATTATTCGTTTAACCCGAAGATCTGTTGCATCAACTGCCATTTCTGGTGAGATGCCTGTCCCGGTTTTGATACCTGGTATCTGGACATATGCGCTTCCCACTCTGCCTGGCGGGGAAGCGTAGATAGTCGTGTATTATCTTTCTCCCAATCGAAATCGTCTGTGGTGTCCATGATCATGAACAACCTATTGCCCAGCAGGTAGATTTGCATATCCAGGATTCCAACGCTGCGAATCCCCTCTTTGATCTCATTCCAAACATGCTTATGCTCCTCTACATATCCGGCGATCAATTCGGGATCGTCGTACAACTCCAGTGTTTGGCAATATCGTTTCATAACTGGCAGTTCATTCTAACGAATATCCAACAAAATACACTATGCTGATAGCTGACTGCTGAAAGCTTTTTCACGACCTGGACACCCGAAACCCTATCTTTGGCCACCATGTAAAGGTAACCCCCGCCGCCGGCACCGAGTAGTTCTTTTGCCGAAACTCCGTCCGTTGGGCATATAACCCGTATAAGGAACGCACCTGCAACAACCAGGTTGTACCGCTGCCCGGTCCCAGTCGTTTCTCCCGCGGATCCGAGGTACATAACCAATCCTTCTGGTTCCTGTTTACAGGGCTATATCCGGGTGAGTGAAGGTAAACATACCATCAGAGCTCATCAAAAAATCATTAGGAGAATGAATTAACTCGGTTTTCTTTAAGATCAACTGAATAGCTTCCTCAATTCTATTCAAAGCGAACAGAATACGTGCCGTATCAAACATAGGTCAGATCTTTAGAGAACTCATCACCAAAAGCTGTCCCTGAAAAATCCTTGCGCAAACGAATAAGATCAACTTTACAACCGAGTAAGTTTTCCAGTTCCCTTTTCATGCGAATGCGTATAAAAAGATTAGGTTGTCCCTCATAAGCAATATCCACATCACTATCTTCCTGTTGTTCATTACGGGCTACAGAGCCGAAAAGAGCCATTGCCGTGACCCCATATTTTCGTGCCGTATTCTCATAATACTCACGAATCAGTGAAATATACTCTCCTTTCGTTTTCATCAGCATGAATGATATTTACTTATCACAAATATAAGACTATCATTTTATATCAGCAATTTATTTTTACTCCTAATTTTTATTCATTTCCAGATAAAGAGGGTCAATGGTCATCAACTCCTCACATTTCAACCACTGCCGGGGTTTATAACCACCGACAGGGTTTCCCGGCTGCCACCTGCCCAGACCCATGTACGAAGCGTCTTGTCCCTTCCCCCTTTGGGGGAATAAGAAGGGGGCTTCTCTTTCCCGTTTGCAATAAAAAGTTGGGTGGGCGGGTGTCCGGCTTTTGGCAAACAGGCTATGCTCAAACGGTTTCGATTGCCAGGTGCGCACCACTTTGCCCTTGCTGTCCGAATAAATCAGGTTGCCATAGGTACAGTCCACCGGGTGGCTAATATATTTTGCCACAAAATCACACATAAAAAAATTAATAATTTCACAAATAATGCTTTTTAAGAAGTCTGTCTATTATGCGTTTAACCCGAAAATCTGTTGCATCAACTGCCATTTCTGATGAGATGCCTGTCCCGGTTTTGATACCCGATATCTGGACATA
>DPAC01000121.1:4756-13157 GCA_003517675.1 Porphyromonadaceae bacterium | reverse complement strand
GACGCCTGCGGATGATGGGTCGGGATAAAAATAGTCGTAGAAATGAATCCCGTCCACCGCATATTTCGTGATCAGATCTTTGACAATATCTGCCAGTCGTTGGCGCACCTCGGGTAAAGCAGGATTGTAGATCTGTATTTTTTCGTGGCCCACTACCCACTCCGGTTTTACTGATGTGTGTAAGGGGGGGTAGGGGGTACTGCTGTTTGCCCGCGTGGCGATTCGATAGGGATTCATCCATGCGTGAAATTCCATATCGCGTGCGTGCGCTTCATCGATCAGAAATTGAAGTACCTCGTAATCCGGTTTTTTCCCTCTGACTCCGGTAATGGAGGCGCTCCACGGCTCGTATGGCGATTCGTAGAAAGCATCTCCCATCGGTTTGACCTGAAAAATAACAGTATTGATGTTCAATTCCTTAAATTTGTCGAGATACTGGATGTACTGGTTTTTCTGTGCCTGAATGTCATATTTTCCCATTGGCCAGTCCAGCCCCCAGGCGGTAACAATCCAGACGGACCGCATCTCTTTCTTGGGAAATATCCATTCATTAGGAGGCTCTGGAACTGGTTCCGTGTCGATATTTTCCGGAATATCGTCACTACAGGAAACAATGTATAAGGAGATTAAAAAAAGGAAGTAATATTCAATTCTTTTTTTCATTGAAAAGTCTTTTACGTTGAATTGATCAGTAGACATTGATTTAAGATAGTTACAGGAAGACCTTTTTGTGATTTACACAACAATGGTAGCCTTTTATTATTGAGTTTGAAAAACGACTTTGCCGGTGGCTTTGCCGGCAAAGTCGTTCATTTACAGCTATTCCAGGTTATTCATCGAGTGTTTTCTTAGGGAACTCCACGATCACAAAACCGGCATCATTGGAAGCACCGTAAAGCATCAGCTTGTCATCGTTGCCAGCTTCATCTTTCGTCACATACCATCCGGTCTGTGTGGAGGGTGAAGTATTGGTCGGCCCCAGTAATGAGTATTGAAACACCGGGGTTTTGCTGCCTGCCTCAAAGATTTCAAGCGCTTCAATGATAGTCTCTCCCCGTGTGAGATCGTACACATACATTACCACGGGGTCACTTCCTGATCGGGCAGCGGTTACTGTCAGCAGATACCGTTCGCCGTTGAAATATACGATTCGTGGGTCAGATGATCTGATAGGAATGGAGGTGTTGGCCATTTTGTATAAGACCGTTGCTTCTGCGTTTACCACCATGAAGGGGGCTTCATGTCCGGTGAGCAGGTACTGATCCGTATTCCCGATGCGGTTCATATTCATGAATGCTCCCAGTCCCGGTTGAGAAGGGAGGATGGTTGGTTCCGATATTTCGGTGAAATTCTGCACCTTGAACCGTAATATCTGGGTCACTGCATTATCACCGAGGAAGATGTATCCGTTCCCGTTTTGATCGATGTTGACCGAAAGATTGTCGCCATGCCGCGCTCCTGCTCCCGGAATATCAGCTTTGTTGATATTGGCGATTACCTGCGGTTCCTGGCTTGGATCGCTCCAATGATAGATTTTAAGCGGTGAGACGAGACCTCCTGACAGATTGGCAATGTAGGTGTGTCCGTACACTTGTGCGCCGAGGTTGACGGGAAAGGTTCCTCCGGATACCCCATTCAAATTGAGAGGGATGGGTTTGATCTCATTGTTTTTCAGATCATTTACGTCGAGCAAATGGGATCCCTCCGCTGCGCGGGTAACAATGAGCACATGTTTTCCGTCGAATCCAGATCCGCGCGTCAGTGAAGAGACAAAGGTCGGATAGATGGGATTGCCGAGTTCATTATTGGTATGATCGAAAATTTGCGGGTTGCTGAAGTCTGCTCCATATACTGGCACATTCAGACGCAGTGTGACAAAATATTCTCTGAATCGTGGCCCATTCACCACCTTGATCACGATGGTCTCTTCATCTTTTCCCTCTTCAAATTCAAAGCTGTATGTTTCCTTGTCCAATTGAGCACCTTCTGACATCTCTGCTTCAAAACGTATTGCCGTTAGGTCGGTTTCGGGATCCAGGCGGGGAAACCAGACCGTTTTGGTGTTCTCATCCAACCTGCCTTCCACTACGGTATTACCGTCGGCGCCGGCATTTACTATCTTAATCGATTTTAATACCACTTCATATGGAGACTCCACATTTGTCGGAAAATCTTCTTCACAGGAGGTAAAGAACATGCCAAGAATAGCAATGAGAAGCATCTCCAGTTTTATGTTGTTGTTTCGTTTCATCATATTAATTGAATTAAGTGTTGAACTAATTTTGCGGCCATCCTTCGGTCTGCTGCAGCTGATATCCCTTGCTCTTGTAATCGTCGATTTGCGTTTTTCCTACCGGTGCGAGGTATGGATTCACGTTCACCTGGTTGAGGAAAGGTTGTCTGCCGCTGGTGCTGCTGCTTTGATAAAAACCAATCATCTCTGCATTGTTGCTTCCGTTGTAGGTGACTTTATCGCCATTCATTTTGATCACGGAGAAACGTCCTGCATTGGCGGTCTTCAACTCACTTGCCAGCTCTTTGGGGAAGTTGACCCATCCGCCTGCAAGCAGATCACTGTGAAGGTCTGTATCCATATATTCAAGCTTGTACCACCGCTTCAGGTCTGCAATGCGTGAGTATTCAAAAGCGAACTCCATGCGCCTTTCCCGTCTTATTTCCCATATGAGGGGAGAAACATCCACATCTCTTTCGGGATCATTGGGCAAAGCAGCGAGCTGCATCGGTGCGGTTTTTTGCACCCCCATTGCCACAGCTTCAGCTGCAAGGGGCCTGTTCCTAATCTTGTTAATGGAGAGGTCGATATCGGATTGTGTCACTTCGCTACCTCCCAGCGTGGACAGTTCTGCTTTTGCTTCTATCCAGTTGAGAAGCACCTCTGCATATCTCATTACCGGATAATCGGTTCTGTTGTTGGTGCTTGTAAACTCAACGGGAGGAGCATTGCCAGCTTCGACAGATTTGGCTACACTGCGCGGCAGGAACTTGTTGATGTACCAGAAAGAACCCCTGTTCCTGGGAGCGGGCTTGTCATAAAAGGTAGCCTCCAGCCGCGGGTCCCTGGTCTTGATCATGTTCTTCAGTTCGAAGTTGTCTGCATTCATCAGTTCTGAATTTTGCCAGACGTTCCCATCGTTGCAGATGAACGATTTGATCAGGTCTGCCGTGGGGCCGAAGTTTACCGTTTCAGACAGGTTGTTCAAGGTGGCAATGTGATGGGTGACGCCCACCGCTTGATCATAGTGCCTGTAGAGAATACAGTCTTTGTTTCCTTTCAGGTCTTCTGATGTGAAAAGGTCTCTGAACTCAGTGACGATGTCGTAACGTCCGCTCTGAATGATAAAGTCGGCAGCTTCCAGGGCAAGATTGAAAAATTTCTCTGCCCGCTCATTGTTTTTGTAGTAGTATTTTTGCCAGCTTCCTTCATGGAGTGCCACCCGGGAGATGAATCCGGCAACGACATATCTGTTAACGGATTGGTCACCATCGTTCAAACGCACATTGTTGAAAGCGAAGGTCAAGTCATCGTAGACATGATCCATCACCTCATTGCGGGGGGTTCTGGGTTTATAGAGGTCATCCAGGTCGGTATCACTCACCACATGATCATAATAGGGCACATCACCGTAGGCAGTAACGATAGATGCATATTCAAGTGCCCTGAAGAAGCGGCCAACACCTATCCAGTGGTTGTATGCTTCAGTGGAGAGAATTGACCCCATCTTGTTTTCCACCCTGTCCAACATGATGTTGATGGAACGTATCAGGCTCATGCTCCATATCTGGCTGTTTGGCACTGATCGGGTGAAATTACCTTGTGAACCGTTGTGGATGATGTCATCACTGAAAGTGAATCCCTCCACAGGAGCACCGGTGGTGCCCCATCCGGAGTTGTAGCCGACGAAGAAGTCGGTGTAATATTTGTTGGCATAAAGCCGTACCTTTTCTTCACTGGTCCAGACTGTTTCATCATTAGCAACAGTCAGTGGTGGCCTGTCAAGAAAATCCTCACATCCGGTAATAAACAGAAACAGGCCAATGAGCAGTAGGGTATGTAGATTGTATTTCATCATAGTTGTCATATTTTTATAAATTAAATTGAACACCAACAGAAGCCGATTTAAAGGCGGGATTGCCTGTACCCGTACGTCCCAGATTGTAGTTTCCTTCCGGCCGCAGTGGTGAAAAGCCAGGGATCGCTTCGGGATCAATGGGCAGCCCTCTCAGCTTATCAAACGTAACGAAGTTTTCAAGGGAGAGGTAGATGCGTGCATTAGACAGATAGAGGCTCTGTAAAACATTCTGTGGCAGGGTGTATCCCAATGTGATATTTTTCAGCTTCAGATAGGCCATGTTGAGCATGTAACGGCTCTGCTTTCTCATTACAAATCCTTCGTTGGCACCATTCAGGTTCCATGCGCGGGGATAAAAAGCATCGGTTCGGTCCTCTTTCCAGAAATCCTCGGCTATTGCTTGTGGCATCGCCCCATCTTTTGCGTGGTAGCCGGGAATTGCCAGCTGACCGGAACCCCAGATGCTTCTTTTCCCTACCCCCTGAAAGAAGATCGAGGCATCAAAGCCTTTGAAGTCGGCACCAAGCCTAAATCCGAATTCATAGCGTGGGGTGGAGTTGCCGATCACCACCTGGTCGCCCGGATCTCCAAAGGTATTCTTTCCCGGGGTTATATAACCATCTCCGTTGACATCGACAAATTTGACGTCACCCGGGCTGATCAGCAGTATTTGGTTGCCATCCTCGAAATAGGTCTGATATACTGGGTTGTTGCCTGCCAGTTTGTTGGTCACTTTTGCTGTTCCCTCCCAGATGATGGTTGTCTGTTCAATCTTTCCCTCACTGTCGTAGACAAAGTCTTCCTTTTGATAGAGGCGGTCGGTGACATATCCGTAGATATCGCCGTAAGTTTTGCCGGTAGCGTAAGTGTTGCTCAGCAACCTGTTCTCGTAAGGTGTGTTCCAGTCGGCACCTTTGGTGATCTTCGTTACAGCGTCGGCAAGGTTGGCATTCATGCTCAAACGGAGTCCGTTTGCGAATCGGTGGTTGAAGTCAGCCGAGATCTCCCATCCTTTTGTGCGGAGATTTCCATAGTTGCCCTGAGGAGCAGAGGCGCCATATGTGGCGGGCAGCGCTTCGCCCGGGATAATCATGTTTTTCGTGTCTCTTCTAAACCACTCCATGACCAGACCCAGCTTGTTTTTGAAGAGGCGCAGGTCGAGTCCCAGGTTGAGTGATTCAATATCCTGCCAGCTGATACCTGCGGATATGGGATTGGGAGTGCCCAACTGGAAGAACTGTTCTCCGTTGCTTGAGAGCCATGCGTTCTTGCTGATATTCATTGTGGCAAGGTAAAGTGAGTTGGGTACCGACTGGTCGCCAATTAACCCCCATGAAGCTCGTATTTTGGCAAAGTTGAGCACCGGATCCAGATCCTGCATGAATGATTCGTTGGTGATCACCCATCCTCCGGAGAAAGAGGGATACCATCTCCAACGCAAGTGGGCTGGAAATTTGGAAGTGGCATCATAGCGCAGATTTCCTTCCAACAGGTATTTATCCATATAGGAATAGTTGACTCGTCCGAAATAACCAACTTGTGAGTCCCAGTTGGTATTTCCACCAACTGTTTCCGTCCCGACAGCGAAGTTAAACTGCGGGTTGTCCTCGTCAATCAGGTCTGTTTTTTTGGACCAGTGGTTGTCCCATTCATAGCTCACAATATTGGATCCGAGCATAAACTTGAACATGTGCTGGTCGGCCAGGTTCAGGTAATAATTGGTGACGACATTCACCGTATGCTTATCGGAGGTAAAGGAGTTTTTGTAGTAATTGGATTTGTCTTTTGTCACGTAGTTCACGAAGGGAAACCTGTATGCGGGCATGCCACCAGTGTCGGTCGGGTTGCCGTTCTCATCCACATAGACCTGATTGCCCTCATCATCATAAAGCCGCACGGGGGTGTACCAGGGTTCTCTTGCCGAGAAAGTAGGCAGTGAGGTGGTCTCCTGATTGAACTGGGTGCTGTAGGCATAATCGACATTGAAATCCCAGTTTTCTGTCAGGTCGAGGGTAGTACCCAGGTTCAGGTTGCTGTATTTCTTCCTGTCGACAGCCGTATGGGCATTCTTGGTATCGAAATAGGGGTCTCTGATCTCTTCTCCATTTTCCAACACTCCAGTAGGGAACAATCGGCTCCATCTATAGAGGTAGAGCCATGGGTCTGAAATGAATCCATATGGAGAGTTGGGGTATTTTTTTGTGGCATCGGAATACATTGCTCCTCCTCTCACGGTTAAGAAGTCGGTTATCTTGGTCGATAGATTCAGGTTTCCCGTAAACCGGTTGAAGTTGTCATCTTTTGCCGGCTTCATCATCCCTTCCTGCCCCAAGTATCCCACACTCAGGCTATAGGAGGTTTCTTTTCTTTTGCCGTTCAGCGATATGTTGTGATTCTGTGAAAAGGCGGAGTTTTTGATCATGGTTTTCACGGGGTCGTAGATGCGATACCCATATTTATCGGTACCGTCATAGATCCAGTCTCTTCCGTAAACTACCGGATCATTATACTTAATTGTACTGCCATATTTTTCCTGCCACTCCTTGGCTTTTTCGAAACTCTCATCGCTGATGCGCCAGAAACCACCTGCCGGGCCACTTGCTTTCATGTTTTTGTGTGCCTCAAGGGTATATTCTAAGCCGTCGATACCGGCAATCTCTATCTCCTTGAATGGTTGTTGCCAGACGAGGTTGTTGGAGTAGGTGATCTCCGTTTTTTCGGTTGCAGCCCCTTTCTTGGTGGTAATCAGAATCACCCCGAAGGCTGCCTTTGATCCATAAATTGAGCTGGCTGCAGCATCTTTCAGTACTGAGATCGATTCAATATCGTTTGGGTTGACCATCTGTAGGCTGGGTATCTCCACATTGTCCAACAGGATCAAAGGGTTACTGGAGCCCTCAATTGATCCTATCTGTCCGCGAATCTTCATGATAGGATCATATCCCACTTCACCACTGGGTACCATGATGGAAAGCCCGGGAATGGTTCCTTGCAGTCCGCGACCCACGTCAGGTATGGGACGACTTCCCAGTGTTTCTTCCACATTTACTGTAGAGACAGCACCTGTGAGATTCGCTTTGCGTTGTGTTCCATACCCCACCACAACCACCTCTTCGAGTGACTGCATATCTTCCACCAGCGTGATGTTGAAATTGGTTCTTCCTGTGGTGTTGATGGTCTGAGTCAGGTAGCCAATATAGGAAATCTGAATAGATGCATCATTGGCCACGCGGAAAGTAAACCGCCCATCCACGTCGGTGATGGTGCCGTTGGTGGTACCCACCTCCACGATATTGGCGCCGATAATGGATTCTCCCTTCTCATCGACGACCCTCCCGGTGATTGTCTTTTCGGTCTGTTGTACCACTTCATTCGTCGTGTTGATTTCTGTTTTGCTCTCTTCGGCTAACGGTTTCCGGGAAATTGTTATTTGCCGGTTGACAATGGAGTAGGAGAGTCCTGTATCCTTCAATAATAAATTAAGAATTTCGTCGATGGACTGACTGTTGAAGGATGCGTTCACCTTCGTTGATAAAATACGCTCGGTATCATCCATCACCAGAAATAGATAATCACTATTTTTTTCAATTTCTTGCAATGCCTCCCTCAGTGTGATGTTTTTTAATTCGGCGCTCACCGTCTTTGATTGGGAGTAGGTGTTCTCTGCCGAGATGGAAAAAACACAGAGTAGAGATATCAAAAACCAGATTTTCATGACCGTAAGAAACTTTTCGCTTTTTTTCGAGGCAAAATGTGCATGGTTATTATTTTCTTGCATATCTTTGTGTTTGAATTTTAATTTGTTACCAATAAATTATGATTCACTTCGTAGATTTTGCTGACGCTCGGCATAGCCCAAACTTGTTTGGTCTCTGCGCTTGCTTAACCGCAAAATTCACTTCGTAGATTTTGCTGACGCTCGGCATAGCCCAAACTTGTTTGGTCTCTGCGCTTGCTGAATCGCAAAATTCACATCCTGGCCGGATAGTGTTGCCGCATTATCCGGCTTTTTAATTTTTCTCTTTGTGTCTTTGTCATAAGCATTTCGTTTTAATGATGATATGTAATTAAATTCACAGTTTTCCGGGTCTATCGATATAGATGACCCCGTCGTTCATTGTAATGTATTCAAGAAAGGTCATTTTTGAAAATGATTCCAGCACATCATTCAAATTGTCCGACAGGAACAGTTTTCCCGAACATGTCTGATCTTGTAAATTCAGCGCTGCATCATAATTGAATTCGATGTTATAGTATCGGCCGATTTTTTTGAGTACATCCGTCAATGTGGCTTTGTTCAATTGCATATA
>DPAC01000121.1:0-4454 GCA_003517675.1 Porphyromonadaceae bacterium | reverse complement strand
CTTCGTCACTTCAATAAAGATTTCACCTTTTACACCAATCTCCCGTGTCTTGCCGGAAAAAGCAGAGGGAAATTCCAATTCGGTACCCGAATTTACATATACCACTGATCCATCGGCAAGCAGGAGTGATGATCTTTTCCCGAAAGGAACAATAAGCCTGTTTGTTTGATGGTCTTTCAAGTCGATTTCCTTTTGGGAAAGAGAATCCCGGATCACTGCATTTTTCTTTTCTGATAGTTGTACCGTGGCATTATTTTCCATATCAACCACCTGATTCCCAGTGATGAGCTGCACTTTGTTCTGGTTCATCACCTCTCCAATGGAAGTAATCTGCGTATCGGGGAATGCTTCTTTCGGTGTATAGGTATAGAGCAGGGTAATCAAGGTCAGCAGTAAGATGGCAGCTGCAGATGATGCATACAGTACCCGTAGTTTTCTCTTCCTGCGCTGGCTGATTCTCCCTTGCAGTTCACGAAACATGGCGTCTTCATCAAACCGGCACAAGTATTGTCCCTGCCGTATTTTATCGAATTCGGCAATGGCCGCCTGGAACGGTTCACGGAGATGTTCATTCTCACTGATCAATTTGTCCCAGAAGGCAGTCAGCTCTTCCGTAGGATGAATCCTCCAGTACACGAAGAGATCATCGCTCAAAAAATCCTTATCCTGCATGTTCGGTTTCATTCACACTCTTTATATAAAAGACTGAGGAAACTTAAAACAAGGACATAATTAACGATAATTAACCAAATATTGTGAATAAATGCGTAAAAAGCAGCAAAGGTTTGTTTGGCGAAGATTGTCTCATTTTTTTCAATGCGCGGTAAATCGTTTTTTTGACAGCATCGGGAGAAAGATTCAAAATTTCCCCTATTTCCGCATAACTGAGGTTAAGTTGATAATGAAAATAGATTATTTTTCGCTGTTTGGGAGGTAATGTTTGCAAGAGCAGGGTGATTTTTTTTGCCAACTGCGTCTGTTTTTCTTCGTCGATTATCTGATCAATGATGTTCTTTTCGTTTTCAATAAGAATATCCTGATCGTTGATATCCTGCATTTTGTGCTCTTTGTTGTAAATGTCCAAAAGCTGGTTTTTCAGGCTGCGGAGCAGGTAAAATTCAATGTTTTGAATGTGTAAGAGTTTGCTTTTTGAGGCATAAATTTTGAAAAAGACATCCTGTATCGCATCTTTGCACGTCTCTTCGTCGAACCCTATTTTTCGTGCATAGGCAAAAAGCTCCTGATAATATACATGATAAAGTGTTGAGAAAGATTCTTCATCACCCGCTATAAATCTTTTCCATGCCTCTTCGCCCATTGCTGAATGATTATTTTTTCGTGTAGGTTAAAAATGTATAGGCATAGGGGTGTTTCTCGTCGGTCTCATGCGGCTCAATATCAATTAAGTTCCATTCCTCGAAATCGATCTCCGGGAAAAAGGTATCGGCATCGGCAAAGGTGTGATGTATTCGGGTGAGGTAAAGCTGGTCTGCCAGATGCAGTGAAGAGTGATACAGTTTGCCGCCGCCGATGATGAATACCTTTTCATCCTCCTTACAATGCGTTAGCGCCTCTTCCACAGAGCGGGCGACGATGCAGCCGGGATAATTCTCCGCATGATCGGAGGTTATCACGATGTTGGTGCGGTTGGGCAATGCCCCCTTCGGCAATGATTCATAGGTCTTCCGGCCCATGATGACCGTGTGTCCCGTTGTGATCTGTTTAAAGTGCTTCAGATCGTTGGGCAGATGGCAGAGCAAATCACCATCGCGACCGATGGCATTTTGTTCATCGAGCGCAACGATGATGGCGATTTCTCCTGTGTTGTGATTCATCATACCGCAACCTCTCCTTTGATGTGTGGATGGGGATCATAGCCGATCAGTTCGAAATCCTCGTAGCGGAAACTGAAGATATCTTTTACGTCGGGATTGATTTTCATCTCCGGTAATGGCCTCGGATCGCGACTCAGCTGCAGTCTGACCTGCTCCAGGTGATTCAGGTAGATATGTGCATCGCCGAAGGTGTGCACGAAATCGCCCTCCTGCAGACCTGTTACCTGCGCCATCATTTTCAGCAGCAAGGCATAGGAGGCAATATTGAAAGGCACACCCAGGAAAATATCGGCGCTGCGTTGGTAGAGTTGCAGGCTCAGCCTGCCGTCGGCCACATATAACTGAAAGAAAGCATGGCAGGGTGGGAGGTTCATATTGGGGATATCGGCCACATTCCACGAGCTGACGATGATGCGGCGTGAATCGGGATTCGTTTTGAGGGTGTTGACTACCTGAGATATCTGGTCGATGTGCCCCCCGTTGTAGTCGGGCCATGAGCGCCACTGATAACCATAAATATGTCCGAGATCTCCTTCTTCGTCAGCCCATTCGTTCCATATCCTTACGCCATTGTCGTTCAGATATTTAATATTTGTATCCCCTTTCAGAAACCAGAGCAGTTCGTGTATGATCGATTTCAGATGGAGTTTTTTCGTGGTCAGCACGGGAAATCCATCACTCATCCTATACCGGCTTTGGTGGCCGAAGATGCTGATTGTTCCCGTTCCGGTGCGGTCCTCTTTTCGCACGCCTTCATCGAGCACCCGCTGTAGTAAATCGAGATATTGTTTCATCTGTCCTCTATTCCAATTTTGTTATCAGACAAAATTAGCTTTTTTTTCGGTGGAAACAACCGGATTGGTGAATACATTTAGCAAAATATTCGCCAACAATAAGCCCTATCAATTATGGAACGCTATGGTCGATTTTTGTAAGGATGTTAAAAACTTTTCGTCTTTTTTTTTGTTTTATTTAAACGAATGCGGCGTTTTCCTGTCACAGAGGTAAAAGCATCGTAACAATGGGCGTATGAACGATTGTAAAAATCATTAACAGAAATAGAAAATGAAAAGAAACATCACAAAGATCTTTTTTGCATCTGCTCTCTTTGTATCTATACTGGTAGGGAGTTATTCCTGCACCACAGATGACACCCTTTCTGAATTCGAGGTGAGGAGGATGATAGAGGAAGCTCTCAGGGAGAACAATCAAAACCTCGAGTTTACCCAGTGGGAAATTGTGAACATCCAGGCGAAGCAGAGTGATTGGCAGTGGAATGACCAGGAGAGACGCTACGAAGCGATCTATTCACTGCCGGAGCTGACCGAATTTATCTACGAGAATGGTGCGGTGCTGGGTTATCTCTTCCTGGGGCAACAGGGGGTGGATGAGGTGCAGAAAATCCTGCCCTATGTATATACCCACTACGCTACCGACACTGAGGGAAACATCACCGAGATCTTTACCGAGACCATCAGTTACGATGTGATGTATCAGTCGGGGGGTAACAGTGACGTGGCTTTCTTTATCCAGGCATCCGATGTCTATGAAGATCCAACAGCACCTCAAACATACAATTTCCGGATTGTGCTGATCTGGTGATCAGCTGAACAGTGGCAGTGCATCTGCCACCACGAAGGAACTGCCGCCGATGAAGATGCAATCATCTTTATCGGCGTTTTTTATGGCTTCTGCCACTGCTTCCGCCACGCTACCGAAAGATTCTCCATGTAGTCCATGAAAGGCTGCCTGTTCCTGAAGCAAATGCTCATCCAGTGCCCGTTCCACCGATGCACGGGTAAAGTAATACCGACACGCTTTGGGCAGCAGGGACAACACACTTTCTGTATCTTTGTCGTTCGCCATTCCAAACACCAGATGAAGCCGGTTGTATTGCTCTGCTTTCAGCTGTTCCATCACATCGCGCAGCCCATGTGCGTTGTGTGCGATGTCGCAGATGATCCTGGGTTTCTCCTGCAGCAGTTGCCAGCGTCCCTGCAGGCCGGTTAGGGAGATTACCTGCGAGAATCCCTGGTATACCGCATTGTGTGGAATCGTAAATCCCTGTTCCATCAGCAACCTTGTTGCGGTGAGCACGGTACGTGCATTCTTTTTCTGTGCGAACCCACCCAGTTCGCCAATTATTGTGGGGTATTCGCGGGTAGAATAAATCCATTTGGAACCCTTTCTCACCGCGGAAAGATCGTTGACTTCCTCCTCCGCAAAACGGATGGGTGCATCCAAGGCAGCAGCCTTGTTGCGAAACAGCTGCTCCACCTCCTTGTCGCCTTTCTCGCCGATCACCACCGCTACTCCCGGCTTGATGATCCCTGCCTTTTCTGCCGCAATTTGTGGGAGGGTGTCACCCAGAAACTTCATATGATCGAAGCCGATGTTGGTGATGATACTCAATACCGGAGTAATGATGTTGGTGCTGTCAAGCCGCCCCCCCAGTCCCGTTTCGATCACCGCGATATCCACTTTCTGCCTGGCGAACCAGAGGAACGCCATCTCCATGGTCAGCTCGAAGAAGGAAGGCCTCACCGGTTCGAACTGCTCCCGGTACTTCTCCACGAAATCAACTACGTACTCTCTGTCGATCATCTCCCCGTTCACGCG
>DPAC01000056.1 GCA_003517675.1 Porphyromonadaceae bacterium | reverse complement strand
TCGTAAAAATATTTTAAGGAAGTTATTCCGCGTGGTGCTTCTTGTATCTCGTCAAAAATAAGAAGAGTTTGCTCATCAATATCTACGTCTTCCATCAGAGAGACGGATTTGAGTATTCTCCGGATATCAAAATCTTGCTCAAACAATTTCTTGGCGAGCTCATTTTTTTCAAAATTAATGTAAACTGTTTTTTCGTAATATAATTTCGCAAATTCTTTCAAAAGCCATGTTTTTCCAACCTGACGCGCACCGCGTACGACCAATGGTTTGCGGTTCTTCCTCCCTTTCCACTCTATGAGTTGCTCAATCGCGGTTCTGTCCATATCGATGTCTCATTTAATTAAGTTGAACAAAGATACAAATATTCCGATAAACTGCAAACTCCGCCTCTAAAATGTGAGGTTCGGACTAAAACTCAGCCTTGAAAGTGTGTGATAATGGCTAAAACTCAGCCTTGAAAGTGCTGGATGATCCTGTGGTTTCCCTTAAAATTGTATCCTACAAACACCGGAACTTTCCCTTTTGGTTTATTTGGGATATACATCAATAAGATGGCTTCCGTTAAACAGCTCCATCAGTTCCGGCCTTCTCTGTTTTTCCCACTCTTCTGCTGTAGTGACCATCTCCCCGTTCTGACACTTCAGCAGTTCAGGAAGAGTGTAAGCAGGTACTTTTGATTCATCGTAATTCACATTCTGTTGTGCGTATATGCTCGTGACAGCGAGACATAGAATGAAGTAAGTCAGATTTTTCATACTTTTAAAACTCGATAATTATCGGATGATCACTCATAACCAGTGAAACGGAACTGTTTTTTTTCAGTGTCTAGACCGCAGCGGTGCCAATGGTAGGGTCATAAATTTTTACAGCACCGTGAGTTTTGTATGTAAGCCATGGGCCAAAACCGGCGTTTTTACAAATGGGGGGCTATTTGTAAACCAAGAATGAGTCTGCTCCGAAAACCCCGGAATCCGATTTTAATGGATTGCAACATGTTGAAAATCAGGGTGTATTTTTGTAAATTTTGAGCATAAAAGACTTATCGGAGGAAACTCAAGAATACTTTTTTATCCGTACCACTCCCGTTTTCTGCCCTGTAAGTTGTTCAGTGTATCGATGGTGATGTTCACATCGTTTACAATCTGGAAATCGAACATTCCCACGCAAATAAAATCAGCGCCGTTTTGGAAGGCCCACTTGAAGCCATCTTCAGGAGAAATAGCGCCGGCAGCCAGCACTTTAAATCCCATCACTGGAACTTTGGCCTGCTCAACAAAGGCAGTGGTTTTATCCGGGAACAGACAGAAACAATTGTCGTGAAATTTGTTGTGGTCGAGATGTTTTGGACCATCTACTTCGAACGGCACCCGGTTTTTACGCGGGTGTGCCATTCATTACCGCCATCCCAGAATCCCACAATTTCGATTATTTTATCTTTGGCTTCGCCATCAACACCTTTAAAAGTAACCCTCAGCAAATCTTCCGATTTAGGGTCGGGTATTTCTGCATAAGGATTGGAATATTGTCCGTTTGCAGTGAAAACAATTGGCTGTACTTCCCATTTATGAAGCTGTTGACTTTTTGCATTAAATATTACTGCGGCCAGAAATACAAACAAACCGACAATTTTTACTAAATACTTCATTTTTATTTATTTCAAAATAATTCCTTATGATTCAATTACATCCAGCCAGTTTTGAATAACCTGCCGGGCCTGGTCGTCCAATTCACCCAGTTCATCAAAGGAAACAATCCCGTCGGCCACCTGCTCGGAAATAATCATCAGGTATTTTGAACCCGACATATTATCATACCTGCGGGCCAGGTGCTTGTCGTGTGAAGTCAGTTTTTTGTAAATAGAAAGATAAGCATCCCGGTTGTCCAGCTTTCCCGATTTCCACTTTTCAATAACGGCCTCAGCCTTTTCGATTCCGTTTTGATATTCCCGCTGCAGACCTATTTCAATTATCTGGCGGGCAATTTTTTTCTGATATTTTGATAATTCGTATGGCATTATTCGATTGATTTTCGCTATTGTCTCCTCAAAAAGTTCGTCCTCTGCATCCTCACTTTCAACATAATGAATATTTACAAAATCGTATATTTCTTTATTTTTGGAAGCAAATTGAATCACCAGTTTTTGAAGTTCTTCAACCGGAATTTCCATAATGGCTTGTTTGAATTCTTTTGATAGACGTGGCATAAATTTATCTTGTATAAGGTTTGTCCCTCTCCAAATCGATTGTTCCCCCCGTGTAACCACACACGCCCATTCGAGGGGAATTCACTACGGGCATTTGGGCATAATCGTTAAAATCTTCGCATTCTTCAGCATGTTTTTCAGAGCAGGCTTCGCAGAAAAATGCTTCTTCTTCGTACCAGCAAGCAGTACAAATATTTACAGCAGGTTCTTTTTTACACATTGAACACATGATTTTCAGCGGTTCGTTCCTTGAAAGCAGAATGATCTTTTCTTTCAGGTTCAGTTGGTAATGTTTGTGTGCCTTTAGATACACTCGTGTTGTGGTACCGAAATCATAATCGTGATATATTTTAATCCGGGGCTGAAAAACATCTTCCACCTTGTGACTCATCGCGACTTTAAAATTTTTATGCCCGAAAGCGCTCAAATGACCGCAGCACTCAAGCCAAATATCCCGCAAAAACTGATCAATGACTTTCATTTGGGCATTTCCTTTTACCAAGAGATGCAGAAACATTTCTCCCGCTTCAACTTCTACATGCACATAATTGGATACCCTCTTCCCAGTAGATTCATTTTCCATTCCGGCCGATTCCTTTTCCATTATGGTGAGGTGTTCTGCCAAATGTTTGCCAATTTCTTTTTGCGAAAACATTTTCCCGCAATACAGGCATTTTCCTTCTGATTTTAATTCTTCGGTCATCTTTTAATCTTTTAATTCTGTGTAGTTAAAATAGATCGTAAAGTTATAAAAACAGAAACTACTTTCATCAATAATCAACCGCAAATTAAACTACGATAGGTAAGAAGGTTATGAACGCCGACAGTTCCACCAAACTATTCACGTGGTTTATAAGGTCTCCCCGGTGCGGGATATTTACATTCCGCATCGTCCAGTACCAGTATCCAGTCTATCGACTCCCCCTTGTCGGGGGAAATAAATGTCCATTCCTTTCCGTCGTTGTCAAACGTACCAATCTTTGTTGCTTTTCCATTGCGCGGATTATACCACCATGCTTTTATTTTTTTGCCTTTGATGACATTGGTTCGTACGGAAAATTCGCGTCCGACAGGTGCATAGATCATCGCATAGGTTCCTGCTTCGTCACGGGTAGCCGCAAAACGGTAACGGCCTTCTCCCGGAACTGAGGTGGCTACTTTGTCGGTAACAATGATAGATGGATCGGGAATCCTGGTCAAAAAAGGCCGGGATTCCATCAACAAACGCCCGTACATCATCTGGCCGGCCCCCGGTTGGTGGATTGCCTCTTTCCATGGCATCAAAGGATTGTTGACGCCCTGACGTTTTTTGTCGGGATCGTACATTTGCCACACGGAATGATGGCCGTAGGTATGGCCAAAAGCCCCGTTAAATAAATCCCAGTAAAGCGGGCGACGTACGTCGGCAGCGATAGAGTGCCCCAACCGTGCAGCATTGAACGATAAGGGATGGTCTTCATAAAGCGGCTCTCCATCTATCACCGGTTTTGCCGGAGTTCGCCGGTAATCATCCAGGGTCTTACTGTAAACGTTCGTGTAATCTGAATTGTGACCGTTTTGACGCATATTAAAGTCAAGCCAGGGTTCGTGATGAAACCATTCCGACGATCCCTTGCCTCCCGAAGGATGGAATGTGACCAGGTGCGAGGCGCCTTCTACATCTTTCAATCCCCGTGCCATAGCCTCAATGATTGCACGTTGACGGTCATTATCGATGTTGCGGTCGCCTCCCAAGATCCAGATAATCTTTTTATCCTTATAGCGTTTGCTCAGGAATTTGCCATATTCGAAGGCATTTTCAGGGGTGAAAAAGGCAACTTTGTCGTCGTGCCAGTATCGTCCCCAGGTTGGCAACATGCCGACATACATTCCCAATTCATTGGCTTTATCCACAATATAATCCACATAATCCCAATAATCATTGGCAGGACCATCTTTAACGGCAGGACGTGACGGATCTAGTTTTTCAAGAGGCAAAAAACCGTAGGGATTCGCAGCCACATGTCCATCCAGCTCGGCAATGGCAACAGCCTGTATCACAGTAAAGCCTTTTTTTGCTCTGTCTGTCAAATAGATATCGGCATCTTCCTTATCCAGTCTGTGGAACAATTCCCAGGCCGTATCGCCCAGATAAAAGAATGGGGTTCCGTCTTCATGTTGCAGAAATCGTTTATTGTCCGACACTTTAAGTCTGCCATGCGAAAAAACGACCGGTTTTCCTTTCCATTGCGCCATGCATGAAAAGGTAGCGACCGTGAATAAACCAATACATAAAAAATAACGTGTTTTCATATTGTTTATAATTTTAATCATGATCTTTGCATGTTTGTGTCACATGTGTCAGGTGAGGGTTAGTTTTTACTTAATGCGCTAAAATTAAATATTTTGTCAGACACAAGCAACTTTTATTCGAGTTTTTTAGGTGATTTTATTGAACTGTTTCATCTAATTCCCACCCAAGTTTTTCATAAAGGCTTTTACGTGTGGCTTTATCCGCAACCAAACCCCTAGAAGCATATTTATATACCTCTTCTGCTACTTTTCTAGGTACAACAATAACACCGTCATTATCTGCAACGATGATGTCACCAGGATAGATCGTTACACCGCCTATGGCAATTGGAATATCCTTTGCATCAAATCTAATTCTTGCCTGTACCATAGATTGTGAAGGGAAGTAATTCCAGCATGGAATTTTTTGTTGGATTACTTCATCAGTATCTCTCATTCCACCGCCATTAAAGACAAATCCATGAACACCCTTTAAAAGGCAACGTAATGTGTTTTCTGATCCCATCAAACCTGCATCAACACCGCTGAGATCAATAGCTATGAAATCACCTTCTTCTATTTCGTCTAACCATGGGTAAGTACAAACGGTACTGTAGTATCTTGCTTGCCATTTAGTATATTCCTCGCCCCTTTCAAGAGGGTTCGACCAGGATAGCCTTACGGCTTCCGCTTTAAGGCAGAAACTCAAGAAAATCCCGATAGAGGAAACCAATATCAGGAACAACGTCGAAGCGAGCATTTTCCAATTAGGCCACCATTATCCCAACGACAAGAGCCGCTACAGAAGCCTTGCCAAGCATAAACTATGGGCTTACTCCCGCTCATTGTGGATAAACTTTGTAAGGATAGTGAAATATATCACGCAAATATGTCAAAGAGCACTTTTTGGGCAAAAATCGCCTCAATATATAGCTAATTTATGTTTCATCATGTATATTATTGTAAATATATTCTTAGTCAATAAAAGTAATCACATTTCCCCGGCGAAACTGCGTTTTTCAGTAATTTGAAAAAACGGGGTTTTCAGAGGAGACTCATCGTTTGAATTGATCTATTTTTTGGCATAATATTTTTGACAACATTCTGTAACGCTTTATTGACGAGCATTACAGAAGGAAATATTTTCATTCAACTTTGTAAGACCTGTTTGGTTCTGGCTTGTCCAGGTTAGGTAATATACATGCTAGTCAAACAAAAGCCACAGAGGACTCAGGCATCCTTCTGTGGCTTTTATTCTCAAAATAGCCTTTCTGAAAATGGGGGTATAAACATGGCTATATCATTCAAGGTCGATTTATAATCTCATAATCTCATACTAGCTTCCGGACACATGCTCCGTTTGTTTTTTCCACTTCTCAGTAACATCCCATATCTGCGGATCTACACTGCTGAAATGCCAAAAACCAATTTGAGGGATCTCCAATTCGTCGGCAAGTTTAAGCAAAGCCTCCGTACTCCGGGCATCGCTTGCGTAAAACAGATGTCGGTTTCCATCCGAGCCGTCGTATAAATACATATTTACTTTTTCATAACACAGCCACGTAGGAGCAGGTAAAACACCGATTACGCTGTCCGGCACCGCCTGATAAATCTGTCTGCCTCGGATGTTGCCGCTCACGGCATAGTCATTCGAATACGCCGGCAGAGCCATCACCAGTTTCTGTTTAGGAATACGTTTGATCCAAAAAGCCATGGTCTCTTTGGTCCAGGCAAAGTTGGCAGTCGGACCAACACCCATACAATCATCCCGATCCTTAAGCTCCGGTTTATCTACTCCGGGTGCAAAATACATATCATAGCACATCACCCGAACTAGATCGCAGGTTCTTGCCAACACGTCCGGATCGTGAAACATAGGCGTGGTCTCATCTTCGTACAAGGCTGGATAAAATCCGACACAATGACTCAGCTTCTTTCCGACAGCATGGAGTTTCTGGGAAGCAAGTTCCAGAAAACCTGTATAGGTACCCTGCACATCCGCATCTAAATGTTCGAAATCCATGTCTATGCCGTCATATCCGTTTTCGTTGCAATCCTCGACATAGCCATCTACTAAGGTTTTTATCTTATCCGGGGTATCGATATTCTCTTCACTTCCACCCACAGCATGATACACCTCAATGTTATTCCGGTGGCATTCGTCTATAAAAGACTTCGGCGGATTTCCGAAAACACTAATCGAATGAACAAGCTCTTTCACAGGTTCTATATCCTGAAACGAACTGCCCTCCTGATATATATACCAAGGGAATACTTTTTTCTCGGCTTTGGTAAGTGTTTCCTGCTTACAGGAAACACTTACCATTACCAACATCACACAATATGCAACTGTGCTGATTAGTTTTGAATGCGTCATTTATTTAATGTTTACCGAATTTATTCATACTCCTTATACTCGAAATAGTCATACTTGGCTGTATACACGCCTTGCGTTTCTTTATCTCCCTGCCATCCGCCACCGTTGGCAAAGGTTATGAAGGAGAAGCCAAACTGGAATAGTGCAGGGGTATACCATGTATCGAATATTTTCACGATAACGCCATCTATGATCCAAGCGGCACTATACATACCATCTTTCAGTCTCAAATCAATGGTCAACGTGTGTTTACCCGGATCTATAGGTACACTGTAAACTCCCATAGACTCGGTATAGCAACGTACCAACATCTGTCCGGGAGAGGGAGGTATCTGACAAGCTGCGCGATCATTCTGAGTACCCGGGAAGACGAACATGGAGAACGATCTCTCTTCCGCTACATTCGTAGCAGTGATATTACCACCTCCCAGCCATTTCTCACCTATTCCGATACTCGGGACATCAATTTCCCACGTGTATTTACCGGCTCCTACCGCCTTTTTGTAGCTCAGATTGGTGTTGTTTGGCAAATGCAAGAATCCGCCCGATATACTTCCTCCGGCATTATTCCACTCCGTAGGTATAACTCCATCTTCGTTGAAGTCCCAACGAGTGGTTACTCCTTCCGGTTCAGGAGGAAGCTGACCTTCGGGAATCGGTTTCATCGAATAATCATACGGTGCATATTCGAAATAATCAAACAGGGCATAGTTCTCGCGGGTAGCCGGATGATCGCCCATACCGGGAAGATTCTCAACGCTACATAGCGCACGGAAATAGGCCTCTTTTTCTCCGAAGTTCAAGAGTTGTTTCTTCACACTCTTGTCATTGATCAGCCATTCGGCGAGGTATTTGCCATTTTCCAGTTTCAAATCCAATACTAGCGTATACCAAGCATTGCTCTTGATCGCGAATTTATCCGTAAAGAAAGGATTCGCCTGACTGGAAACCAGACATAACACTTCGTCCGATTTCACATTATAGGTACCACGATCAACAGCCGTACCGGAACAGATTTCAAAGTCCAGTTCATGTCCGTCATCGAAATACACAAACGCTCCGATACTCGCTCGATCGTTCATTCCCATTTCAGGAACGAATACCCGCCACTCGTAACGTCCCGAACCAAACTGGGTGGTGGTCTGTACTTTGAATCGGTCCGCGGTAGGCCATGAGTACTCCTCACCTGCCCGTGTAAATATCCTCAACGCCTTTCCATCCTCACAGTCGGGGCTGTCTACAATTGCAAACGGCTCTATCCCAGCCTGCATCCCGATTTTTTCCCATCCTTGAAGATCGGCGAAGTTATACATCGTACCTTTATACCCATCCTGGATTACCGTAATCGTTTGAACTTCTGCTCCCTTAGCGGCTATTGTAAGTGTTGCTCCACGTTTGGGACCCGTATTCTTGGTTGCGGAAATGTTGAGTGTAGCATTGCCTGACCCCTCCAAAGGAGAAACCGTAAGCCAATTACCACTTCCCTGATCTACCAATACTTTCCAGTCAGCATCTGTAGTGATGTCTACATGCTTCATATCGACCGGAGTGACCTCAAATGTCAAGGCATCTTCAGAAGCTACGCATGAAATAATCTCTACTTTCTCTTTGTAGCTATCGCCACATGAGATCAGAGAGGTGCTACATAATGCACCTATTGCCAAATACAAATATCTTAGTTTCATAATGCATATCTTTTATAGCTGTTTCACTCAGTTCTTTAAATTCGGATTAATAGATGAATCCACGAAAGGACGGGGAAGATGCACCTTGCTATCATTCCACGTACCCGATACGGATACGGCTTCTTTTCTGAATACCCCAGGTGCTACTTCAATGGCCGGATTCAATTTTCTGTATTCAAAATGATCTTTGATGCGATCCATGCGGAGCATATCTCGGGCTCTGGTAGCAATGTTTCCCCAGTAATAACCGGCTATTTCCCACCCATGCTCATTGTAAGCAGCTTCCGCCAATTCATCATACGACATAGTCGTTTTATAGATGTCTCTATCCGCAACAGCCGTCCCGTTGGCTCGATTGCGCACCTCATTCAATAGATTAACCGCTTCGGTGATACTACCGGTTTTGGAACGGCCTACCGCTTCGGCATACCAGCAATACACTTCTGAAAGGCGAATGATCTGATGAGTCTTTTCTCCATCCTGATTCATCAAAACCTTGGGATTCGTATAGTCAAACTCATCACCGGTGGTAGTCTCCACTTTCTTCATGAAACAGGGAGCGATAACAACACGGGGAGCTGTCGGGTCCGGGTCTTCCCACCAATCCCGCAATTGGGTTTCGTTCTTTAAAATGATCTTAGGAAAATAAGACGCGTCTTTGCGAGAGCCTTTAGGGAAATCGTACCAGAATTTAATTTCTCCGTTCGTATCGCCCCAACCACCGCCGCCATAAGCGTAGTCAGCCAAGAAGTCCGCCAAAGGAGCGTTTGTAATGGCCCCTGTCCCACGATTGTAATAAACTCCAAGCAGTACCTCCGGATTCTTTTTATTCCATTCCATGGAATATACCTGCTTGTAATCAGGCAGTAATTTATAGTAGTAAGTACCTTTCTTTGAGGCATCGATCACTTCTTTTGCCTTGCCGGCAGCCAGTTGGTAATATTCAGTACCCTTGTTCAACGGGTATCCCGCCATCGACATATATACATAGGCCAATGTTGCCTTCACAGCTCCTTTGTTAACAGCAATGTTTACCCCATTTCTGGCAAAAGGTTCTTTCGTATAATTGTCGGGAACCATTTGTTCCGCATTTTTCAGATCGGACACGATCAAGTCGTAAATGTCAGCGATAGATGCCAGGGGCATGTTATAATTGATTTCATCTTTCACCACCATCGGCACTTCACCCCAAGCCATTACTAAATAGAAGTACGAGTAGGCGCGCCAGTAATAAGCTTGTCCGATACCTGCATCTTTCTCTTCCTGAGTTAGATCGGGCGTCCGTCCGGCATTATCGATGATGAAGTTAGCCGCTTTTACCAACCTCCAGCGAGCGCTCCACAATTCAGTCACCCACGAGTTGTTATCTGATATATTATAAGTATCCACTTCACGGATTCCCTGTTTATTGGCCGCCGGGTGCGTAGAAATATCGTCACCCATCACAGCCTCGAAGCCTGCCCAGATATTGGCATACATATCTTGGGCTACTATGGAGTACATTCCATTCAGTGCCAGGTCTAAATCGCCTTTTGAATTGAAGAAGTTTTTCACGGCCAACTGTCCTTTAGGGTCCTCTGTTAGTAAATCCTGGCAGGATACCATCCAAAGTGCCAACAATACCAGTGCGGTCGTTTTGAATATTCTATATATTGTTTTCATATCCATGTATAGTTAATAGTTAAAAGATTAAAAGTTAAGTTCCATACCAAAAGTGAATGTTCTTGGCACAGGATAAGATCCCATATCCACACCATTATAGCCATAAACACCTTCGCTGTATACTTCAGGGTCCATACCGGTATATTTCGTTAGTGTGAATAAATTCTGCGAACTAACCGACAATTGTATATCGGCTATTCTCGCTACCTTTTTAGGGATGCTATATGAAAGACTTATATTTTTCAGCTTCACAAATGAAGCATCTTCGAGCCAGAAGTCAGAGTCCGGATAGTTACGATTGTCTGAGTTTTTATGACTTGCATACACGGCTTCCGCTTTATTGGCTACCTGATCCCAGCTTTTATAATAAGCGTCAGACAAAGAGATGAAACGATACACACCTGTCATAGAAGCCATCGAGTAGCGGCTTACGTTCAATCGATCCTGCCCCAATGCAGCATTAATAAAGAGATTGAGGGTCCAATTTTTCCACGTAAATGTATTGTTCCAACCGAAAGTCCACTTAGGTTCCGATTGCCCCATGGTAGTCAATTCATCCGCACCCGGATTGGTTGTCAAACTTCCATCAGACTGACGTTTGTAGAGATTGGCGCCTTGATTATTAAAGTTCTGCCATTCATACAAATAGAAAGACCCAATGGGATAACCCACCTTCATAATTTCAATAGGTCCGCCCCCGATACTTGTGTTATTCTCGCCGACGATAAAATCACTACCCGCCAGATCGACGATCTTGTTTTTCAGGAACGATGCGTTCAGCGATGTTTCCCAGCCAAAAATATCTTTATCCGTTAGAGGAGTAGCCGTAATCGAGAATTCAACACCCGAATTTCTCACCTCACCCTGGTTGACCCAGAAAGAGCCACCACCGTTATATTGTGGTGCCGGTTTACGAAGCAATAAATCTTTGGTATCTTTCCGGAACCATTCGGCCGTAAAGTTCAAGCGGCCATCCAGCACGCTGGCGTCCAAACCGATGTTATACTGATACGTGCTTTCCCAAGTTACATTTGGTGTAGCCAGATTACCGGTCCAATAGCCTGTATGAATCGCATCACTGCCATAGCCGTCGTATTTCGTTGCAGCCAACATACCCAATGTACTGTAAGCACCGATACTCTGATTACCTACGATACCAAAGCTACCTCTTAGCTTTAATTGCCGGAAAATATCCTGTTTGCTCATGAAGTTTTCTTTGGCAATGTCCCAAGCAACTGCTGCTGAGGGGAAATAACCCCACTTATGACCCTTTTGAAACTTGGAGGAACCATCGGCACGGAAGGTACCGGTCACCATATACTTTCCTTTGTAGTTGTACATAACTCGGCCGAGTCCCGACACGATAGCTTCCTTGGAATAGCCGTTGCTTCCATCGCGCGTCTTTGCATTCTGCGCATTCCAGTAACCGACAAACTCATTCGCCAACTCGCTACCGGTCAGCTTCAGATTTCTTCCTTCAGTACCGTTGGCTTCAAATACAGCTGTTGCCATCAGGTTATGATCGCCGAAACTAGTATTGTAAGTTACATTGTTCGTATTCTGCCAAAAGAGATTCATCCGACTTGAGTTCTCCATTTCGCTAAGTTGCCCAGGTTTGGCCAACTCTGAGGTGAAAGAGTAATTTGGAATATGGGAGTAATTGGCAGCACCTTGTACGGAAAAGGTCAGCCCTTTCATGATTTTGAAGGTCAAAGCCATATTTGTATTTAAGGCATACACATATAAATCATCGTAATTCGCTACGCGAGCTCCATAAGGATTCCCGTTTACCGAGTTGTAGGGGTCCATGTTATAAACGCCCGTTACCGGATCTTTCATCTCCATCGTAGGAGAATAGTTCAAAAAGTTCATAATATCAATATCGCCATTATGGCTGTGAGCACGGGAAGCATTTATTCTGGTAGAGAGCGTCAACCAATTCGTAAGCTCATTATCTAAATTCACCCGCAACTGTGCACGCTGATACTTGGTCGTAATGGTTATGGCTGTCATGTCGAGCAAATTGGCCGAAATAAGATACTTATTCTTAGCCGTTCCACCCGAAACGCCCAATTTATAATCTTGACTAATACCTGTTTGCAACATCAGATTCTGCCAATCGATGCCTTTGGAACCATTTTTATAGGCAGCCATCTCGTCATCTGCAAAGGAAATACCATTGTACTCCTTCAGTGCGCTTGCATACTCATAGGCATTCAATAAATCATATTTTTTGAGGATGTTCGATACGCCTATAGCCACATCCGTATAAATCTGTACTTTGCCTTCTACCCCTTTCTTGGTAGTAACCAGTACCACGCCATTCGCGCCTCGGGATCCGTAAATTGCTGTTGCCGAAGCGTCTTTCAATACTTCAATCGACTGGATGTCGGCAGGATTCACATCCAGCCCGCCGGACATAACGCCATCGATGACATACAACGGATCATTACTTGTATTAATAGAGGTAGTACCGCGAACGCGAACTTTAATTTCACCTCCGGGCAGACCGTTTACACTTGTGACCGCCACACCCGCTGCGCGGCCCTGCAAAATATCTTCCACCCGTTTCACCGGCTGGTCTTTGAATTGTTTGGAGGAGATGGAAGCCACAGCACCGGTAATATCCGATTTTCGGGCTACCCCATAACCAATAACGACGACTTCCTCCAATGCCTGGGTATCTTCTAAAAGTGTAATGTTAAAATTCGTTCTTCCTGCTGTATTGATATCTTGTTCCAGATAGCCAATATACGAAATACGAATGGTGGCATCCTCTTCCACACTGAGCGTGAAATTTCCATCCACATCGGTCACGGTTCCGTTGGTTGTACCGACTTCTACAATGTTGGCACCGATGATGGGCTCACCCTGAACATCTACGACTCTGCCGGTTATTTGCTTTTTGGCCGGTTGCTGGATAATGGTCTCCGGGATCTTATGTTCCGATACTTTTGTTGAAATGATTTTCCCCGCCTCATAGATGACGATTTGTTTGTCCAATATTTTATATGTGAGTCCCGTATCGGATAATACCGCATCCAGAATTTCCGCCACATTTTTTGCATTGGCGTCGATGTTCACTTTCTTATCTATTGTTTTTTCGCTGTTATCCGAAAAAACGAAAACATAATCACTCCCCTTCTCAATTTGTTTGCATATTTCTCTTATTGAAGCCGATTTCTGGTTGAAAGTGAATTCTTGGGAGAAACTGTTGGCTGCTGAGGAAAACAGGATGAAAAAAAACAGAAAGAACAGGGTTATTCTCATGATTTTTAGAACGTGTAGTAAATTATTGAAGGATTTTTTTCCCTCAATACAATGTTTATTCATATCTTTGTACGATTTTAATTATTAATAATTCAGGTAATTAAATTCAATCTGGCCGGACGGTATTCGCAGTATCGTTCGGCTTTTTTTATGCCGACCTGTCATTGTCGGGATAGTTTTAACTAACTATTTCATTTTCCATAGGCTTTAAATTTTTATAAGGGTTTGTGTGTAATGAATATCTGATTTTCTTTTCTGGTATAAATTGTTGAGGATAATAAACCGACCGTGGCCATTACATTATCCAGGTTCTCAGACAGGTAAATTTTCCCGCTACAGGTGCGCTTCTGTAAGTTTACATCGTTGTCGAAGTCAAAAGAGAGGTTGTAATATCTTCCAACCTGTTTCAGTACTTCCGTTATAGGGGTTTGATTGAATTCCAGATAACCGTTTTTCCAGCTGATAAACTGGTTCACATCTACTTTTTGCGTGTGGAATGTGCTGTTATCCGAAAAAACAGCCTGTTCGCTGGGGGCTAAGAAAGTTTCCTTTTTATTGGCGGTTTGCAAGCTTACCCGGCCTTCCACCAATACAACCGATTTCTGAGAGTCGGCGTACGCGGAGACGTTGAATTTGGTGCCATATACTTTTACGTTAAAATCGGAGGTATGTACATAGAATGGTTTCTTTTTATCGGGTGCCACTTCGATGTACATTTCGCCCGACGCCAGCCGCACTTCACGTTTGTTCCCGGTAAATTGTGCCGGAAATTCAAGCACGGAACCGGAATTGAGCCACACCTTACTTCCGTCGGCAAGAATGAGTGTGGAGCGTTTTCCATAAGGGACAATCAGCGTGTTTTGCTTGCTTTTGGTCAATTCCACCGTTTTTTCTTCACGGTCGATTTGTGTTATTTTTGCTTTTCCTCTTTCATCGAACTCCATCTGCACATCGTTTTGAAACGATAGCGATTCTTCTTCCGTAATCAGTTGAATATCTTCATTGTTTAATAGACTCCCCACAATGACTTCTTGTTCCGGTGAAGAATGGATATCATTTTTCTGAGAAAGAAAGAGGTTTAATCCGATCATGAGCAGGGCGATGGCGGCGCATGAAGCAACGGAAAGTCGGATAATCCGGCGGGTTTTTGTTTTATTCAACGATTGCTTGATGTTAAATTGAATTTCATTAAATAAACGTATACGTTCATCCTCGTTTAAGGTGCTTTTGTTTAATCCGGTTGTTTTCAGATAATCAATGGCTCGTTGGATTTCTATATGCAGATGCGGATTTTCTTTGATAAAGTCCTTCCACTGTGCTTCTAACTCTTCATCAGGGGCTAATTGCCACCTGATAAATTGCTTATCTTTTAAAAAATCTGTATATCGTTTATAATTTGGCATTGTAAATTCATTTAATGCGTCTTACATTATTTAGAAACGGATTTAATAAATAGACGAATGCAAGAAAAATTTATCCCCTGTTTTTTGAAAAACTTATAATATTAACACTTTTAGGTTAAGAAATGAGGAAAAGAAAAACGAGTGTGCCAAATTTTTCTCTTAAGCTGGCGATTGCTTTAGATACCAGTTTGCGGCATGCGTGAACACTGATATTCAGTAGTTGTGCGATTTGAGGATAGTCATATTCCTGCACATAGCGGAGATAGATGATTTCACGTTGACGGTCTGTGAGTGAGCCCAGCATCTCTTCTATTTCTCTCTTAATCTGTTGCTGTTCCTCCTCTTCGATAAGAAGATCTTCCACATTCACATTGATCTGGAAAGGCATTTCCCGGCCAGCATCTACATTTTCCAGGGGGACATGTTCTTTTCGGCTCCTGTATATGTCAAAGAGTCTGTTTTTGAGTGATTTAAACAAGTAGAATTTCATGTTTGAGACATTGTCCAACATGGATGTGTCGGCAGAAAGTTTACAAAATACATCCTGTATGGCGTCCATCACTATCTCCCGTTCAAAACCAAGATAGAGACCATACGTGAACAACTCGTCCACATACAGGTTATAGATAGATTCAATCTCTTTTGCCGTTTTCACCAGCTTTGTAAATCTCTTGGGATAATAAATACAAAATAAACAAATCTGTTACTTTAGTTTAATCACCTCACTGCCGGCCAGCAGGAAGGCACCCGTACCGTAAACTTCCCAGCTCTCTGAGGTGAAATTTTTACGGGGATCGGCGCCGATAGGTTGCACCCATCCCACGCGTCCCTCTTCATTCACACACTGGTTCAAGGCAACCCATGTTTTCTTGACAGCAGGGAGATAGGTGTCTCTGTCCAATAGCTTGTTATTGATTCCCCAGGCAAGGGCGTAACAGAAAAATCCAGATCCGCTTACTTCACCTCCTGGATAAGATGCAGGATCCAGCAGACTGGCGCGCCACAGACCGTCTTCCTGTTGCAGGGAGAGTACGCGCTCTGCCATCTCTTTGAACAGGTTCTCGTAAAAGGGTCGATTGTCGTAATCGGCCGGCAGTTCCTGCAAAATGCGAACAAGCCCTCCCATCACCCAGCCATTGCCACGGGACCAGAAAATCTTTTTCCCATTCGCCTCATAACGGTCATTTCCGTCATTTTTGATCACATAGTTCAGGTCACGTGCAAAAAGGTGTTCCTCCTTATCGTACAACAGATCGTAGCACTCCTTGAAATACTGGTCGTTGTAGGCAAAATAGGCAGGGTCATTCAGGGTCACACCCAGTTTAACCAGCACGGGAGGCCCCATAAAGAGGGCATCGCACCACCACCATTTGATACCATCGATATTGCCCCTTGTGGGATAATCACGTTCCAAATGCAGCTTCACCGTGTCAATCGTGGGCTGGATTATTTTCTGTTGTTTCTCAATCCGGTAGAGATCGATGTAGGTCTGACTGATCGCGATATCATCTGCATGATACCATCTGCGACCGGGTTGCCACTGCGTGGAATCGTTTCCCATGGCCATCATCGCTTCATACAGAACCGGAGATTTCGTGGTTTGCCAGGCAGCAAACACGCCGGCATAGAAGGCGCCATTTGTCCAGTCGTTCGGTGCGTGCTTTGGATGCTGCAGTTGCCAAACGGCTGCCTTGTTCATGACTTCCTTGATATATTCCTTCCGGAAATAGTTTTTTTCTCCTGATTGAGCAAAGAGACCGATCGCTGAGCACAGGATGAGTGTGGGTAAGATGAGCCTTTTCATTGGTGTTGATGCTTTTTTTTTACAGATTTGATTCGTTATTATGGTTGCAAATATACAACTTTTTACATTTAAACCCGAACTCTAAAAAAATAGGCAATAGAAAAATATGAAGAACAATTTTATTAAATATTTGTTTTAAATGTTATAAGTATAAAAAACAATAAATAACAATTTTACATTATTTTATAACAATTCCCATCATGATACGTAATATATCATTTTCGTTCATCCTGGCGCACATAATGGTATTCTCCGTTAATGCCCAGTATAGTGCATTTGAAAGCTGGAGTGCCGGCATCAACGCCGGTTTGTATGGCATCGGCGTTCAGGGAGCTACCTCACTTTCTCCCAATCTGAGGCTGAGAGCAGGATTCGATTACTTTACCTATAGCCACAACGACGCGATAGAATTTGATTTTACCGTGGAGAACGGCGGAAATGAAGTCGATGCGGAAGGTGAATTGACCGATACCGAGATAACCCTTCCCAACTTCAAAACATTGGTGGATTATTATCCGATGAAAAACGGCATCTTCTGTTTTACCGGCGGGTTTTATTTTGGGACTAACAAGGCCTCTACAAACGGGTCGATCACAAATTACCAGGACTTAACGGCTGTATTGGGAGAGAATCCGGAATTGCAATTTGAGGACACGGATATCGTGATCACACCAAACGATGATGGCAGTTTTTATGGCAAACTCGATATGGGTAATGCCATCAAACCTTATTTCGGTATTGGCCTTGGGAGGACTATACCGCGAAACAGGGTGGGTTTTAAATTCGAACTGGGGATGGTATACCAGGGAAAGTATGTCTTAAGCAGCCCCAATCTGAAAGATGGTGGTAAGAATTTTGTCAGTGAAATGACAGATGAACTTGACCTGCCCGTATCGGAAAGTATCTTAAACTGGTGGCCGATGATGAACTTTTCATTGACTTACCGCATTCGCTAGCACCCGGTAAATGGCAGAGAAGATCATCCTCAGATCCTTTTGAACTGGGAAACATTCTTATTTTGCATGTACGCTGCCAGGGTTGTTTCTCATTCATCAAGTTTCCCCACTACCTCGTAACCAGGTTGTTCAATCGTTACCTGCTTGTAAATGATCCCGTTATATTCCATATAGGGTTTGCCGTCGATTTCAATTTCGACAGCATCAGATGGCAGTTGGCTTACAACCGCTCCCACGGGCGGGTCAGCAACGACATATTCCTTGCTGGCTTCATCCAGGATATAAAATATACCCCCGGCATAAAAGAAAACGCGCGGACCGACAACTACCCGCACATATCCGGCAGGCAATGCCGCAATCCGGATGCCCACGGGCGGTACCGAGCGGACATAAACCCCGTTATTGGAAACATAAAACACCCCGCCATGATAGTAATAAGGAACGTTACGGTAACGGATAACAACTGCGCTCTGTGGCAAGCTCCTTACAGTCCGGACTACCGGTTTTTTCCGGTAAACCACTGTTCCGCGCGGTCCCTGCACCACCGTCCGGCGTGGGGTGTTGATTACTCTTCGTTGTGCATACGACTCTGAAGTTACACCCAGCAGAATGACGAATAAAATCAATACAAATTGTTTTGCTTTCATAATTTCTATTTTTTTTTAATTACTTGTTCAATTGTTCAACCCCGCCCTCTTTCTTTCGTTCATTGGCCATTTCCCTGGCTTTTTTTTGCATTTCTTTTCGTTTGTCGAGGTAATATTCAAACTGTTCTTTATCCAGCAGTTTTTTTAGCTTTTTGTCTTTCTCTTCCGATATTTTCCTGGCCGCTCTCAGCTTGCTCAAATTGCCATTGATTTCCTTAATTTTTTCCATCTTCAGGGCATATTCCAGGTTCAGGGCCTCAACTTTTACCAGCTGCGAATCGTTTAACTGCAGGTTTTCTTCCATCCATTCTGTTTGCATTTGGGCCCGTTCTTCGGGTGTAAACTGCATCCCGAAATTCTGTGCAAAAGCACCCTGTGCGAGAAACATGAAAAAAATACCACTAAAAATAATTCTTCTCATAACTATACTATTATTTTTTTTACGGCATAAAATTAATACAAATCGGTTTACGTAAGAATTTTGTTCATCGAACGGCAAAATGAATTCAACAAACAACCAAACAGTTTAACCAATAACAATTGAACCATACAGGTTGCTGGTTGAAATTATTGTTGTTTTGGTTTAAAGAATTTATCTTCTACGTTTTGTTTTTTTACTTTTGATTGGAATTTGTTGCTGGTTAGCGGCAAGAATAATACGAAAAAATGAAGCAGTTATTCAAATTCTTTTTGTTGCTGGCAATTGGAATTGCCCTTTTTTCGCGTTGCGAACAGGATCATCCTTCAATCCCCGACCCGGATGATCAGATACCGAAAGAAGTTGTAATACCCAATGATTTTCTTTCGGGAGAAAATTACGACCGGTTAATCGTGGAGATCGCCAGTGTGCAAGGATTTGAGCCAACAGGAGAGGCACTCAACAATCTTAAAGCATTTCTGGAATCCCGGTTGAACAAGAACGGTGGAATCGACTTGGTCGCCGCCTCTATTCCCTCGCCAGGTGAAGCCGTCTATTCGCTCGATGATATAAAAAAAATTGAGCAGGATAACCGTAAGCTCTTCCCTGATCCGGAAGATAAAAAACTGACAGCATGGTTTTTCTTTGCCGATGCGGATTATGCTGAAAACGAGGGCGACTCAAAAGTGCTGGGCATCGCGTATGGCCCCACCTCCATGGTTATTTTCGAAAAAACGATCAGGGAAATCAGCGGGGATCGCGGGCAGCCCTCCACGCCGGTACTGGAGACAACCGTCACGGAACATGAGTTCGGCCATATCCTCGGACTGGTCAATAACGGTACAAAAATGGTCGCGAATCACCAGGATATAACGCACGGAAAACACTGCAATAACGAGGATTGCCTGATGTATTGGGCTGCCGAACACAGCGGCCCGCTTATTAACTTCTTAACCGGGGGAAAAATCCCGTTACTGGATCAAAACTGTTTGAATGATTTAAAAAATAACGGCGGAAAATGAGGAGTCTGTTATAAAAAACATACCGGCATAAAAACTTATGCCGGTATATTATTGATCTTCTGAACTCAATTAACTGAGCAGGCTATCCTTAGTCAAAATAACGGTCGAGAAAAACAGCCCTGCGGTGAATCCTTCTCCGGGCATGCGAAACATATACCTTTCTGTCGCACTCGCCATCGCCAAAATCATTTAATTAAACGATTTCTTATGCTTCTTCCACCTCGCCTGTTTCCATGTTGGTCACATAGCGGGTTCCGGAAATTTCGATGATTGCTTCTCCGTTGCCACTAAACGTAATGGTTCCTTCGTAGCTGAACGAACCGCGTCCGCTGCCGCCTGATATCGAGAAGTGCATGGTGCCGTTGTCGATTTCCTTAGGTTCTTTTTCAACAGCTACATCGACAAGCTCGAATTGAATCGTGGCCTGGCGGTTTGCCTTGTTACGGATTTTGGACTCGAACCCGCCGCTTCGCTGCCACGTGCCGTTTATCAGATACATATCGGAAGTATATTCGATTTGGGTGATTTCAAAATCACCGCTCACCGAGTGAGTGGAACCCAGGCGGGGTGCATCGAACTCACCGCTATAGTTAAAGCTCACATCCAGCTTCAAGGGGTTCCCTGATTCGTCGCACGCCAACGTGTAATGGTAGGTTTTGGTGTTATTATAGGTAATTACACCGGTGGCGGCAGTGATTATTGTGGTGTCAGCCGATTCGCCACAACTTAAACTTCGGTCACTCGCGGTGGCAGACATCAGGCTACTTTCATAACCAACCGCCTCGTTGGCAAGCGCGGCAGTAGTTTCAATATCCGACGCGGCACCGGAGGTTCCGCCGGCCAGTGAAGAGGCCACCATTTCGGCTGCTTCTGTTTCGGTAGCCGGTAAATCCTCTGCTACCGTTTCGTCATCCTTTTCACAGGAATTAAAAACGAACATTCCTGAAAGGGTAATCAAACCTGCTAATAAAAGATTTCTTGTTTTCATTGTTGTAAAATTTTAAGTGAATGGTTATTAATAATTGTTTTCTTTTAAATGGGTCAAGATGGTTTCCAGCTGGTGAATCCACTTTTCCCGAATCTCTTCCGCCTTTTTAAGTTGTTCCGGTGTGAGGATGGCTTTTAGTTCGTCGCTCCGCTTTTGGTTGAGCGTGAGCAGTTCACCCGTATTTTCCATTGTCACACCATCCTTTTTCAGGTAGGGTTGACTTAACTTCGCGTATTCCACATTAATCTGCAAGGCTTTTTCAGCCTGAGCTTTATCCATGTCCAGTCTGTTTTCCATGACCATGGTAACCACGTGTGCGCGGGTTTCCGGGCTCCTTCTGAACAGCTCACGAAAGCCATCCTGCCTGCCCGGCGCAAAGGCAAGACTGCTGAACACAATTAGTATTAGCAGTGCTGCTGTTCCTGTAAGTTTTTTTCTCATCATAATATTGCTTTTTTAAATTCGCTTCAAACTTACGCTCCCTGCATCGCGTTGCAAAAACTTTTCATCCAATGACACATTCTTTTATACAAATAACCTGACAGGTCAATAAGCGGCATGTTGAATATTCTGGTCATTGGTTTAAAATTAAATGACGTTGGTTTAAGCGTTTTGCGCTGAATTGCCTATTTTTGTAAAATTGTGGTATGAAGAAAATACTTGTACATATCAGCGTTTGGTTCATCCTGACATATTTCCTGTATATTTCCTTCGCGTTGTTTTTGCCATGGGCAATGGCAATAGCCAGGGCAATTGCCGGAATTTCGCTGTTTGCAGGTATGTTCTATATTTCAGGGTGGGTGCTGGCCTCCCATTTTTTGGTCAGACGTAAAAAGTATGTGTTATTCATTCTGTCTTCCATTTTGTTGTGTATTGTGTTTTCCGTGATACGGGTCAAGTTACTGGGCTTGTTCCCTGAGTCTGTCCCTGCCTTCACCGGCCAGTTTCCAAGCGAATTTCTAGAATTGAGAAGGGAGTTGAACCCGGGCAATAATCCTGAATTGCTCAATCGTTTAAAACCAGGCAGGGCTGCCTATTTACCCGGGTTTATGATAAACGTGGTCATCCTGTTCATCGCAACCCTGTTCAGGCTCTATGAAAATGAGGCGAAGAAAGAGCAGGAGAGCCGTGAGAAGCTGCAACGCAGCCAGGAAGCCCAAATCCTGTACCTAAAATCGCAGGTCAACCCGCATTTTCTTTTTAATACCCTGAACAACCTGTATGGGCTGACCTTATCCAAATCCGACCTGGCTTCACAGATGGTACTGGAGCTCTCGAACACGATGCGGTACCTGATTTATGAGACCGAGCAAAAATTGGTGCCGGTGGAAAAGGAACTGGATTTTATCCGGAATTATATCGACCTGGAAAAAAGGCGAATCTCTTATCCTGAAAATATCCGCTTTTCGGTTAATGTAAGCAGACAAACAGGTTTTATTCCGCCTCTGCTGTTGCTCCCTTTCGTGGAAAACTGCTTTAAACACGGGACCATTGGCCGGGAAGATGAAGGGTGGATGGAACTGGATATCTGGGATGAAAAGGGTCGCTTCTTTTTTGTTTGTAAAAATAGTTACCGGGAAGATAAAAAAGCCGGGAAAACGAAGGGGTCAGGGCTTGGACTGGTAAATGTAAAGAAACGGCTGGAACTGATTTTCGGGGAAAATTATGAACTTGAAATCGTGCAGAAGGAAGAGGTGTACATGGTGTCGCTCCGGTTTCCGATTTTTTCAAAAAAAGAAGAGTTGTAATGGAAAAGATTAAATGTATCGTGGTGGATGATGAGCCGATTGCCCGCCAATATTTAAGCGATTATGTTGCAAAAATGCCACAACTTGAACTACTGGCTGTTTTTAGCAATGCAAAGGACGCCTGGGAAATTATTGAGACAGGGGGAGCCGAACTGGTTTTTCTGGATATTCAAATGCCGGGACTGACTGGAATTGAATTTATCCGCACCCTTCAAAAAAAAACGGCGGTTATCCTTACCACGGCTTATTCTGAGTATGCTCTCGAAGGCTACGAGCTGGATGTTCGCGATTACCTGTTAAAACCCATTTCTTTTGAACGGTTTGCCAGGGCAGTGAACAAAGTTGCCGATCAACTGAGCATACAAGCAGACAGTATCAGTTCCGACAGTTCGCCATCGGATGAAAACGAGACGATCACCCGCGATTTCATTTTTGTTAAATCGGGCTACAAGTCCGTGAAGTTGAATATCAGCGATATTCTGTACGTGGAAGGCATGAAAGAATACGTGTTAATCCACACGAAAGACAAGAAATTTGCCAAACTTGACCGGATGAAGAATATGGAAAACCTTTTAAAGAGGCAGGGGTTTATCCGGGTGCACAAATCATACCTCGTTTCGGTAAAAGACATTGAGAGTGTTTTCGGAAACACACTTGAAATTAACGGTAAGCAATTACCTGTCGGACGAAGCTACAAAGATGAGATAAACAAGATCCTGGGAACCAATGTATAAAGCACTGAAAGAGAAGCATGGGAAAAAAGGTTGAGACCTGCATAAAAATAGAAAAGATCTATACCATATTGAAGGGAAAACAGTTTGATGTGATGCTATTTATTTATATATTTGCAAAAGAGTATAAATAAAAACAATTAAAAAAGTAGCATTATGAAAACATTGGATTATTTAAGTTTAGACCCCAAGAGTGTGAATAAGACAGTCGACGGACTCCAGCAACTGCTGGCCAGCTTGCAGGTTTACTATACCAACCTGCGCGGATTCCACTGGAACGTAAAGGGTGCGGAATTTTTTGTTGCCCACGCAAAACTGGAAGAGTTTTACGATGATACTGCGGCAAAGGCAGATGAAGTGGCTGAGCGGATCCTGATGCTGGGCGGTGTGCCTGCGCACAACTTCAGTGACTATCTGAAAGCCTCGGCCATCAAGGAGACGAAATTGGTTAGCGACTACAATGAGATTTTAAAACTGATCCTCGACTATCTGAAAGCGTTGATCGCCTTGGAACGCAAGGTGTTGAAGACCGCCTCCGAGGGGGATGATGAAGGTACCGTAGCCCTGATGAGCGATTTCATCTCGGCACAGGAGAAAACTGTATGGATGCTCACTGCCACTCTTTCATAAAAAGAGCTCCTGCCAAGCAATGGAAAGCCGTTCCGCCAGTGAGGCAGGAACGGCTTTCTCCTTTTAAGGACACGCCTGGAATATCTTTTGCCTTTCAGGGAGACCGCTATCGGTTCCCGATGAAAGTGTGAAACTGCTGGCGATAGGTCTCCCCTACCGGTATCTGCTTCTTGCCAATGGTAATTCTGTTCTTATTGACACTGTCGATCTTGTTTCTGTGAATGATATAAGAACGATGCACACGCATAAAGCGTTCGGCGGGCAGCTCTTCTTCGAGCGATTTGAGACTCATCAATGATAAGATGGGCTTGGGATCATGCTCCGTGTATATTTTCACATAATCCTTCAATCCCTCTATATACAAGACATCATCATACAAAATGTGAACGAGTTTATATTCCGATCTCACGAAGAAACCCACGTTCTCCGCTGTCTTCTCTCCATTCGGTTTAGCCTCAATCATCTCGAACCAGTCTAAAGCTTTGCGGGCGGCCGCGAGAAACTCATCAAACGAAAAAGGCTTCATCAGGTAATCGAGGGCGCTCACCTTATATCCTTCCAGGGCATAATCGCTGAAAGCAGTGGTGAAGATGACCCGTGTACGTTGACTGATGGTACGGGCGAAATCCATGCCATTGACTTCGGGCATCTGTATATCCAGAAAAAGCAGATCGACCTTGTTCTCGCCTATGTGTCTCATCGCCGTGAGCGCATTGCTGTATTTGCCTGTAAGCCTGAGAAAAGATGTTTTCTGCACGTACGACTCCAAAAGAGACAGAGCCAATGGCTCATCATCCACGATCCAGCAGTTTAGTATCATCCTGTTGTTTTTTTGTATCAATGATCAGCACGGTGGAGTAAACATCCTCCTCAATGGTCGTGTGCAACAGGTAGCTGTCCGGATAAAGCAGCTCCAGCCTTTTTTTCACCAGCTCCAGTCCGATGCCGCTGCCACTTTTATCATCATCCGATTTGGGAAAATAGCTGTTCCTGCAGACAAACTCAACCTTGCCATCGGGATGTTCTTTCAGCGAGATGTCAATAAACGATGGTTTATCACCGCTGACACCATGCTTGAACGCATTTTCGATCAAAGATATGAAAATAAGCGGAGAAATGAGCGTATTTCCCGTTTGGGCATAGGAAAAATCGGTGGTGAGCTTCACATGATCCGCCAGCCTTATGCGCATCAGCTCGATGTAGTTTTGCATGAATTCCGCTTCCTGGCGCAACGGTACGTAGGTCTGATTGTTATCATACAACAGGTGTCGCAACATTTTGCTTAATTCCACCACGGCCTGTTGCGCCTTTGGAGGGTTAAACTCGATAAGGGCATAGATATTGTTGAGCGTATTGAGCAAAAAATGCGGATTGATCTGGTTCTTCAGGTTCTGCAGTTCCGCTTCTGATTTTGCTTTCGCCAACTCCTTGCGCTCATTGTCCACCTCAAACCACCGTACCGTCATTTTCAGGGCCACACTCAATCCCATCATTAAAAAGAGGGAGGTGGAATTGCGGACAATAAACAACCAGGGGAAGGAATTGGGATGTCTGCCACGCCATCTGGGCCTCAATTCGGGGAGGAGATACTCAAAAAGTCCCCTGCCGTAATGCATCAGAAAAGAGACAGTGATGATGAGCAACAGATTGGAGAGGATAAAGGCACGGGTCTTTCCCTTGTGTAACAAGCTGTCTATCAGCAAAAAATAATTCAGATAGAAGACCAGCATAAACCCGATCATCTCGGGGATGGAGCGTAAGAACGGACGCCAGGTAAACACCCGCTCAGAATCCATAAAAAAGTAAGGGAGAATAAAAATTACTCCCCATAACAGCAGGTGGATAAATATATTGTTCCAGCTATTTCTCGGTTTTGGCTTCAATGTATGACTCATAGTGACATTGTGATTTAATCGTTATGATCTCTTCAGTGATCTCCGTGAAATCTTCCGGAACCTCTCCCCTGCATCATATCACTTTGCGTGGCACCCCCTTTGAAGATATTGAACCGATAGATGAAATGCACCATGAAATAACTTGTGAGCGTGTTCGTCGTTGTATCACGAATATAGTTGGATGTCACACTTCTGTTGATGTTGCTTCGTTGTTGCAGGATATCATATATCTTGAAACGAATGGTGCCGTTCTTTTGTTTAAACAACGTCTTCTGAAGAGAAGCGTTCCAGAGCCATTCGTTTTGTTCATAACCATCGGAATAGCCAGAGTTGGTGGAGTAGTTGACATCACTTTCCAGGGTCAGATCCCATGGCAGATAGACCGTGGTTCTGGCATTGCCGCCGTAATTGAGGTAGTTCTGATCCTGCTGCGCCTCCAGGCTGTTGGTCACGTTGTTGTAGTTCACATTGCCCCTTATGGCAAAATCAAACTGGTCGGAGCGGTAGTTGAGACCCAGCACCTCCGAAAGTGATATCCGCTTGTTGGTGTTCTTTTCGTCGTTGGAGAAGCCATTGGTATTGCTGTAGCTGGCGAAAGACATATTGAAAATGGAGAACTTGATATTTCTCAAAGGTATATTGAGCATCATCCGCCCGTTCGCGTTCCAGTTTCCTGCCACGTTCCTGTAGGTTGTCTCCTTGCGACCGGTAGTGACATCTGTAAAGGTGGATGACACAATATCATTGGTCATATAACCAAAGTTGACAAAAGTTGCAAATGAGCTGGCTTTTTCCGGATTTGACTTCTGGTAGCGGATGTTGAGACGATGCTCGAACGAGGGCTTCAGGTCCGGGTTACCGTAGCTGATGTTCAGCGGGTTGGAGACATCCACCACCGGAGAGAGCTGTGAGAGCGACGGCTGGTCGGTGTCGCCTAAATAACGGAGGCGCAGGTTGTGTGTGCGGCTCCAGCGGTAGTTGAGCTGGGCCATGGGTGCATAGTTGATTACATTCTGCTTTCCATCGTAGATCATCTTATCACCGATAAAAGTCTTGCTGCGGGAAGAGGAGGGTTGCATGGAGAAGCCGAACATGTAGTCGTAGTTCTCCCTCACTCCCTTGAAGTTGGCTTCGATCTCCTGTTCCACAAAATTGTTCTCCAGTCGCTTGCTGTAAAGGGTGTCGAGGATGGTGTAGTTCCCCGCGTCATCCCTGGTGCGGGTATCCTTGTCCGACTCCGACCTGTTCTGCTGATACCGATAGGCCAGCTGCAGGAAGTGGCTGTCACCCAACGGCTCCACATAGGAGAGATAACCCCGCCACGACTGATTGTTGCTGGCGTTGGTGAAACGCTGATCGATCATATCATCGGGTCGCGTACCATTGTAATAGGTGCCGGAAACACTTGTCCCGCTGTTGTCGGAGTCCCCTGTCTGCCCCCTCAGCTGTACGCTCAATATCCTGCCCTCTTTACCCAACTCACGACTTGCATCGAGATTGAATGATAAATCCTTCCCCTCTCCTTCAGAAAAATAGTCCGACGCACCATAGTTAATGGTATCGCCGGTCATCTCACTGGCAGTGAAAAAGTCGCCCGTTTCATCGCGTCTGTTGTCGTAAAAAGATACCCTTGGGCGGAAAATGACCCTTGTGATGGAATCGGGTTCCCATTCCAGTCTGAGATCCATATTGAAATTCTGACTTTTGCTGTTCACACGATTGCTCTCTTGCTCCAGCGTATTACCGACACTGAGTATGTTTTGGGTAAATACCTCCGACAGGATATTGTTATCGGTATATCCATAGCGGATGTTGCCTCCCAATTTTAATTCAGGCGTGAACTGCTTGGTGAAATTCCCCCCCACATTGGCCGAAGTGGAAATGCCGTCCTGTCCGCCAAACATGCGCCCACGACCACCGCGACCGCCCATGCCGCCAAACATGGAAGATGCCAGATCCGAAAAACCGGCATTATTCGTATTGTTGATTCCCCCGATAAAGGTGTACTGATCCTTGTCTTTCATGTAGTTGACCATGGCGTTCCCTTCGTAGCGCTCCTTGCTTCCATAACCGGCAAAGGCATTGCCGAAAAGACCCTCTTTCATGCCGGGACGAACAGTCAGGTTGATCACGTTCTCCTCCTCCCCATCGTCGAATCCGGTCATCTGCGCCTGTTCCGACCTTCTTTCCAGCACCTGTAGTTTATCGACCATCTTGGCAGGTAGATTCTTTGATGCCACTTTGGGATCGTCACTGAAGAACTCTTCCCCATCGACCAGTATCTTGGTGATCTCCTTGCCATTGACCGTGATCTTTCCTTCCGCATCGATCTCCACACCCGGCATCTTCTTGAGCAGATCCTCCACCACGGCACTCTCGGTCACCTTATAGGAGTCGGCATTGTATTCCAGGGTATCACCCCTGACGACGATCTCGGGTGCCTTGGCTGTCACTACCGTTTCAGAGAGCAGGATGTTGTCACTGCTAAGGGTAATGTTACCCAGCTGCACGCTGGGTTGTTCAGTGGTCACCTGCACATTGCGGTATTCGTTTTGATAGCCGATGTAGGAGATCTGTACAATATAGTTGCCCCGGCTGACCGGGATGATGAATCGGCCATTCTCATCACTTTCCTTGCCGGTCACGAAAGTGCTGTCGCTCTGCCGCAGGATGCGTACATTGGCCAGTGGCACCGGCTCTTCGCTATCCTTGTCGATGAGCCTGCCGGAAATGCTATTACCACTCTGTGCCTGTACAGTCTGTGCCTGTAGAGATAGAGAGAGTACGGTAGCGATAATCGTGAAGAGGGTGAGGGCTATCTTTTTCATTTTCTTTCAATAAATAGTTGATCAGTGAATGACTCGAATAAACTGGATCACGTCACAAAAATAGCGCCTGTCACAGCCTCTGACAAATGAAATAGATAAACAAAGCGGTTTTATCGACCAATCGCCTTCTTTAGCAGAGCAATGTCAACAGGGGAGCGGAATAAAAGAGATAAACAGCTTTATTATATTTATTTTTTTTTACTTTTGTGTCCATCATTCAAAAAATCATACAAGAGATCCATACCCTACCCTGCAACAGTGGGAACTAAACCGGCAATTTATGTTAAAATCATTCAAAAATGAAGATTGGATAGCCACCATCATCGGTGGTGCAATCCTCTTACTCGTGATCTTTTTCCCATCGGTGATGAATCATTACGCTGCTGTGTCGGTCGTTGTAGCGCTACTGGCATGGTTGGGCTACATCTTCATGGGCAACAAAGTGAATGGACGCTTTCTCTTATCGTTCGCGATCATCTTCCTGTTGGCCTGGCTCTCCCGAACGCTCACCGGCATCCCTTTCATCAAGAGCACCGGCTTCGAATCGGTCTTCTTCGCCGTGATCATCGGTCTGCTGATCCGCAACACCATCGGCCTGCCCAAGTGGCTGGCACCGGCTGCCCGCAGCGAATACTACATCAAAGCGGGCCTGGTGATCCTGGGCAGCTCCATCTTCTTCCAGCAGATCATGGTGGCCGGCTCACTCGGGATGGTGCAGGCGGTGATCGTGGTGCTCTCGGTGTGGTACTTCAGCTTCTGGGTTGCCAGTCGGCTGTTTCATATCGACAAAGAGATGTCGATCCTGCTCTCCAGCGCGGTCTCCATCTGTGGCGTCTCGGCGGCGGTAGCCACCAGCGGTGCGATGAAGGGCGATCCCAGGAAGCTCTCATTCGTGATCTCGCTGGTGCTGATCATCGCCATCCCGATGATGTATCTCCTCCCTTGGCTGGCTCAATGGATCGGCATGAGCGAGGAGGTGGCAGGAGCCTGGCTGGGCGGCACCATCGACACCACGGCAGCGGTGGTTGCCTCCGGCAAGTTCATCGGTGAGACGGCAGAGAAATACAGCGTGATCATCAAATCGGCACAGAACGTGCTGCTGGGGGTGGCTGCCTTTGCCATCTCCATCTATTGGTCCTACAGGGGCACCAACAGCGACATCCGTCCCTCGGGAAGTGTGCTATGGGATCGTTTTCCCAAGTTTGTGCTGGGCTTCATAGCAGCGTCGCTGCTCTTCAGTTTTGCATTCGACCTGGAGACCGGTAAGGAGCTGTCGAAAGTGGCCAACAAGGGAGCGCGCGAGCTGCTCTTCTCGCTCGCCTTTGTCAGCATCGGCCTTGAGACCGACTTCCGTTATATCTTCAAAAAGGAAAACACCAAATATATCTGGTCTTTCCTGACGGCGCAGACCTTCAATATCCTGCTCACCCTGCTGATCGCCTGGATGCTCTTCAGCACGATATAGCGCAAGGGATCAGGATGATCAGTGATCAGAGCTCGCGCGCCAGTTTGATCCACCGGAAATTGGCTTTTTCAGGTGCGATATCCATCCAGCCATCGAGCTGGAACTCGAAGCAGACCGCAGAGGCGGTGGGGAGGCTGTCGAGGCGCACCCCCAGCTCATTGATCAGGTCGGTCACACCGGGGTTATGCCCCACGTAAAGGCAGCTCTCCACGCTATCGGGCAGCTTGGAGAGGTTGTTGAGGATCCAGGTGGCCGGTGCGAAATAGAGGTTCTGATCCGTCTGGATCATCTCCTCGGGATAACCCACTCCCTGGGCTGCCAGGATGGCGGTCTCGTGTGCTCTTCTGGCCGATGAGCTCAGTATCAGGTCCGGCTTACCTGCACGGCTGCCAATGTATTCACCCATTGCCCGTGCATTTTTCTGACCTCTCTCCGTAAGCGCCCGGTCAAAGTCATCCTTGGCCATGGTATCCTTTTCGGCTTTGCCGTGTCGCAATATAATCAGTTGTTTCATACAATTAAAATATTTATTTTCACTACCAGCTAAGGATCACCTTGCCACACAAACCGCTCTCCATCACATCAAACCCCTGCTGGTAGTCATCCACATGGAAACGGTGAGTGATGATGGGGGTCAGGTCGATGCCGGAGATGATCATCTGTTCCATCTGATACCAGGTCTCCCACATCTCCCGCCCGTAAATTCCTTTCAGGGTGAGTGCCTTGAAGATAATCTCGTTCCAGTCCACCGTGGTATTGTTGGGCAGGAGACCCAGCAGTGAGATCTTGGAGCCGTTGTACATGTTATCGATCATCTCGCGGAAGCCTGCCGGTGAACCAGACATCTCCAATCCCACATCGAAACCGCGCATGCCCAGCTTCTGCACTGCCTGGGCTATGGTCTCTCCTTTCGAGGGGTTCACGGTGAGGGTGGCTCCCATCTTGCGGGCGATCCCGAGACGGTAGTCACTCAGGTCGCTCACCACGATGTAACGTGCGCCGGCAAAGCGACAGATAGCGGTGGCCATGCTGCCGATCAGTCCCGCCCCTGTGATCAGCACATCCTCTGCAATCAGCGGGAAAGAGAGAGCGGTATGGGTGGCATTACCAAAGGGGTCCATGATGGAGGCGATCTCATCGGGAATACGCGGGTCGAGCTTCACCACGTTGGCTGCCGGCAGGGAGAGATATTCAGCAAAGGCACCATCCCGGTTTACTCCCACCCCGATGCTGTTCTCGCAAACGTGGAGTTTGCCGCGGCGACAGTTGCGACAGTGTCCGCAGGCGATGTGTCCCTCGCCCGTTACACGGTCGCCCACTTTCAGGTTCTCCACCCCACTGCCCATATCCACAATCTCACCCACGTACTCGTGACCGATGGTCATGGGTGTCCTGATGGTTCGCTGCGACCAGTCGTCCCACTTGTAAATGTGCAGATCGGTGCCACAGATCGATGTCTTTTTAATTTTGATGAGTACGTCATTCACCCCGATGGAGGGAACGGGAACCTCTTCCATCCAGATACCTTTCTCCGGACGCAATTTTACCAGTGCTTTCATAATTTTGAGCTTTCAGCGGTCAGCTTGCAGTGATCAGCTTTTTGAGCTGAAGGAGTCAGCGGACAGCGGTTGGGGTTGTTAGATGATTCCATATTTTTTGCCTACCTTGGTGAAAGCGGCGATGGCTTTGTCGAGGTGGTCACGGGTATGGCCAGCGGAGAGCTGTACCCTGATACGGGCCTGCTCTTTCGGCACCACGGGGTAGTAGAAGCCGGTGACATAGATCCCCTCCTCCAGCAGTTCGGCGGCAACCTGTTGCGACAGCCTGGCATCATAAAGCATCACAGCGCAGATGGCCGACTGTGTGGGCTTGATGTCGAAGCCGGCATCCTTCATGCGGTCCACGAAATAGTCCACATGCTCATGCAGCCTCTCCTGCAGCTCGTTCGACTCCTGCAGCAGATGAAATGCCTCAATGCCTGCCGCCGCCACCAGGGGCGGGATGGAGTTGGAAAAGAGGTAGGGACGGGAGCGCTGCCGCAACATGTCGATGATCTCCTGTCGCCCGGTGGTGAAGCCACCAATGGCACCGCCGAAAGCCTTGCCCAGGGTGCCGGTGATGATATCCACCTTACCCATCATGTTGTAGAGCTCGGTCACCCCCTTGCCGGTCTTGCCCACCACGCCCGCGGAGTGGCTCTCGTCCACCATCACCAGTGCGTCGTACTGCCCGGCCAGCTTCATGATACGGTCGAGCGGTGCCACATTGCCATCCATGGAGAAAACCCCATCGGTAGCAATGATGCGAAAGCGCTCTGACTGAGCCTCCTTCAGCTTCTCCTCCAGGTCGTTCATGTCGGCGTTGAGATAGCGGTAGCGCTTTGCCTTGCAGAGCCGTACCCCATCGATGATGGAGGCGTGGTTGAGTGCATCGGAGATGATGGCATCCTCCTCCGTGAAGAGCGGTTCGAAGAGGCCGCCGTTGGCATCGAAACAGGCGGCATAAAGGATGGCATCGTCGGTACCGAAGAATTGACTGATGGTTCGCTCCAGTTCTTTATGGTAGTCCTGCGTACCGCAGATGAAACGTACCGACGACATGCCGTAGCCGCGTTCTTTGAGCGCATTGGTTGCCGCGTTGATCAATCGCGGGTGATCAGAGAGTCCCAGGTAGTTGTTGGCACAGAAGTTGAGCACCTCCTGTCCCGATTGTACCCTGATCTTCGCCCGCTGAGGGGTGACGATGATTCGTTCACGTTTGTAAAGACCTGCCTCCTCAATTGCTTTCAATTCTGCCTGCAGGTGTTGTTGCATTTTTCCGTACATGGTTATTTCATTATGAATAGTTATTAGCGATCAACCTTTGTTTCTATTTTTCAGCTTTTCCTGTTTATAGTTCGTCTGCTTCGTCGGTAAGCGAGGAAGGGAGTGATTTCTTCGCCTTGACGCCCAGCTCGCGGAGCTTCTCCGCCTGTCCGATCAGGTTTCCCTTCCCCGACTTGAGCTGTCCATAGGCGCTGTCGTAGCTGCGGCGTGCCCGGTCGAGGTGGAGGTCGATCTCGGTGAGGGAGCTGACAAAGTTGACCAGCTTGTCGTAGAGAGCGGCACCCCGTTCGGCGATCTCGATGGCGTTGCGGTTCTGGTACTCCCGTTTCCAGAGATCGGAAATCAGCTTGAGGGCGGCGATCAGGTTGGTGGGACTGATCAGCAGGATCTTCCTCTCATAGGCATACTGCCAGAGCGACTCCTCATGCTGCAATGCCAGTAGGTAGGCCGGCTCATTGGGGATGAACATCATCACAAAGTCGAGTGACTGTGCGTACTCCTGGTAGCTCTTGCGACTCAGCTCATCGATGTGGCGCCGCACGGAGCGAAGGTGGTCGGCGATCAGCCGCTGCTGCTCTTCCGGGTCGTTGCTGCCTACATAGTTGGTGTAGGCGGTGAGCGACACCTTGGCGTCGATGATCACCCGCCGCTCGTCAGGGTAGGCGATGATCACATCCGGCTGCATGCGACTGCCCTGCTCATTGGTGAGGGTGTTGCCGTCGGTATCGCGCAGGAACTCCTGCACGAAATACTCGCGTCCCTTTACCAGCCCGGAGCGTTCCAGGATGTTCTCCAGGATCATCTGTCCCCAGTCGCCCTGCGTCTTGCTGTTGCCTTTCAGGGCATTGGTCAGGTTGACCGCCTCGGTGCTGAGCCGATCGTTCAGTTCCCGCAGTTTCTTCACCTCCTCACCCAGCGAAAAGCGCTCCTTGGCCTCGGTGACATATACCTCCTCCACCTTTCTGCGAAAGCGGTCGATGTTCTCCTCCAGCGGCTTCAGGATGGTGTCGATGTTCTCTCTGTTCTGGCGGGTGAACCGTTCACTTTTCTCCTCCATGATCCTGCTGGCAATCTGTTCGAACTCGAGGTTGAACTGCTTGTGCAGGGCCGCGATCTCACTCTTCTGGTTCTCCAGCTTCTCCATCATAGCCCTGTTCTCGGCGGTGACGGTCGCCAGGGAGCGGTGCAGCGCCTGGTTCTTCTCTTCAAGCAGATCATGGTCGCCTTTCGGGATCATTTTCGTCCGCGTAAAGAGCGTGGCCATGACCCAGGCAATCAGGCCTCCCGCCACAAAACCGATCAGAAGATAAAGCAACTCCATATCCTGTTCCTCTCATGTCTCTCACTCCGCCGCCGGAAAGGGGTGATGAGCGGCGTTCTCATCACGCTTTTGCTATTTGATGCTTTTCAACTGGTGACCCATCCGCTTCTTCTTGGTCTCCATGTAGAAATGGTTGTAAGAATTGGGTTCGATCTCCAGCGGCACATTTTCCACCACCTCCAGGCCATAGGCCTCCAGGCCGATGCGTTTGGTGGGGTTGTTGGTCATCAACCGCATCTTGCTAACCCCCAGGCTGCGGAGGATCTGCGCTCCCACGCCGTAGTCACGCTCGTCAGCCTGGTAGCCGAGATGCAGGTTGGCATCGACGGTGTCGTAGCCCTGCTCCTGCAGCTTGTAGGCCGCCGCCTTGGCCATCAAACCAATTCCACGGCCCTCCTGGTTGAGATATACCAGCACCCCTTTGCCCTCTTTCTCGATCAGCTGAAGGGCCTTGTGCAGCTGTTCACCGCACTCGCAGCGCATCGATCCGAAGATGTCGCCGGTCATGCAGGAGGAGTGCACCCGCACCAGCAGTGGTTCCCCGTCGCCCCACTCCCCCTTGATCAGGGCCACATGTTCCTGTCCGGTCGATATCTGCTGAAAAGCCACCATGCGGAAGTCGCCATAGACGGTAGGCAGGTGCACCGACTCACCCCGCTCGATCAGTGACTCGCTCTTGAGGCGGTACTTGATCAGGTCGGCCACCGAGACAATCTTCAGATTGAAGTTGCGGGCCATCTCCATCAGTTCAGGCAGTCGTGCCATGGAGCCATCCTCTTTCTTTATCTCTGCGAGGGCCCCCGCCGGGTAGAGACCTGCCAGTCGTGCAAAATCGATGGCGGCCTCGGTATGTCCCGCCCGGCGCAGCACCCCTTTTGTCTGAGCCCTTAGCGGGAAGATGTGACCGGGACGGCCAAAATCCTCGGGTGCCGTCTCCTTGCGGGTGAGGGCCAGGATGGTCTGTGCCCGGTCATATGCTGAGATGCCGGTGGTGCATCCATGTGTGAGCAGGTCGATGGAAACCGTGAAAGGCGTTGAGTGAATGGAGGTGTTATGTGACACCATCATGGGGAGATCGAGCTCCTCAGCCCGCTCGCGGGTGATTGGTGCGCAGATCAGACCACGAGCATGCGTCTCCATGAAGTTGATCTTTTCAGGAGTGATGCATTCGGCAGCGATCACCAGGTCACCCTCGTTCTCTCTGTCCTCATCGTCCACCACAATGATGAAGTTGCCCTTACGAATCTCTTCGATGGCTTCCTCAATCGTGTTTAAAATAATTTTTTCTTCCATTTTATATGAATTGATTTTGAGCGATTTTTACCTCCAGAGAGGGATGATCTTTCAGGATGATCCCAGCCAGCTCTTCGCTGTGCCGGGCAATACTTCTCAGGTCGTTCCTGATCCTCATTTCAAACGGATAGGAGAGCAGCCGCAGCAGGATACCGACCGGGAAAAGCACCATCGC
>DPAC01000089.1:14427-26244 GCA_003517675.1 Porphyromonadaceae bacterium | reverse complement strand
TAAAAGTATTTCATCGGGTATATTAACTTTCTTCCTGCTCACTACTTCTATTTCCTGAAACTTTGCTTTGGATATTTCTGCCATGTAATCTTCCTGAGGTATTGCCCCGGCCACACAACCCACATACATTTCAACAGCTTTTGAGAGTTCCCGGGGAAGTTCTCCTTTCAACACGATGTCAGATATACAGAAATGACCTCCGGGTTTTAATACACGGTATATTTCGTGAAATATTTTATCTTTTGCAGGAAGTAAATTGAGTACACAATTACTGATAACTACATCAATTGAACTACTTTCAACCGGCAAATTTTCAATATCACCTTCCCGAAATTCCACATTGTGAAATCCTCTTTTTTTTGCATTATCCCGTGCTTTGGCAACCATTGCCGGGGTAAAATCAACACCGATCACTTTTCCCGCGTCTCCCACTTCTGCACGGGCGACAAAACAGTCGTTCCCGGCTCCTGAGCCTAAGTCCAAAACGGTATCTCCTTTTTGGATATCCGCAAATTGCGTTGGAAGCCCGCATCCTAATCCCATATCCGCCTCGGCAATGTATCCGTCAAAAGTACGGTAGTCTTCACTCATGATACTGCGACCGTCGGCTGAACAACAGGAGGAAGAGCAACAGGAAGATTTCTGGTTTAGCAAAACAATATCTCCATATTTTTGCTTCACCACTTCTTTTATTTTATCATTCTTTTCCATCACGCTCATTATAAATTTTTCCATTCAATTAAAGCTGTATGCTCACCGGAAAGTTCCTTCACTTTTTCAATCCACGAGATTTCACGCTGAGCTTTAGATTGCAGGAAAGGATTCTCAGTGTAAACCAGTGAGAGGCAGGAGTTTACCACCCACCATTTGTTGTGTATGCCGGCACGGTGTAAATCGGCTTGCAGCCTTTCTGCTTCAAATACGGGTGTTGCTTCAGGCAGGGTGACGATAACCACCTCCGTTTCTTCCGGGTTTCTTAAGCGGGGCAATAGTCTGCTTACCGAATCGGGAATACCCTGCGTCCGCTCCACTTCTCTGTGGTAACTTTGCGTTGAATCCAGTAAAAGGAGCGTGTGGCCGGTTGGTGCGGTATCTATCACCACAACTTCATTGCCTGCCTTGTCCACAATTTCCGCGAAGGCCTTGAAAACCGCTATTTCCTGGGTGCATGGAGAACGCAGATCCTCTTCGATATATGCCATATCCTCGGCGCTCATGGTGGGAGCGGCTTTGCTGCGTACCTCATTCTTGTATTTTTCCAACTCCACTGCTTCGTCGATGCGGCTCACAGAGATACCGGCTTCTACGGCAAGGCCGTAATTCAGATGGTTTGCCGGGTCGGTAGTCGTCAGGTGCACATTTGCCCCGCGTGCCGATAATCCCAGTGCGATATCTGTGGCTAAAGTCGTTTTGCCTACCCCCCCTTTTCCCATCGTGAAAATAACCCGCTTGCCGGTGGCGTAGAGGTCGTCAATTAAATCTTCCAGCCCTTTTTCGCTTCTCATCGGCTGGTAGCCATCAATCCGTTCCACATTGTCCTCGTATAATAACCTGCGGATATTGGCAATGTCCGATACATTATAGGAACGTAAGGGAACAGTGAATGTGGGGTAGTCCGCTATTTCATGGGGAATGTTTTGCAAAGCCGATTGCTGTTTTTCGTGAATTTCACTGGATACCCTGTCTTCATTTTGCAATTGCAGCAAAACCCCGTTGATCACCAGAATCTGATTCTTTACGCCCAGCAGTTGCAGCTCGTGCGACGAACGCGCGGCTTCGTGTAAGCTGGATGATTCCGGGCGGCTGACAAGTACGAGGCGGGTTTTCTTGCCATCCGCCAGGGTATTGGCCGCCTCTTTATAAATATCTTTCCGTTCTTCGAGACCCGACAGTTGTCCCAGGCACGATGCGCCGTGTGTACTCTCGCTGATAAACGTAGTCCAGGCAGACGGTAACTGCAACATACGCAGCGTATGGCCCGTAGGTGCCGTGTCAAAGATGATATGGTCATATTCCGATTGTTTTGCGGCATCCGTCAGGAAATCTGAAAATGCATTGAACGCGGCAATCTCAACCGTACAGGAACCGGAGAGCTGTTCTTCCATATTTTGGAGTACACTTACGGGTAGTTTTCCCCTGAACGGAGAGATGACACGTTCCCGATATGCAGCCGCTTCCTGTTCCGGATCGAGGTTTACAACCGTAAGCCCCGGCACATCGGCGACAGGCGTACCCTGTCCGTTCAATTTTTGAGCGAAAACATCCTGAAGATTGGAAGCCGGGTCGGTGCTGATTAATAGAATTTTTTTGCCCCGATCTGCCAAACCTATTGCGGTTGCACAGGCGACCGATGTCTTTCCTACCCCTCCTTTACCGGTGAAAAAGAGGTATTTGGTGAATGCTGTCTCCGATAAATTAAATGGTTTCATCATTGTTCCTTCTTGTAAATTATTTGACCGGAACAAAGTCCAGGGAAACTCCTGTCCATTCACTTAATTGTTTGTTTGTAGGATAATCTTTGGACAGGGCTATTTCGCCATCTACCAATGTGACAGGCAATGCGTCGGCACCCTGTTCCTGTAGATATTGGTTTACCACCTTGTTCGAAACAAATGCCTGGGGTTCATCTGTTAAATTATGACGGGTAATGTTGACTCCCTTTCTTTTTAGTGTATCGGTGACCGTGGCCATCCTCATTAATTCAGGATTGATATTCGGGCCGCACAATCCGGTGGGGCAACACATGGCCGGATCAAAAATTTCAATTGTTTTCATTGTTTATCTGATTCGTTTTATAAATTGTATAATTTCTATGTCGTTTAATCTATGATGTTTATATTCGGCGAACGACGAACATCAAAGGCAAAAAAACAGATCGCCTCAACAATTCATCCCTTTCCCGTCGAATAAGTCGAAGAGATTCGAAAACAGTTTTCGGGCAATTTCCCAGTTCTCTTTATGGATGCAGTACCTTACTTTTGGCGTTTCAATCTCACCCTGTATCAAACCGGCATCTTTCAACTCCTTCAGATGCTGCGAAACGGTAGATTTGGCCATCGGAAGCTCACCGTGGATATTGCCAAAGTTGTTTTACTGTTTCCATTTTTCTTATTGTTCGCAAATATACGAACACTGATTGAGTCATCCAAATTTTTGATGTAAAAAAATAGGGGTATCGATCTAACTTCTGCGGAGAATTGACTGATTTTTTTTGGGGTTACATGACAAAATAGAAGTCAGAAGAAGAACAGCAATGGTGGCAAAATTAGGTGGCCATTTAAACCACCGTTACTCCCTCTCAATGGGCCATGGCAATGCCAAAAAGAGCTAATGATAAAAAATTGCCATCATGATTGATATCCTTCCAATGATGCAATTTCACATGTGCGGCCGAAGGGACTCGAACCCCCACGCCTCTCGGCACCAGATCCTAAGTCTGGCGCGGCTACCAATTACGCCACGGCCGCAAATCGAACTGCAAAGATACAATTAATTATCTAACTGTTGTTTCACCTGTTCAATTTTTTCAGTAACGCATCGATCACCACCGGGAAATGGGCATACTCCAGCTCATGCACCTTCCGGGCCACATCTTCAGGAGTCTCACCTGGAATCACCTCACATCTGGCCTGGAAAATAATATCTCCCTCATCATAATTCTCGTTGACATAATGAATGGTGATGCCCGACTCCCTCTCTCCTGCCTCCACCACCGCCCGGTGCACCCTGTCGCCATACAGTCCTTTACCGCCGTATTTGGGCAGCAACGCAGGATGTATATTCACAATTCGTCCGGGAAAAGCATCCAGCAGAGGTTGTGAAACTTTCAGCAGGAATCCGGCCAGCACAATGAAATCCGTCTTATACTCACGCAAGGTATTCAATACAGCGGAACCCTCATCAAACGCTGCTTTGCTGAAGGTATAGGAAGGGATACCCAGCTTTTTTGCACGATCATGCACATAAGCACCGGGATTATTGGAAAGAATGAGTGCAACCTGGATGTCGGCGTGGTCTCGAAAGTATTTGGCAATATTTTCGGCATTGCTGCCGCTACCTGACGCAAAAATGGCGATACGGATCATAAATAACAGGTGTTTTGTGCACAATAATAGGTGTTTTGTGCATTTTTATTGATTTTAACCGGTAAAAGTTTGCACAATTAGAGAAAAAATGCGTTACTTTGCAAGCGCAAATGTAAGAATAATATTTTTATTTATTAATTAATATCGAAAGTTATGTCCGAAGTAGCACAAAGAGTGAAATCGATCATTGTTGACAAATTAGGCGTAGAAGAGTCTGAAGTTACTGAAACCGCCAGTTTCACCAATGATCTGGGCGCTGATTCTCTCGACACGGTAGAGTTGATCATGGAATTCGAGAAGGAATTCAACATCTCCATCCCGGATGATCAGGCAGAAAAGATCTCTACTGTAGGAGATGCTGTTGCCTATGTAGAACAACACGCAAAATAATTCACCCCTACATGGAGTTAAAGAGAGTAGTAGTAACAGGCCTGGGAGCCATCACTCCGCTGGGGAACGACGTTCAGACCACCTGGAAGAACGCACTGGCTGGTAAGAGTGGCGCCGGGCCTATTACTCATTTCGATGCATCCCTTTTCAAAACCCAGTTCGCCTGCGAAGTAAAGGATTTCAACCCGGGAGATCTCTTCGAACGCAAGGAGATCAGGAAGTATGACCGCTATTCGCAGCTGGCCGTCAAGGCCGCTGCGGATGCGATGACCGATTCCTGTCTTGAACTGGAGAAGGAGAACCTGGACCGCATCGGAGTGATCTTTTCTGCCGGTATCGGCGGCATCAAGACGTTTGAAGACGAGGTAGGAGAATATTTCCTGAACAAGGAAAAAGGACCCAAGTTCAACCCCTTTTTCATTCCGAAAATGATAGCGGATATTGCCGCAGGGCATATCTCTATGATTTATGGACTGAGGGGACCCAACTACGCAACCGTATCTGCCTGTGCCTCTTCCACCAATGCCATTGTTGATGCCTTTAACCTGATACGCCTCGGCAAGGCCAACGCCATCGTCACCGGAGGCGCCGAAGCCACCATCAGCCCGTCGGCTGTGGGCGGATTCAATGCCATGCACGCACTCTCCACACGCAACGATACGCCACTGACAGCATCCCGTCCCTTTAGCGCCAGCCGCGACGGGTTCGTGATCGGTGAGGGAGGTACGGCGCTGATCCTGGAGGAGTTGGAGCATGCCACCGCACGGGGTGCCACCATCTATGCAGAAGTAGCGGGTGGCGGCATGTCGGCCGATGCCTATCACCTCACCGCCTCCCATCCCGAAGGGCTGGGAGCCAAGCTGGTCATGCGCAATGCGCTGGAGGATGCCGAGATGAATCCCGAGCAGATCGACTACATCAATGTACACGGTACATCCACGCCGGTGGGTGATATCTCGGAGGTGAGAGCCATTCTCGACGTATTTGGTGAGCACAGCTACAAGCTCAACATCAGCTCCACCAAGTCGATGACCGGCCACCTGCTCGGAGGAGCAGGAGCGCTGGAGGCCATGCTCTCCATCCTGGCAATCAGGGACCAAATTGTTCCCCCTACCATTAACCATGAAGATGGAGACAATGATCCCGAAATTGACTATCAATTAAATTTTACATTCAACAAAGCTCAAAAAAGGGAGATCAGAGCTGCGTTATCGAACACTTTTGGCTTTGGAGGACACAACGCAAGCGTTATTCTCAAGCAATACAACAAGTAGTGTGTTAAGAAGATTTGTCAAAAGAGTAAAGGCTCTCCCACACAAAGGGAAAGAGCCTTATCTCTCGTTTTATAAGGTGCTGGGATTCTATCCCGACAGGATCGATCTCTACCAGGAAGCCATGACCCACCGCTCCTCATCCCTCCGTACAAAAAAAGGGAAATGGGTGAACAACGAGCGGCTTGAGTTCCTTGGCGACGCCATTCTCGATGCCATCGTGGCCGATATCCTCTACAAACAGTTTGACCACAAGAAAGAGGGGTTCCTCACCAGTACCCGCTCACGCATTGTACAACGGGAAACACTCAACAAGATTGCCATCGAACTGGGACTCGACAAGCTGATCGTCTCCTCCACCCGCAACCTGGCCCACAACACCAATATCTATGGTGACGCGCTGGAAGCCCTGATCGGAGCCATCTACCTCGACCAGGGTTACCGTGTGGCGAAGCACTTTGTATACGAGACCCTCATCAAGCAGCACATCAACATGGAGAAGGTGCTCACGAACGAGGTCGACTTCAAGTCGCGACTCATTGAGTGGGGACAGAAAAACAAGGTGGAAGTCACATTCGAGGTGACCGAATCAGCCTACGACGCACAGAACAACCCGGTCTTCTCCTCCTCTGCACGGGTCGCCGGCATAGAGGTTGGCTCCGGGAAGGGGTACTCAAAAAAGGAATCGCACCAGATGGCCGCCAAGATAGCCATCAGGAAGTTACGTGAGAGCAATGAGCTGCAGGAGGTACTGCTGAAAGACGCAGAGCATGAAACATCCGGCTCCGACGACCCGGAGGAAGAGCCCGTTGCAACCCCCTAGAAAAACTAAGGCACTTTGCAGTGCCTTTTTTATTACCAGATCCCGAAGGAGATGCCCATTCGCTTGCCCTGTACCACCAGGTCGGTATCGGCCGTCACCAGCCGCAGCTTCCCGGCCACTTCCGACAATGGCACATCGGATATCTGGTTCCCAAGCTTGGCCACCATCCGCCCGAAGCGTCCCTCATGAATCAGCTCGGCCGCATGTCCACCCAGCAGGGTGCCCAGGTTACGGTCATAGGGTGATGGTGATCCCCCCCGCTGGATATACCCCAATACGGTCTCTCTCGTTTCAAAGCCTGTCTGCTCCTGGATCTCACGAGTGAAATAGGCTGCAGGACGCTCGCTGGTGGGCACTTCCACCCCTTCAGCTACAGCCACAATGGAATAGGCCTTACCCAGCTCCATCCGCTTTCTTATCTTGTCGATCACTACTTTCATGTTGAAGCCCAGCTCAGGCAACAGGATGATGTCGGCACCCCCGGCCATACCGGCATAGAGGGTGATCCAGCCGGCATGGTGCCCCATCAGCTCTATTACCATCACACGGCGGTGTGAACTGGCGGTGGAGTGAAGCCGGTCAATGGCTTCGGTGGCGATATTCACGGCAGTATCAAAACCAAAAGTAATGTCGGTACCATAGACATCGTTATCAATGGTTTTGGGTACTCCGATCACATTGAGGCCCATCTCGGAGAGCATACAAGTGGTGCGTTGCGTACCATTGCCGCCGATACAGATCAGGCAATCGAGGTCCAACTCATGATAGGCATTCTTGATCTGTTCACGGTCCTTCTCATCGGGGGAGTTGATCATCTTTCGGAACACCTTCTCACGAGCTGTTCCCAGGATGGTACCCCCCACGTTCAGGATGCCGGAGAGCGACTGATCAGAGAGCTCAACGATATCCTTGTAAAGCAGTCCGGAGAATCCGTTCTGAATACCAATCACCTGCATACCGTAATTATTGATGGCTGTCTTGCCCACGCCACGGATGGTGGCGTTGATGCCGGGCGCGTCTCCGCCCGATGTGAGAATACCTACCTTCATATGTTTTGATGTAAGAGAAATACAAAGAAAAGAAAAATTGTGGAAGAATGAACCGATCGCTTTCTTTAATTTATTCCGAAAAAGCTGATCGAGTCAGAGCTCTGTTCGTGAGGCAGTGCTATCAGGAGAGCAGACGACGGCGAATGACAGTGGCAGCCCTCACCGATGCGCCCGGTTCACCCAGCCTCTCCCGCAGCTCACGGTAGCTCTCCAGCATATTTTGCCGGTAGCTCTGCACATGGAGCAGTTGCTGAAGCTCCCTGCGAATATTTTCCACGGTGAACTGTTTCGCGAAGAGCTCTTTCACCACCTCACGCCCGCAGATCAGGTTGACCAGCGAGATGAAGGGGGTATGCAGCAGGTGCCTGAAACCCCAAGAGGTAATCCGCGGCAGTGAGGTGCGGTAACAGACCACCTGCGGCACGTTGAGCAGTGCCGCCTCAAGAGTGGCGGTGCCGGAGGTGACCAGTGCAGCCTCCGACTGGGCCAGGATGCGGTAGGTCTGCCCGAAGAGCACCTTCACCTGTGGGAATCCTTTTTCATAGGGATGATAGAATGAAAGATCAATGCCGGGGGCACCCGCCACAATGAACTGGTAACCGTCGGCAAACCCTTTCACCGCCTCCAGCATCGAAGGCAGGTTGTTGCGTATCTCCTGCTGGCGGCTGCCGGCCAGCAGCGCGATCACCGGCTTCTTTTCCAGTCCGTTCTCTTCTGCAAACTGACGGAATGTCTCCTCCTGATGGCTTCGCTGTGCAATCGCATCGACCGTCGGGTTACCCACGTAGTGCACCGGGTAATGATGTTTTTTGAAGAAATCCACTTCAAAAGGAAGAATGCAAAGCATCTCGTCCACATACTTTCTGAACGATTTCACCCGGTACTCTTTCCATGCCCACACCTTGGGAGAGATATAGTAAAATACCGGGATACCGGATAGTTTCTTTTTCACATACCTTGCTATCTTGAGGTTGAACCCGGGATAGTCCACCAGAATCACTGCATCGGGATGAAAAGAAGCCATGTCGCGCTTGCAGAAAGAAAGGTTGCGCAGAATGGCTGGGGCATGCAGCAGCACCGGCATCAACCCCATGTATGCCATCTCGCGGTAATGCTTCACCAACGTACCCCCTACCTGCGCCATCAGGTCGCCACCGAAGTAACGGAATTCCGCCTCCCTGTCAAGCTCCCGGATCGACCGCATCAGGTTTGATGCATGCTGATCACCCGACGCCTCTCCTACAATGATGTAGTATTTCATGCGATTATTTTATTTTTCTCATTATGGTGTAGTGAACTATTCCGTTAAGCAATGAGCAGAAGCCAAGCTTGTTTGGATTATGCCATTGCGAGGAATAGTCTAACTTTAGTAAACTCGCTTTTCGGTATCCACATGGGTGTAAACGGTTTAAATGCTCGTTTCATAATTTTGCGTTCAGCTCTTGGCTCTTGAACTTCGAACGAAATAACCCACTAACCTATTGACATCAAACTTCGAACCATGAACCATAAACTTTTATCATCTATATATTCCAGGTTTTGAGCTCCTGCAGGAAATCATAGGCTGTCATATCGATCTTCACCGGCACCACAGCAGCATATCCCCTGGAAAGGGCCCATTCATCGTTATCCTCGTTATCAGCCTGCCAGTTCTCAAAGTTACCGGTCATCCAAAAGACCTCTCTGCCCGAGCCATCTTTCGACCGCTGATACTCATTCACCCACTTCCCTTCGGTCTGAGTGGTCATCCGTACACCTTTAATCTCTCCAAACGGCACATTGACGTTCAGGCAAACACCACGTGGCAGCCCTTTTGCCAGCACCTCGGTAGCCAGCCTTCGCGCCAGTGAAGCGGTTACCGAAAAATCGGCATCCGCAGAATAATCACAAAGTGAGAAGCCGATGGAGGGCACCTCAAAAATGCACCCCTCAATGGCGGCACCCATGGTACCGGAGTAGATGACGCTGATGCCTGCATTGGAACCATGGTTGATGCCTGATACCAACAGGTCCGGCTTGCGCGGTACAAACTCACTCAGCGCTAGCTTCACACAGTCGACCGGTGTACCATTGCAGATATACTCGGTCAATCCCTCCTCGCGGTGATGCACTCTTGCCCGCAGCGGCTGAGATGTTGAAATGGCGCTCGACATACCCGAACGGTGTGAGTCAGGTGCAAACACAATGATCTCACCCAATCCTTTCATCGCTTCAATCAGCGACCTGATCCCTTTCGCCTGATACCCGTCGTCGTTGGTGACCAATATCAGCGGTGTCACATTTCCCATAAGTTTATTTTCCATTCATACAAAGATAAACAATTTAAGTAATTTTCGTGCAGCCCCAAATGTTACGAAACAATTAAATATACCCTCACCGTCCAATCAACCTTCAACATTTTGTATCTTTGACTGTTTATTACAGTACAAAACCATTGTCAGATATGCGAAAAATTTCAACTCTCATTCTCTTTTTGGTCACTTCGGCCATGCTCTTTGCATCTGAAGTGAGACCGGTCAAGAACCTCATCGTGATGATCCCCGACGGAACATCGATCAGCGTCTACTCCGCAGCGCGCTGGTTCAAGTATTACAACGGTATGGGTGAACGACTTAACGTGGATCCCTATATCACCGGCACTGTCACCACCTTCTCCTCCAACGCACCCATCGGCGACTCGGCACCCACCGGCTCGGCCTATGCCACCGGTGTACTGCAGCAGACCGGCAATGTGGCCATCCATCCCGAGGTGTCGGAAAACGATCTCTTCCCAGTAGATGCCACACGCAGTTTACAGCCGGCAGCCACCATCCTGGAGGCATTGAAAATCGAGAAACAGAAAGCGGTGGGACTGGTAGTCACCTGCGAGTTTCCTCATGCAACGCCGGCCGATTTCTCAGCACACCACTACAAACGGAGTAACTATAAAGCACTTGCACCCCAGATCGCCTACCAGAACCTGGATGTGCTCTTCGGAGGGGGCAACGGCATCCTGACCAGCGACATCAAAAAGCACTTTGAAAATAAGGGCACCACGCTGATCAGCGATGACCGTCTGGCACTACTCAACTACAGCGGACCGGGAAAGGTGTGGGCCCTCTTCGGCGAGAAGGCACTCCCCTACAACATCGACCGTAACCCCGACAAGGTGCCCTCCATCGCCGAAATGACCGAAAAAGCCATCGAACTGCTCTCTAAAAAAGAGAATGGCTTTTTCCTGATGGTAGAGGGAAGCCAGGTGGACTGGGCTGCACATGCCAACGATGCCGCCACCATGATCGATGAGTACCTTGCCTTTGATGAAGCGGTGGGCAAGGCCATCGAGTTTGCCAAGGCGGACGGCAACACAGCCGTGGTGATCATCTCCGACCATGGCAACAGCGGCTTCTCCATCGGCAGCAGCCGTTGTGGAGGTTACGACCGGCTTTCGCTGGAAGATCTCTTCCGCACCGTTTCAGGGTACAAGCTGAGCAATAACGGTCTGGAGTCAATCCTGATAGACACCCCACCGGCACAATTCAAAAGCGTCTTCAAAAAGTATACCGGCATCGACCTTACCAACGAGGAGTTGGAGACACTCCTTTCCTCGAAGAACTACAATGAGCCCGACTACACCAAGGTGGGGACCAGCAATAACCTGGCACACAACATTGGCAAGATACTGAACGAACGCACCTGCTTCGGCTTCACCACCGGAGGCCACACCGGTGAAGAAGTGCTGCTGGCTGTCTATCACCCGCAGGGGGATGTACCTCGCGGAAACATGCGCAACACCGACGTGAACCGCTACCTGCAGGAAGTGAGTGGACTGGAGAGCTCCCTACAGGAGTTGTCGGACCGCATCTTCGCGAAGCATCCCGAGGTGTTCAAGGGAATGAGCTACTCCATCAACCGGGAGAACCCCGACTTCCCCGTGTTAATGGTCAAGAAAGGGGGAACACGCATGGAGATCCCCGCCTTCTCCTCCGTGGGCAGGAAGAACGGCAAGCCATTCGATATTGGATCGGTGGTGGTCTATATCGACAAGAACGACACCTTTTATCTCCCGGTAAGCCTGAGAGAGATGTTCTGAAAGATCTCCCACCCAACAAGAAACACAAAACTCCGCTCAGGCCTGGCGGAATTTTGTGTGTGAGAAATGGGCCCTTATCTTAATCTTCTTTCTCACCCCTGAAACGAAGATCGCCCTGGAATGAGAT
>DPAC01000089.1:0-14109 GCA_003517675.1 Porphyromonadaceae bacterium | reverse complement strand
GGATCCATCGGTGCACGATAGGCACGCCCGTAATAGGGCAGATAGGCTTTCACCGTGTCGGGTGACACCGTTACATCGTAATAAGGCGAGAGGTAGATCGAACGGTAACCAGTGGGATAGGCATAAGTTGCTTCAAACCGGAATGATGATTGCGTCAACGCTTCCTTCACTTCTGATGCCAGCCTCTCTTTTTCGGCAGCACTCTGTGTGCTGCCACAACCCCAATGTGTGACCAATAAGAAGAAAGTGAGTCCGTAAAATAAAAATCTTCTCATTTTTTAACTCCTCCATTATTTATAGTTCTCATCCATCCTCTCCGGATTACACACTGTAATCCTTTGCAGATGATTCTCACATAATTAACACCCTGATCCTTTAAAATGTTTCAGACAATAAAATGACGAAAGAAATCAAAATGAAAGAGATAGAAAAACAGGATCACGATAAGGTTGACAAGAGCCAGCCAGACATCACTTTTTGCATTTATACGGGTAAAGTAATAAGCACTGAGATAGGAAGTCAACGCAAGCGAAAGGGTGATGAAAAAGAGCGTGTTACTCCAATAGAGCAGTTGCAGAAGCAACAGAAAAACAATCAGGTAAACCAGGAATTGCATCAACGTAAGGGTGAGCACCCTGTCGCGTGAAAAGACGCGGAAGCTGAGAACCATGTTGGAGAAGAAGAAGAGAACAACCAACAAGAGGCCAACCCACTCCACAACAGTAAACTGCGGCAGGGTTGGCAGTGAGATGTCAGCATAAAAATGAAACGGTTTCAGAAAAGCGTGCAAATCATCCAGCAGGAAAGCAAAGGAGAAAAGGGAAAAGCCCGGCAACAGCATACCGAAGAGATAGGATAGACGTGCTCGCAGCTGTGTGGCTCGCATTGCACGTTCACCTCTCCACCAGAGAGGCAGCAGGGCCAGTGCCCCAATGTGAAAGAAAGAAGCCAGCGCAATCAACACTCCTGAACGGAAAGAGTAGAGGGATGCATCTTGTTTCTGGTAAGATTGCAAGAGAGGAAAAAAAGCCAGCAACAGCAGAATGACCGCCGCCAGGTCGGGTGTCATCACCAAAAAGCGAGGATGAAGGCTCAGCAACAACAAGGGAGCAATGAATGGCAGATTCGACCGGGAGCGCATCAGCGCGAAGCGGCTGTTCATTGAGTGTATCAGTGATGCAATCAGCAACACCGAGAGCGTCGAGGCTATCAGTGAAAGAACCGGATCGGCAAAGAGGGGTGCCAAATAATTCCACAGGTATCCTGCACCAGATAAATGAGATTGGTCAGTCTCAGTATTGAAAAATAGAAGCAGTCGCATCCCCAGGATCACTAGCGTGGAGGGAAAAGTCACGAAACGACCCTCAACAGCAGTTCTCCGGAAGGTGTGAACCAAGGTTGACATATCTACACAAAATAAAGATTACCGCTTGCGCAGGTCAAATCCAATATCTTTCCGGAATGTTGAGCCTTCGAAAAAGATCCGGGAAATTGAGCAGTAAGAACGCTCCAGTGCTTCATCCATTGAGTGCCCGTAGGAGGTGACAGCCAACACGCGACCACCATCAGTGACAATCCGGTTGTTTTCCTTTTTGGTGCCTGCATGGAAGAGAATGCTGCCGGTTACCTCATCCAGTCCAAAAATCTCTTTCCCTTTTTCATAAGCACCCGGATAACCGCCTGAAACCATCATCACCGTGACTGCCGTACGATCGTCGATCTCCAGCTTTTTCCTGTCGAGGGTCTCAGTGGTCACACCGATAAAAAGATCGAGCAAGTCCGACTTGATGAGTGGCACCACCACTTCCGTCTCCGGATCACCCATCCGCACATTGTACTCGATCACTTTCGGCTCGTTATCCACGTTGATCAGGCCAAGGAAGATAAACCCCTTATATTCTATATCTTCACTGCGCAACCCCTCAATGGTGGGCTCAACAACACGGTCTCGCACTTTCTCCATAAACTGCTCATCGGCAAAAGGAACTGGTGAGACAGCTCCCATGCCTCCCGTGTTTAGCCCGGTGTCTCCCTCTCCAACCCGCTTGTAATCTTTGGCAACTGGCAGGATCTTGTATGCACTGCCGTCTGTCAGTACAAAGACAGAACACTCGATGCCGGAGAGAAACTCCTCAATCACCACCTTGTTGCTGGCATTTCCGAACTTTCCATTGAGCATCTCCCAAAGCATCTGCTTCGCTTCGTTCACATCATCAAGAATCAGGACACCCTTGCCGGCAGCCAAACCATCAGCTTTCAGCACATAAGGTGAGGGGAGTGATTCCAGGAAGGCATTCCCCTCATGGATATTTTCGAGAGTCACCGTCTGGTAGCGTGCCGTGGGAATATGATGGCGGATCATGAAGTTTTTCGCAAAATCCTTGCTACCCTCTAACTGTGCTCCCTTTTTTGAGGGACCAATCACATCGATATGACAAATATCTTCATCGTCACGGAAGAAATCATAGACCCCTTTCACCAGTGGATCTTCTGGCCCTACCACAACCATATCAATGTCATGTTCAAGGGCAAAACGCTTCATCGCCTCAAAGTCGGTTACCGCAATGGGTACATTGGTACCCAGCTGGGCAGTCCCTGCATTGCCGGGAGCAATGTAGAGATTGTTCAGGTAACTACTTTTGCGCATTTTCCACGCTATAGCGTGTTCACGGCCTCCGGAACCAAGAAGAAGAACATTCATAACCTCAGTAAATCTTTTAGCTAAAGAAAGTCACGTTGTCCGGGCAGCTGTATTCGGGCAACAACGCACAAAGCTACTAAAAAAAAATAAAAATGCATGTCGCATCTCCAAAAAATGGAAAGAGCAAGGAAGAAAAGAGAAAATGAAGCACCTTTCAGCTTGAAACCGTTATCTTTGCAATTCAAAAAGTCAACAGGATGATTCAAAACAGCATATGTAGCCTTTTCGGCATCCGCTACCCGGTGATCCAGGGAGGCATGGTATGGTGCAGCGGCTGGAGGCTCGCCGCAGCGGTCAGCAATGGCGGTGGATTGGGATTGATCGGTGCTGGCTCCATGCACCCCGACACCCTGCGTGAGCATATCAACCGATGCAGACAGGCCACCGATAAGCCTTTCGGGGTCAACATTCCGCTGATGTACCCACAGATTGATGAAATCATGCAAATCGTCATGGATGAACAGGTATCGGTGATCTTCACTTCTGCAGGGAACCCCAGCACATGGACCGCGCAGCTTAAGAACCAAGGGATCACTGTGGCACATGTGGTCTCCAGTTCACGCTTTGCACGCAAAGCCGAAGAGGCGGGCGTCGACGCCATAGTGGCGGAAGGTTTTGAGGCGGGTGGCCATAACGGACGCGAAGAGAGCACCACCCTCACCCTGATACCGCAGGTGCGGGCAGCTACAGAGCTTCCACTGATGGCCGCTGGTGGCATCGCCACCGGTGCGGCAATGGCAGCAGTCTTCGCTCTCGGAGCCGATGGTGTACAGGTAGGGACACGTTTCGCACTCACTGTCGAAAGCTCTGCCAGCGAAGCCTTCAAGCAGCGTTGCATTGAGCTGAAAGAGGGAGACACCATCCTCTCGCTGAAGAAAGTGAGTCCCACCCGATTGATCAAGAATGATTTCTTCTATCGGGTGCAGGAATTAGAAGAGCGGGGGGCCACGGCAGAGGAGCTACGGGTGCTACTGGGACAAGGACGTGCCAAAAAGGGTATCTTCGAAGGTGATCTTCGTGAGGGAGAGCTGGAGATCGGACAGATAGCCTCTCACATCCGGGAGATCCTGCCCGCAGGTGAGGTGATGCGACTGATGATGGAGGAGTACCACCAGGTGGTGCAACGTTTGTCTGCCCAGACATTCGCCTGATGAAACCGCTCACGAAGTCATCAAAAAAAATATTGAACCGAAATATGACACACTACAGACAATCACTTATATCTCTTTTCATCATGTTGTTTCCTTTCGCCGCTCAGACAAGCGCACAGGAAAACAGGATCTTCACACTGGAGGAACTGATTCCGGGAGGAAAGGAGCATGATCAATATGTGCCACTCACAGCGGCCACCTATCAATGGCAGGGCAACAGACTGATGGTCATTGAGAACGACTCGGTATGGGAGCTGATCAACACCGAAGGGAAAAGCAGGAAAAAACTTCAGCTTACCTTTGCCGGGATCAGTGGCTCTCCCGCCGTGAAAGAGCAAAGGGTGAACCACCTCACTTTTACGAATGAGGAGGAAACGGTGATTCTCACAACCGATAGTGGCATCGGAACCTATGACCTGAAGAATAAAACGGTTCTCACATTCTTCAACTACCCGGAGAAGAGCGAAAACCATTCCCTCTCACCATCCGGCCAATACCTGGCCTACACCAAGGCAAACAACCTCTATCTCCTTGACAGCATAGGAAAAGAGCATGCCTTGACAAATGAGTCTGACAGGGCAATTGTCTGCGGGCAGCCGGTGCATCGCAATGAATTTGGTATCAACAAGGGAATCTTCTGGTCACCCGACGGCAACAAGATGGCTTTCTACCGAATGGATGAACGGATGGTGAGCGACTACCCACTGGTGGATGCTTCGGCCAGGATAGCGGTGGTGAAGCCGGAGAAGTACCCAATGGCTGGCATGACTAGCCATCAGGTGACCATCGGCATCCATGATACCCGCGACGGGAAGACCACCTGGCTCAAAACGGGGGAACCGGCAGACCAATACCTCACCAACATTGCCTGGAGCCCCGACGGGGAGGATCTCTATGTGGCACACCTCAACCGCGGCCAGGAGACCATGCAATTGAAACGGTACAACAGCGCAACAGGTGACGAAGAGCGCATGCTCTTCAGTGAGACCCATCCCAAATATGTGGAGCCTGAAAATCCCGTGCTCTTTGTGAGAGGTAGCCAAGACCGATTTATCTGGCAGAGCGAACGCAATGGATTCAACCACCTCTACCTGTACGACACCCACGGCAACCTCTTGAAGCAACTTACCGACGGTAGCTGGGAGGTGACAGAGATAACAGGGTTCGACGAAAAAGGGGAGAACATCTATTTCCTCTCCACCCTCCCCTCTCCCATCGATCGCCATATCTGTAGTGTCAACATCAAAAGCGGGAAGATCACGCAGCATACCACGCTCCCGGGCATCCATACTGCTCAGCTCAGCTACTCGGGACGTTATCTGATAGACCATCACACGGCACACGACAATCCGGGACGGATAGATCTGATGGACTGCCGTACCGGCAAGATCACCCTGCTGAACAAAGCAGACAACCCTTTCGCTGGATATCGCATGCCCACCGTCGATGTGGGCACCCTCAAGGCGGCCGACGGAGTGACCGACCTCTGGTACAGGATGGTGAAACCGGCTGACTTCGACCCGGCAAAAAAATACCCCGTGGTGATCTACGTTTATGGCGGCCCCCACTCACAGTTGGTGAACAACCGCTGGCGCTATGGCTCTGGAGGCTGGGAGACACATATGGCGCAGAAAGGATACATCCTCTTTGTGATGGATAACCGTGGCACCGCCTTCCGGGGACTGGCTTTTGAACAGGCAACACACAGACGCCTGGGTACAATTGAGGCGGAAGACCAGATGAAAGGAGTGGAGTACCTACGCTCATTGCCCTACATAGACAGCGAGAGGATGGGGATCCACGGATGGAGCTACGGAGGATTTATGGCCATCAACATGCTGCTGCGTTATCCTGATCTTTTCAGGGTGGGTGTAGCCGGTGGTCCCGTCATAGACTGGAAATATTATGAGGTGATGTATGGCGAACGCTACATGGATAGCCCCCAGGAAAATCCCGAAGGGTATGAGAAGAGCAGCCTGCTCAATAGGGCGGGTGAACTGAAAGCACACCTGTTGATTATTCACGGCGACGAAGACCCCACGGTGGTGTTGCAAAACACGCTTCAGTTCCTGAAAGCAAGCATAAAGGCCGGTACCCATCCCGATCTATTCCTTTATCCGGGACACGGTCACAACATGATCGGCCCCGACAGGGTGCACCTACATGAACATATCACGCGTTACTTTGAGAATTTTATCGATCGGAACAGCCCGTGACAATTTCCTCAAAAAATAGCTATCTTTGCATCCAGCTATGCAATACGAACTATTTCCATCGGAGCGATTCACTTTCTTCAGTCTCAGCAGTGGCAGCTGCGGCAACTGTTACTATCTGGGTAACAGCCGCTACGGCATCCTGATCGATGCGGGACTGGGTCCCCGCGTCATCAGAAAACGACTGGCACAGCATGGCGTGGAGCTCTCCTCCATCATGGCGATCCTGATCACACACGATCACTATGACCATATCAAGTCAGCCGGTTACCTGGGAGAGAAGATGCACATCCCCGTATTTGCCACCCGGGCGGTACACCGCGGCATTGACGCCTGTCCCATGATCAATAACCGGTTGAATGGCTCCGCAAAATATATTGAAAAGGGGGCACCGTTTCAGATTGAGGATCTCCGCATCACCGCTTTCAACGTGCCTCACGACAGCAACGACAACGCAGGCTATCTCATTGAGTTTGGCGGACAGAAGCTGGCCATCGCCACCGACGTGGGAATGATCACCGAGGAGGTGGCACACCATATGCTACAGGCCAACCACCTGGTGATTGAGAGCAACTACGACGAGGAGATGCTACAGAACGGACGTTATCCGATATCCCTAAAAAAGAGGATATCATCTGGCATGGGACACCTGAGCAACCGACAGGCCGCCGAATTCCTGGCGAACAACTTTCATGATGGCCTGCGCAACATCTGGCTCTGTCACCTCAGTGGTGACAACAACAACCCGCAACTGGCATACAGCACCATGAAAGAGCATCTCAGCCGAAGAGGCATCGAAGTGGGCCTTCAGTTGTCGCTCAGGGTATTTGAACGAAATGTACTCTCCGACAAAACCGAATTATAAAAACTATGTCACTGGCCCCCATCGTTCTTTTCACCTACAACCGTCCCGATCACACCAGAAAAAGCCTGGAAGCACTGAGGAACAACCACCTCAGCAACAGGAGCGTGTTGTATATCTTCTCCGATGGCTACAGGGGGGAGGCTGATAAAGGAGAGGTGATGAAAGTGCGCGAGCTGATTCGTGCTGTTGAAGGCTTCGCCGAGGTTCATATTGAGGAGCGGGCAGGCAACACAGGCCTTTCGAGAAATATCATCGAAGGGGTAACGCAGATCATAAATGAACATGGGAAAGTGATCGTGCTGGAAGATGACCTGATCACCTCCCCCTTTTTTCTTCCTTTCATGAATGAAGCATTGGAGAGATACCAGCAGGAGGAGAAGATAGCCCATGTACACGGCTTCTGCTTTCCACTGCAGGAACTGCCCGATGCCTTTCTGATCAAATGGACCGGCAGCTGGGGATGGGGCACCTGGAAAAGGGCATGGGATCTCTTCAATCGCGACGGGGAGAAGCTCCTTTCAGAGATCATGAGACAGAAACGAAACAGGGAATTCGATTTCAACGGCAACTATCCCTTTACACGGATGCTCAGCAGGCAGGTCAAGAAAGAAAATGACTCCTGGGCCATCAGATGGAATGCTTCCCTCTTTCTGAACGACCGGCTCTCGCTGAATGCCGGCAAGTCGCTGGTACAGAACATCGGCTTCGACGGCAGTGGACGACACAGTGGACGAGATGAGATTTACACCACTTCGCTCCATCGGGAAGCGCTGAGTATCGAACTGTCCGAAATCAGGGAAGACCAGGCTGCAAGAAAGGCTTTTGAAAAATATTACGGTCGAACCAATTCATTCCAGGCGAAGGCAATGAGAAGAATCAAACAGATATTAAAAGGCTGAGACCGATGAAGATCCTGCTCATCAACAGATCCGACTTAAGAGGAGGGGCAGCCATTGCCGCTTTCAGGCTGATGAATGCCCTCAACGCCAATGGCCAGCAGGCGAAGATGATGGTGCTGGAGAAGTTGTCTGACAGCAACAATGTGGTTGAGGTGGGCAGCAAATTGGCAAACCGATGGAACTTTCTTGCTGAGAGAGCCCGCATCTTTGCGCACAACGGTTTTTCGCGTAACAACCTGTTTGATGTATCGGTCGCGGACAAAGGTCTCTCCGTAACAAATCAGCCTCTTTTCAGAGAGGCGGAGATCATTCACCTCCACTGGATCAACCAGGGGATGCTCTCCCTGGATGAAATTGGCCGCATCATAGCCTCTGGCAAGAAAGTTGTCTGGACCATGCACGATATGTGGCCTTTTACCGGTATCTGTCACCATGCGGCTGGTTGCGACCGCTACGAGAGCGGTTGTGGGTGCTGTCCCTATCTGGCGGTACCCTCACAACAGGATCTCTCTTACCAGCGGTTTCTTGCCAAGCAAGCCACATATGCCGGGGGCAGGATCACTTTCGTAGCCTGCAGCAACTGGCTGAGGGAGCTGGCAGCAAAAAGTCCGCTCACGGCAGGTCATCAGGTGGTCTCCATTCCCAATCCCATTGACACCGCAGTCTATACGCCCATGGATAAAAGGGAGGCACGCCAGCGGCTGAACCTGCCGGAGAATAAAAAAATCGTGCTTTTTGCCGCCGCAAAAGCCTCTGATCCACGCAAGGGAATGGATTATCTGGTGGAAGCGAGCCGCATCATGGCGCAGCAACACGACGATATTCTCTTTTTGATTGCCGGCAACGACGGGGAGGAACTGGGAAAACGCCTCTCGCTGCCCGCGAGGAGTCTGGGATATGTAGCTCCACAGGATATGCCCGGGGTCTACAATGCCGCCGACCTGTTTGTGACACCCTCACTGCAGGATAACCTGCCCAACACCATCATGGAGGCGATGGCCTGCGGAATGCCTTGCGTGGGTTTTCGCACCGGTGGAATCCCGGAGATGATTGATCACCGCAAGAATGGGTATGTGGCTGAGTATCAAAATGCACGGGATTTGGCAGACGGACTGCGATGGACATTATTTGAAACCGATTCCGAAATGCTTTCCGCCAATGCCCGCAGGAAAGTGGTGGAGGAGTACGCACAGGAGAAAGTCGCACAACAATACAGGCATATCTACGGATATGAAAGAAAATAACAATATAACCAATAAGGAATACTGGGACAATTATTGGAGTAATTACAGGTACGACAAGGTTCCTGATAAAGTGGTATTCGAAAAGTTTCTGCCGATGCTGGCTACGGGGAAGAACTTCATCGAGATTGGCGGGTTTCCCGGGGTGTTCGCAGCCTGGTTTTACAAACACGGCATCACTGATGTGACTGTGCTCGATTTTTACATGAACACGGAAATTGTCCACAATTTCGAGAAAATCAACGGCTTGCCGGAGAACAGTATCCAGTGCATTCACACCGATTTTTTCTCTTTCACGCCGGAGAGAAGATATGATGTTGTCTTTTCCTCCGGATTTATTGAACATTTTGAAGACACAGGTGATGTGATCAAAAGACATGTCGATCTCCTCTCGGAAAAAGGACAACTGCTGATTCTTATCCCCAATTTCCTGGGATTGAACGGAAAACTCCAGCAGCGGTTCGATAGGGAGAACCTGAAAGCACACAATCTGCAATCGATGGAAATACCCTACCTGAAAGAGATCATGCAGACATTCAACCTTCGGGACGTTTTGGTGGAATACATCGGTAAACCCATGGTATGGCTTGAACCGAAGCCCGAAAATAAAAGCAAACGAAAGTGGGTGAAAATGCTGAGCTATGCCGTGAAACTATTTCCGGTAAAAGGGAAGCTGCTCTCGCCCTTCATCGCCATATACGCCCGCAAATGAAATCATTATCCGTCATCACGGTTACCTACAACGCCGAACATACGTTGGAGCGGACCTTGAAAAGTGTCAGGGAACAATCCTACCCGCACATCGAGCACGTGATTGTGGATGGAGAATCGAAAGACGGAACGGTACGCCTGATCCGGCAATATGAAAACGATAAAATGGCCTGGAAAAGCGAACCGGACAGGGGATTGTACGACGCCATGAACAAAGGGGCTGCCATGGCAACGGGCGACTATCTCTGCTTTTTGAATGCGGGCGATACCTTTTTCGCGCCCGATACGGTGGAAAAGATGATGCGTACCGTGGAAACAGGAAATTCTCCCGATATTATTTACGGCGAGACGGCCATCGTGGATGAAAAGGGCACCTTCCTACATATGCGCAGGTTGAGGACGCCTGAGAAACTCACCTGGAAAAGCTTCAAACAGGGGATGGTGGTATGTCATCAGGCATTTATCGTGAAACGGGAACTGTTTGAACCTTACGATCTTTCTTTCCGTTTCTCCTCCGACTTCGACTGGTGCATCCGCATGATGAAGAAAGCATCATCGATTCACAATACCCGCCTCACGCTGATCAACTACCTGCATGAGGGGATGACCACCACCAACCGAAAAGCGTCACTGAAAGAACGCTATCGCATCATGGCGAAATATTACGGACAAACTTCCACCTTCCTGCATCATATCTGGTTTGTGGTGCGGGCGGTGATAAAATAGACTGAGGATGATCTGTTCAGGTTTTTGATGAGCGGAAAACTGACCGCTGAGAGCTGATAACAAATCAATGAAAAGAAGAAAACTGAAACTGGAAGAACTCAACCGCATCAGTGTGGATGAGTTCCGGGAAGCGAGAAAGATTCCGCTGGTAGTGGTACTCGACAATGTACGCAGCCGGCACAACATCGGCTCGATATTCCGCACCTGTGACGCGTTCCGGGTAGAGGAGATCCTGCTTTGTGGCATCACCGCCACCCCTCCCAACGCAGAGATACACAAGACCGCCCTGGGTGCGGAGGATGCGGTGAGATGGCAATATTTTGAAGATACCCTGGAAGGGGTGAAGGCATTGAAAACATCCGGTTACACCGTTTTTTCGATCGAGCAGGCGGAGAACAGCGTCTCATTGGGGAAAATAGAACTGGATAGCGAGAAAAAATATGCCGTCATCCTCGGCCACGAAGTGCATGGCGTACAACAATCCGTGATTGATGCTTCCGACGGATGCATAGAGATTCCGCAATATGGCACCAAACATTCACTCAATGTGTCGGTTGCGGCAGGCATCGTCATATGGGATTTTTTTCAACAGCTCAGAAAGTAGGCAAAAGTTGCAAACAGCATCAGCTGCCAAACAGGAAACCCCGCAAAACCATACGTCGGCCATCACCCTAAATTTAAAAAAAAATCTTCGTATACTTTTTATATCCGTATTATTTTCTTATTTTTGCACGTATAAATTATTTTAATATGGATTCAAAACTAACTTTAAAATTAGATACACGCGTAATAAATAAAGCCAAGAAATATGCTTCAAGCAAGAAAGTAAGTCTATCGAGATTGATTGAAAATTATCTTGATTCAATTACTTCCCAAGAGATTGGCGATTTCGAAATTTCGCCGTTTGTAAGAAGTATCTCCACGGGAAAAAGTATTCCGGCGGATATTGATTACAAAACAGATTATACCGAATATATAGAGAAGAAATACCAGTAACATGCAAAAAATATTATTGGACACGAATATAATCATCGATTTCCTGGGAGAGCGAAAAGGTTTTTACGACCCTGCCGCAAAGATTATAACGTTAGCCGACAAAAAGAAAATTAAAATTTACGTCTCTGCGGTTTCAATGGCAACCGCCTATTACGTTTTAGCAAAATACGAAAACAAAAAAGCAGCTTTGGAAAAATGCCGAAAATTTAAGGTTTTGTGCGAAATATCTTCCATGAATAACAAAGTGTTCGAAAAAGCACTCAATGCTCCATTTGATGATTTTGAAGATGCATTACAATATTTTAGTGCTGTTGAAGACAATTGCGACCTGATTGTCACCCGAAACGAAAAAGATTATAAAACCGCTTTGATCCCGGTAATGAATCCCGAAAATTATCTACAGACATTAAAGCAACAGTGAGTTGACCGTATTTTCAGAACGTTTTCAATTCCACACTCTCCCCATCGAACACCGCATAGGAGAAATAGGTGATCCAGTCGCCCAGCATGATTACGCGGCTCTGTTCCGCTATGGGCAGATTGAGCAGGATGTGGCGATGGCCGAAGACGAAATAATTGATATCGGGTACTGCAGTCAGCTTTTCCTTCGCAAAACGGATCAGGTATTCGCGATCTTCCCCCAGATAAGGTTGCAGACCACCATTTTCTCGGCTGCTGTTGGACCAGCCCTGCGCCAGTGGTATCGTCCACCGGGGATGAATGGCCGAGAAGCATTTTCGCAGGATCCTGCTGTGAAACACTTTCCGTAACAAATGAAACGAGCGGGAGTCATCGCCCAGCCCGTCACCATGCGCCAGGAAGAATTTCTTCCCGTAGATCACGGTGATCAGCGGCTCAAAATGAAGGATCATTCCGCACTCCCGTGAGAGGTAGTCAGTGAGCCAGATATCGTGGTTTCCGATAAAAAAATGTACCTCCACCCCTGCATCAGTCACTTCGGCCAGCTTACCCAGAACGCGTGTGAAACCTTTCGGAACCACATATTTATATTCGTACCAATAATCGAAGATGTCTCCCAACAGATAAATAGCCGCGGCATCTTTCTTCACTGCATCGAGCCACCGGCATATTTTACGTTCCGTTTGGAGGGAATCGGCATGCGATTTGGAGCCAAGGTGAGCATCGGCAAAGAAATAGACTTTTTTATCCACAGTTCTTGTATTCAGCGTAGTCTCTCATGCAGATCACATCATTCCCAGTTCCAGCATGGCCTCTTCACTCATCATGTATCGATCCCAGGGAGGGTCGAAGGTGAGGTTGATATCCACGCTGTTCACCTCCGGAATAGACTCCACTTTCATCTGCACATCCATCAGGATGAAATCGGCTGCAGGGCAACTGGGTGAGGTGAAAGTCATCTCGATGGTCACATTGTTTTGGTCATCAATATCCACATCGTAAATCATTCCCAGATCGTAAATGTTTACGGGTATCTCCGGGTCGTACACCGTACGGAGCATCGTCACTATTTTATCTTGTATTGCCTGTATTTCTTCGTTCATAATCTGCCTGTTTTTTTATTAAACCGATTATCCGGCATATTGTTTATTTTCGTCAGATGATTCCTTCATCGGCGTAACTGAAATAGCTTTCTCCGCACACAATGATATGGTCGAGCAGCGTAACATCCATCCATTGGGCGGCTTCTTTCAGCTTCTTCGTAATCTGCGTATCCTGGGGACTGGCGGTGCAGTTGCCCGACGGATGATTGTGTCCCAGGATGATGCCCGACGCGTAGTGGTTAAGCGCCTCCCTGAGGATCAGCCTGATATCCACCACTGTCCCCGAGATGCCGCCGCGACTCACCTGTATGGTTGTCAGCACCTTATTGGAGCGATCGGTGAGCAGCGCCCAGGTCTCCTCATGATTGAGATCGGAGAGGAGCGGAAAAAAATGGTCGTAGGCATCACGCGAGGAGGTGATCTTCTTCCGGTCGTTCGTCTCGCCTGCTTTTCGTCGTCTGCCCAGCTCCAGCGCAGCGATCACCGTGACCGCCTTCGCCTCACCGATACCCCTGAAGTTTTGAACCAGATCGGTCACGCTCATCCTCCCCAGCCTGTTGAGGTCGTTCTCAGCCTTCAGCAGGATACGCTTGCTCAGCTCCACAGCACTCTCACTGTCGTTACCTGACCCGATAAGGATGGCAATCAACTCAGAGTCGGAAAGGGTTGAGACACCTTTCAGCAACAGTTTCTCCCGCGGACGGTCTTCCTCCGCCCATTGCTTGATGCTTAACCTGCTCATAATGCTACACTTCTGCAGTTCGACGAGACAAATATACAAAGAATTTTCCGGCGACGAAACAGCTTCCATCACAAAATTAACTGTACAGCTTCACGCCCTGCCGTCGCCTCATCCTGCGTCAGCGCCGATTCATTCTCCCGGAGGTGATGTGTACCACGAACCGGCTGGATGGCTGCCGGGTCGATGAATAGAATCAATCCAGCACATTCTTTCTTCCCGGGAACAGGTAGGAGAGTAAGATAAAGATAAGGGCTGATGCGGAGATACCAAATATGTTGGGATCAAGTCCAAATGGCAGGGCGACAGATAAAAGCGTGAGCGTAAGCGTCGTGCCGCCGCCA
>DPAC01000054.1 GCA_003517675.1 Porphyromonadaceae bacterium | reverse complement strand
GAAGCCACCGTAAAAATACTGCAAGCCGGGGAGTATCCGGTTGAGCGGGAAAAGGATTACATTCGATCCGGCACATCGATGCCGAAGAGCGACATCCCCTTCTTAATCGTTGACGCTACATTCTTCGAGAGCACCAGACGGAAATCGCGCAGGGCGCTGTTCTCTTCTTTCAGGATGGGGTAGTCGTGGTAAAACTGGTTGTACTCCTTCGCCAGTTCATACACGTAATTGGCGATCAATGACACGTTGTATTCCGATCCTGCCTGCTGCACCACCGCAGCAAACTCGCTGAGCAGCTGTACCAGTCCCTCTTCTTTTTCTGACAGGGAGACCCCACCCTCCAGCTTTTTCGGGATGGCGATGCCCTGCTCATCTGCCTTGCGCAGGATCGATTGAATACGGGCATGGGTGTACTGGATGAACGGGCCGGTGTTGCCGTTGAAGTCGATTGATTCCTTCGGGTTGAAGGTCATGTTTTTCTTTGGATCCACCTTCAGAATGAAATATTTGAGTGCACCCAGTCCCACCATGCGGGAGATTGCTTCAGCTTCCTCTTCGGTTATTCCCTCCAGCTTGCCCAGCTCCTGTGAGGTCTCACGAGCGGTAGCGATCATCTCGGCCATCAGGTCGTCGGCATCCACCACCGTCCCTTCACGCGACTTCATTTTGCCTTCGGGCAGCTCCACCATCCCGTAGGAGAAATGGACCAATCCCTTCCCGAATTCAAATCCGAGCAAATCGAGCAGGATGGAGAGCACCTGGAAGTGATAGTTCTGCTCATTACCCACCACATAGATCATCGTGTCGATGGGGTAATCGTCGAAACGCAGCCTGGCGGTGCCGATATCCTGTGTCATGTAGACCGAGGTGCCGTCGGCGCGGAGCAGCAGCTTGTGATCCAATCCGCAGGGAGTGAGATCTGCCCAGACAGAACCATCCTCTTTCTGATAAAAAAGTCCTTCCTTTAATCCGCGCAGTACCTCCTCTTTACCGGCAAGATAGGTCTGCGATTCGTAGTAGATTTTGTCGAACGAGACACCCATCTGCCGGTAAGTCTCGTCGAAACCGGCATAAACCCAGTCGTTCATCATCTTCCAGAGATTCACCGTGGCGGCATCGTGTGCCTCCCACTTGCGCAACAGCTCGCGCGCCTCCTCCATCAGCTGCGATTGGGCCTCAGCCTCCTCTTTGGTACATCCCTGTGCCTGTAAAGCTGCCAGCTCCTCCTTGTATTTTTTCTCGAACAGCACATAGTAGTCGCCCACCAGATGATCCCCCTTTTTACCGGTCGATTCAGGCGTTTCGCCATTGCCCCACTTTTGCCAGGCCAGCATCGACTTGCAGATGTGGATGCCGCGGTCATTCACGATATTGGTTTTCACCACCTTTTTGCCGTTGGCGCGCAGCACCTCGCTCAGCGCATGCCCCAGCAGGTTGTTGCGCACATGTCCCAGGTGCAGCGGCTTGTTGGTGTTGGGGGAAGAGTACTCCACCATATAAAGTGGTGCATCCTCTGCAACCGGCGTGAAGCCGTAGTCCGGCGCCGCATCGATGGTCTGCAAAAGTTCCACCCACACACGGGATGAGATGATGAGGTTCAGGAATCCCTTGATCACATTGTATTCGGCGATCACGGGCGACTTCTCAGCCAGCCAGGCACCGATCTCCCCTGCCGTCTGCTCGGGGCTCTTGTGTGATATCTTCAGCAGTGGGAAAGTAACCAGTGTGTAGTGCCCCCTGAACTCTTTCTTGGTCTTCTGCAGCGTGATCTGTGATGCTCCGGCATCAACCCCATATAGCTCTTTGATGGCGCCGGAAACGGCATCCAGTAATATCTGTTCGATTTGCATAATTGAAGTTGCTGATTGAACGCACAAAGGTAAGAAAAATGGGAGAATGTTTACACATGCTGCAAACAGTTCGTTATATTCCACTGTTTTTGCCGATTGTCCCTTGCTGTGACAGACAGAATCATTAAATGGGATTGGTCACGAAAGCAATGATGCACTGCGAGGGGGGATCAAATGATCAGAGATGTAAAAAGCGCACCCCCCAAAGGGATGCGCCTTATTGCGGCACTGCAAATACCGGGTTACAATGCGTTGTTTTTCGGCTCGAAGTAAGCCTGCGGATGCAGACAGGTGGGGCAGTTCTTCGGCGGTTTCTTGCCAGTGAAGACATAACCGCAGTGGCGGCACTGCCATTCGATGGCCTCCTCACGGGCGAAAACAGTGCCGTTCTCCACGCGTGCCAGCAGCTTCAGATAACGCTCCTCATGCTCTGCCTCGGCCTTGGCGATCATGCGGTACATGGAGGCGATCTCCTTGAATCCCTCTTCTTCGGCCACCTCTGCGAAATGGGGATAGAGGTCTGTCCACTCTTCATTCTCTCCCTCAGCAGCTGCTTTCAGGTTCTCGGCGGTGGTGCCGATCTTGCCGGCAGGATAGGTGGCTGTGATCTCAACCATGCCTCCCTCCAGGTATCTGAACATCCGCTTGGCGTGTGTCATCTCCTGGTTGGCCGTTTCCTCAAAAATAGCGGCGATCTGCTCATATCCCTCTTTTTTCGCCTCTTTTGCGAAAAAGGTGTAGCGCATTCTTGCCTGTGATTCACCTGCGAAAGATTTGAGCAGGTTCAGTTCGGTTTGTGTGCCTTTGATGCTTGTCATAATGGATAGTTTTATGATTTTGGTTTCGATTGGGATATGCAAAAATAATCATTTCCCCACTCGAAGTGAAGAACAAGGGTTTCAGTGATAGATATTTAAAATCTTTCTAAATTGTTTTCTCACTCAGTTCCAGCCAGCGCATGGTTTTCGCGTCGATCAGCTCCATGACCTGCGACAAACGGGTAGAACGCTCCGTAAGCTCCTCACTTGTGAGGGTGCCGGAGGAGAGCAACCCGGAGATCTGCTCCTTCTCCGCTTCCAGCTGTTCGATCTCCTGTTCCAGTCCCTCGAACTCCCTCTTCTCCTTGAAGGTGAGCTTTGCCTTTTCTTCCGTCCGGATGCGGCGCGGTTCCACCTCCGTTCGAATGCTCTTTACCTCCGCCGCCTCTTTCTTCTCCTCCTGCTGTTTCCACTCGCGGTATTGCGTATAGTTGCCGGGGAAGTCCTGAATGCGGGCATTGCCGTGGAACACAAGCAGGTGGTCCGTCACCTTGTCCATGAAGAAGCGGTCGTGCGACACCACGATCAGGCAACCGCTGAAGGCCTGAAGGTACTCCTCCAGGATGTTGAGGGTGAGGATATCCAGGTCGTTGGTGGGTTCGTCCAGCACCAGGAAGTTGGGGTTGGTGATCAGCACCGTGCAGAGGTAGAGGCGTCGTCGTTCGCCTCCGCTCAGCTTGTAGACGTAGTTGTGTTGTTTCTCGGGCGTAAAGAGGAAGTGCTGCAAAAACTGGGAGGCAGTAAGCCGCTGACCGTTGCCCAGGTCGATCACCTCCGCAATGGCCTGCACCACGTCCAGTACCTTCATCTGCTCATCGAACTGCAGGCCCTCCTGGCTGTAGTAGCCGAAGTGCACCGTCTCGCCAATCTCGAAGCAACCGCTGTCGGGCTGCACCTCATTGAGCAGCATCTTCACGAAGGTGGACTTGCCGGTGCCGTTGTTACCCACGATACCCATCTTTTCATAACGGGAAAAGACGTAATTGAAATCATCCGTGATCCGCACATCCCCAAACCGTTTGCTTACATGCTTCGCCTCGAAGATCTTCTTACCGATGTAGCTACCTTTCGTTGCCAGGCGGATCCCCTCCTCATTGCGCCGCTGCTGCGCTTTCGCTTCGAGCGAATAGAAAGCATCGATGCGCGACTTGGCCTTGGTGGCCCTTGCCTGCGGCTGGCGACGCATCCACGCCAGCTCCTTGCGCAACAGGTTGCGGGCACGCTCCCCCTCGCTCTGCTCTGCTGCAAGACGCTCATCGCGCTTTTCAAGGTAGTAAGAGAAATTTCCCCTGTAGCTGTAGAGCTCTTGTTGGTCAATCTCCAGGATCTGTGTGCAGATGCGATCCAGGAAGTAGCGATCGTGCGTCACCATCAACAGGCTCATCCGGCTGCGGTTCAGGTGCTCCTCGAGCCACTCGGTCATCTCCAGATCGAGGTGATTGGTAGGCTCATCCAGTATCAGCAGTTCCGGCTCGCTGATGAGTACATTGGCCAGTGCCACCCGTTTCACCTGTCCTCCCGAGAGCTCTCCCATCTTCTGGTGAAAGTTGGTGATGCGCAGCTGTGAGAGGATCTGCTTGATCCGCTGTTCATAGTCCCATGCCTTGAGCAGCTCCATCTGCAACAGCAACTCATCGAGACCCTCCTGGCTGCCGGAGGTGAGCATCTCCTCATAGCGGGCGATTAGCCTTACCGTTTCATTGTCGGCAGTGAAGCAGGCCTCCAGCACGGTCAGTTCAGGGTCGTAGGCGGGTGACTGTTCCAGGCAGGCGTAGCGCAGGCCGTTGCGGAACACCACCCGTCCGGAGTCAAAGCCTTCCTTGCCGGCGATGATGTTGAGCAGGGTGGTCTTGCCCGAGCCGTTGGGAGCCAGCAGACCAATCTTGTCTCCCTCGGCGATGCCGAATGAGATGTCGCGGAAGAGCAGCAGGTCACCGAAGCTTTTTGTCAGCATGTCGACCTGCAGGAGAGGATGAGCCATTGTGAGTTGATTTTGGCCCAAAATTACAAAAAACTATCGAGATAGATCAGAACTTCCACCGCAGATAGCACCAGAGATCGGTGCGACTGTTGCCGTTGATCTGCTCTGTGCCGCTGCCGATGGTGTCGCGATCCCAGTAGCAGGTGTGGGCTGCCTTGAGCGAGAGTGTAACGGCAGGAGATAGGGCATATTTCCCGGAAAGAGCTATCCGTAATCCTTTTCCGTAGAATGAGGGCATATAGAAAGAGCTGAGCAGATTGCGCTCATAGGAGTAGAGGCGGACATCATAACTCTCGGCATTGAAGAAAGCAATGAATGCATCGCCTGTGAGTGGTCCCTTTCCGCGATAGCTGATGTTCTGGGAGAGCATGAACCCTTTTTCCGCGGGGAAAGGCTGCTCTTTGTAGATCGCCATATCTGCCGTGGTGCGTAGATCCCAGTCGTCCTGCAGCGACTGCATCCAGCGAAGGCGCACCTTATGGGTCGCATAGGGTAAGAGTGGTTTTTCTTCTTCCCCCGGCAGGGTGATGTTCTTCTCCTTTCGCTTGTACTTGTAGCGCAGGTCGAGTGTGGTGTGGCGACTGATGCGCCAACTGGTGAGGAGATAACAATCGATCGTTGAGGAAGGAGCGTTTGCACCATATCTCAACCAGGGGTGCCGTACCAGGTCGATATAGCTATTGAGTGTCACTCCCCGCAAAGGTGAGATGCTGCCCCCCAGGTAGAGACCCCTCTCGTTGCGCAGATCGCTTCCCTCCGAGAACGCCTGACCATGGAGGGCATTGTAGGAAATGGGATAGTATCGGTGCAGCAGTGTGAGGGTGTTGCTACCGGCCGAGCGGTACTGCACCATGTTGAGGGTTGCCACTGCACCGTTGCGGGCGATGGCGGTCTCACCTGCAAAGAGGAACCCTGGCAGCTGGTAAGAGTAATCCACTGATCCGTTCAGATGGGTGGAGTCGCGCAGGTAGTAGCGATTGTACTCCCGCAGTACAGGATGATACATTCTGTTGTATGAATGGTAGAGGCCGCTGATCCCTACTTGCAGACCCCCTCTGCGGTAGTTGAGGTTGACGCCTGTCACCTGCTCCCGGCTGTTTCCTTTCTTCTCAATCTCAAGTGGGGTACGGTGGAGACCGTCTGTCTTAAAAGAGGTGATCTCTCCCTCTTCCGACAGGTTGGCATCGATCTTCCTGTTGGAGTAGAAAGGAGTGAGTGAGAGATGACCAACTGTCAGCAGGGCAGCCACACCACGGAAGTAACCACTCTCGGCGGTAGAGAAGTGACGCTTGGGCTGTTGCGTTCGACGCGCGATCTGATCAGTGCCCCAACTCTTGCTTACCCCGTAATCGTTGTTCAGGATCAGCCCCTGACCGAAAGAGAGACGGTAGTCGCCCAATGCCAAGGTCTTCAGGGGGCCAATATCGTGCAGCAACAAGTGTACACCGTAATGGTCATATCCTTTGGAATAGCCATCCCGGAGAAAGGGTTCACCGGCATCCTTCTCAGCGGTGAATCCAGCCTGCAGCTTATCACGGTAACGGTAAGAGTAGCGCAGCGAGGTGTAGAAATCCTCACCAACGTACTTGCGGTTCGGGTATCGTTCCAGCACCGAGTCGGGATAGGCGGTGTATCCGGCACGCGGCGTGAGGGTCTTGTCGAGCCGCAGCTGTAGCTCATGCAAGCCATTCTTCGCGAGCTCACGCGCTGAGACAGCACGTTCCTTTTTCGGCTCACCCACCGTGAAGAAAGGGAGGACTCGCTCCACCGTTTGAAAATCGAAGTAGGGCACATTGCGCAGTTCGAATACCGTGTAGAGAGGGCGGTTTTTTTCAAGGAAAGTCACAAGAGAAGTAATCTGTGTGGGTGAGAGTAGCGGGAATTGTTCCAACTGTTCTCTTGTCACACCGTTCAAATCCATGGGGTTGCTCTCAAGATAGAGCAGCTCCGTGTAGATATTCTCTACGGTAGCCTCATCGATCCCCTCTTCTTCGGCCAGTTGCTCTACATAGGTGTGCCAGGCAGCTTCCTGTGCGGACAATCCATTGAACAAACCGAACAGGAGGATCGGGAGAAAGGCAGTTAACTGCTTTTTCATGATGGTTACACTGATTCGGTTGGCATTGATCTCTGTGGCAAAATTAAATATTTTCCCGGAATCTTTCAAATAAATGAGTATAAAATAGATAGAACGATGTGACGGTTATTTTTATTAACTTTGCAGCCATCACTCATTATCGGAACAGACCGTATGAAGAAAAGTGCCCGTTATTTACCTCTTCTGTTTATCCTGCTCCCTGCATGCACCCTTTTCTTAAAAAAGGATGATCAGATCTGCGATCTGCCCTGCATCCTGGAGAGCGATACCCTGCGGATACTGACGCTCAACACCTCCACCTCCTATTTCATCTATCGGGACCAGCCGATGGGGTACCATTATGACATGATTCAAGAATTCTGTCGCCATCATGGATTGATTCCTGAGGTCATCGTGGCTCCCGGCACTGCCTCCCTGATGAATATGCTGCAGGATGAGGTTGGCGACGTGATTGCTTATCATATCCCGGTGACGCGGGAGAGACGTGACTCGGTCATCTACTGCGGACTGCAACAGATCAACCACCAGGTGCTGGTACAGCGGGCCATGCAGGGTGATACGCTGGTAGATGATGTTACCGGGCTGATCGGCAAAACAGTGACGGTCACCAGTGGTTCGCGTTACCACCAGCGGTTGATACACCTCAACGAGGAGCTGGGGGGAGGGATCCGGATAGAAGTTACCGAGAGTGACTCCATCCTGCCGGAGGACCTGATTCGGATGGTGTCGCGAGGCGAGATCGCTTATACGGTGGCTGATGATGATTTGGCACGACTCAACCAGACCTACTTCCGCAATCTGAACACCGACCTGGAGATCAGTTTCGACCAGCGCTCTTCCTGGGTGGTGCGCCGCAACACGCCCGTGCTGGCCGATTCGCTTGACAGCTGGTTTGCGCGTAAGAGCGAAGAGCCGTTATTTCTGCGGATCATGAAGCGTTATTTTGAAGAGACAAAGGGGTTTTACGAGGTGGATCGTTTCTCTTACAGCGAGATATTGGGTCCGGGGGTGATCTCCCCTTTCGACTCCTATTTTCAGCAGGAGGGGAAACGACTCGGGCTCGACTGGCGTTTGCTGGCCGCTGTGGCCTACCAGGAGTCCACGTTTCGCACCGAAGAGAGCTCATGGTCCGGTGCGGTGGGGTTGATGGGGTTGATGCCGGCCACCGCAGCCTCGCTGGGAGTCACCAGTGACCAGCTATATGACCCGGAGCACAATATCCGGGCGGGTGCACAATACCTGAAGCAGCTGATCTCCTTCTTTTCCTCTGTGAAGGAGAGCACGGAGCAGATCAAGTTCGCCCTGGCGGCCTATAACGGTGGCATCGGCCATATCTCCGATGCCCGTGCACTGGCAGAAAAGTATAAAGCCGACAAGGATGTCTGGGAGGGCAACGTGGAACGCTTTGTACAGCTCAAGCGCCTGGAGCAGTACTACACTGACCCAGTCTGCCGCAACGGTTACTTCCGCGGCGATGAGACCATCAACTACGTACGGGAGGTGATGGCCCGATGGGAGCAGTACCGGCAGGCTGTGAAAGAATAGAGCCTTACTGATGGGGTGAATAAAAAAAATTGTATCTTTGTATCTGTCTCCATCAGGAGTATCAAAACCAGGCTAGTACAGTAAAACCTATTGAAAGCGAGCAATATGTCAGTTACAATCCATAAAGTCAATACGAAAGATGACGTGAGGAAGTTCATTCAGTTTGGCATCGATCTCTATGAGGGCAACGAATATTTTGTGCCGCCATTGATTTATGACGAACGGGCTACCCTCAGCAGGAGCAAGAACCCGGCGTTTGACCATTGCGATGCCAATTACTTCATGGCTTACCGCGACGGTGAGATCGTGGGCAGGATAGGGGTGATCATCAACTACAAGGCCAACGAGATATGGAAAGAGAAGAACGCCCGCTTTGGATTTGTTGATTTCATCGATGACAACGAGGTGGTGGACGCACTTTTCGGTGCGGCTGAGAGCTGGGCACGCTCAAGAGACATGGAGCAGATGCACGGACCACTGGGCTTTACTGATCTCGACCATGAGGGGATGCTGGTAGAAGGGTTCGATCAGATGAGTACCTTCTCCACCATCTACAACTACCCCTACTACGTGGATCACATGAACCGCTTGGGGTATGTGAAGGATCAGGACTGGGTGGAATTTCTCATCACCATTCCCAAGGAGACACCCGAACGGTTCCTGCGTGCCACCGAGATCGTGAAGAAACGATCTGGTCTGGCAGTGAAGCACCTGGAGAGCAAGAAGGATGTCTATCCCTATGCCAGGGAGATCTTCAAGCTGATCAACCGTGCCTACAAGGATCTGTACGGATTCGTGGAGCTGACGGAGCGACAGATCGACTATTACGTGGATATGTATATCCCCATGTTGCGACTCGAGTTCCTCACGTTGGTGGTTCGTCAGGAGGACAACAAACTGATCGGGGTGGGTATCGGGTTACCCAGCATCGCCAAAGCGTTGCAGAAAGCAAAAGGTCGCTTCATGCCCTTGGGATGGTATCATCTCTATCGTGCACTGAAAGGTAAAGATAACAATGTTCTGGACCTGTTGTTGGTAGCGGTTGACCCGGAGTATCAGGGAAAAGGAGTGAACGCGCTTATATTCAATGAATTTATACCTGCAGCCAACCGCCTGGGGTTTGATTATGCAGAGAGCAATCCGGAGCTGGACCTGAACCACCGTATAAAATCGATGTGGAATAACCTGGAAGCTCGGCAGACCAAACGGCGGAGAGCTTTCATCAAAAAATTGTAAGAGGAGCAGAGAGTGATCGTGAACGAAACGGAAAAAGAGCTACAGATACTACAGGATAACTATCAGGAAGATAACATTGTAACGCTGGAGTGGCAGGAACACATCCGCCGCCGTCCCGGCATGTACATCGGTAAGCTGGGTGACGGCAGTTCCTACGACGACGGCATCTACGTGCTGCTCAAGGAGGTGCTCGACAATTCCGTCGATGAGTACATGATGGGGTTCGGCAAAACCATTGAGATTACCCTCAACGACAAGCAGGTGACAGTGCGTGACCATGGTCGTGGTGTGCCTCTGGGCAAGGTGAAGGATGTCTGTTCCAGGATGAACACCGGTGCCAAATATGACTCCAAGGCGTTCAAGAAATCAGTAGG
>DPAC01000101.1 GCA_003517675.1 Porphyromonadaceae bacterium | reverse complement strand
GGCGAAGTGATTAAAGAATGTGGCAAAGATCTGTATTGGCCATGGTGGCCATCAAAAGGGGCTACCAGTGGACTGGTAGACATTTGCGGTTTTGAAAAACCAGCTTACTATTTCAGAAAAGCAATATGGACCAACGAGCCAGTGGTTTATATCGCTGTAGAAACAGATTCAACAGCAAAAGACTGGTTTAATTGCTCTTTTTGGAACTGGCCAAAGGTTTTGCCGCACTGGAACCACACTACGGAGGGCGATACTTTGGCTGTTCATGTTTACACCAATTTACCCGAAGTTGAACTAAAGCTAAACAACAAGTCGTTGGGTACTCAATACTGGGATTTGGATAAACATGCTTTTCTTATTTGGAACGTACCTTACTCAAAAGGAACGTTAGAAGCAATAGGAACATTGCCCAATGGGGAGAAAAAGACATTCAAACTACAAACTGCAGGCAAACCGGCCAAAATTAAGCTGGTTGCAGATAGACATGAACTTAAGGCCAATCAACAGGATTTATCATACATCAAAGCCTTTTTGTTAGACGAGAATGATGTTCCCGTACCATTTGCCGAAAATGCTATAAAGTTTGAAGTAACAGGAGCAGGTACGTTAAATGCTACAGGTAATGGCAATGACAAAAACCATGCCTGCTACAAAGAAGAACAAACTAAAGCTTATTTGGGTAAATGCTTAGCAATTGTTCAATCTGGTTCGGAGAAGGGAATAATAAATGTCGTAGCAAGGAGCAAAGGTTTGCCATATTCAAATGTAGAGATAAAAGTGGAATAATTTAATGAATTATGTCGCTACAGTATAAACAACACGGTGAACTATTATTTGAATAACTTGGCATATCAACTTTAGAAAGCAAGTCGTAATGTGTATAAGAGGGAGACTTCAGTTTCCATTATATCAAGGGCATAATATTCCCAACGCTTGTTTCAGGTATTGGTGGGAAGATGCCCTGGCACAACCCTATGTCCTTACACGCGATGAATTACCTTACTTCAAATAACAGTTGCTTATGAAGAAGAGAACGATCATAACAGGTTTGTGGCTGATGGCCCTGTTGTTTACCGACACATACTGCGGAGCGAAAAAAACTTCCGCGAACCAGGAGGAGATGAGTCGACCTCAACGTACTGCGGAGACCGAGAGACTGTTGCACAACCTGAAGGCGATTACGGCGTACGGTTTCATGTTTGGCCACCAGGATGACCCGCTCTACGGTGTTAACTGGGAGGGTGACAGCGGCCGCTCCGATGTGCAGCGCGTCACTGGCGACTATCCTGCCGTGATGGGCTTCGACATCGGTAAGATTGAACACGAGAGCGAGAAGAACATCGACAATGTCTCCTTCGCCATCATCCGCAAGGAGATCATCCACCAGTATGAACGGGGAGGGATGGTCACCGTCAGCTGGCATGTCGATAACCCGCTGACCGGGGGCGACACCTGGGATGTGAGCCGCGACGATGTGGTGCGCGCCATCCTGCCCCGGGGGGAGAAACATGATCTTTTCCTTGGCTGGTTAGATAAGGCTTCTGTTTTCTTAAACTCGCTCACCACGGCGGATGGGACCAAGGTGCCCGTTCTCTTCAGGCCTTGGCACGAGCATACAGGCAGCTGGTTCTGGTGGGGGAAGGAGCTATGCAGCACAGAGGAGTACACTGCCCTCTGGGAAATGACACGCAGCCACTTCGACCGTGCGGGTGTCGATAACCTGCTCTATGCTTATTCACCAGACTTGCAGGGACCCGGTGAGATCTATATGGAGCGCTATCCCGGTGACGATTTTGTCGATTTACTTGGATTGGACGGCTATCATCGCAACAACGAGGAGGGAATTGCGGCATATGTCTCCTCACTCGATACCATTCTCTCTTTTATGACGCAGGAGGGTGCAAAGCGGGACAAGCCGATCGCACTCACCGAAACCGGACTGGAAGCGATTCCCATTGCCGACTGGTGGACAGAGGTACTCTTACCGGTGATGGAGCGCTACCCGGTGAGCTATGTAATGGTGTGGCGCAACGCCCGTGAGCGGCCCGACCACTACTATGCTCCCTACCCAGGACAGCTCTCGGCAGACGATTTTGTCACATTCCACCAACATCCCAAAACATTGTTCTGCAAAGATATACCCAACCTCTACCAATAATATAAAGACCACAATAATGAAGTCATCCAAGCAACAGATCAAAGAGATGATGAAGGAGCAGGAATCTCTCCTCACCAGGAAGAACGAACCGCTGGAGGGGGGCAACGGCTGGTACCGACGCTACCGCTATCCGGTGCTCACCGCAGCCCACACTCCCCTACACTGGCGGTACGACCTCAACGAGGCGACAAACCCGTTGCTGATGGAGCGCATCGGCATGAATGCCACCATGAATGCCGGTGCCATCAAGTGGAATGGCCGCTACCTACTAATGGTACGCGTGGAGGGCGTCGACCGCAAGTCTTTCTTCGCCATCGCCGAGAGCCCCAATGGGGTCGACAACTTCCGTTTCCGGGACTATCCGGTGGAGATCCCCGAGACGGAGGATCCCGTCACCAACATGTATGACATGCGGCTTACCGCCCACGAGGATGGATGGATCTACGGTATCTTCTGCGCAGAGCGGTACGACGAGACTGCACCCGCAGGCGACCTCTCCCGGGCGAAAGCAGCAGCCGGCATCGTCCGTACGAAAGACCTGCTCTCCTGGGAGCGACTGCCTGACCTGATATCCTCCAGCCAGCAGCGCAATGTGGTGCTCCATCCCGAGTTCGTGAATGGCAAGTACGCACTTTACACCCGTCCGCAGGACGGTTTCATCGATGCCGGTAACGGTCAGGGTATCGGCTGGGCACTGATCAATGACATGGCAAACGCGGTGGTGAAAGAGGAGAAGATTGTCGACCGTCGATACTATCACACTATCAAAGAGGTGAAGAACGGCGAAGGACCGGCGCCCATCAAGACACCGCAGGGGTGGCTCCATCTGGCGCATGGCGTAAGAGCATGTGCCGCGGGTCTGCGATATGTATTATATTTGTATATGACTTCACTGGATGATCCCTCGAAGCAGATTGCTGCTCCCGGCGGTTATTTTATGGCGCCCGAGGGTGAGGAACGGGTGGGAGATGTCTCCAACGTGCTCTTCAGCAATGGCTGGATCGCCGATGAAGATGGCACCCTCTACATCTATTACGCCTCCTCCGATACCCGTTTGCACGTGGCTACCACCACCGTGGAACGACTGGTGGATTACTGCCTGCACACCCCGGAAGATGGTCTCACCTCAGGGGCATCGGTCAGGACGCTGAAAAAACAGGTCAACAGGAACCTGGCAATCCTGAAAACCATAGATTGACGACGGGCGGTGCTTCACTTGGAAAATGAAAAACAGACAACATGATCACCTTAAAGGAAAAAATTGGCTATGGTTTAGGCGATGCTGCCTCTTCCATGTTTTGGAAGATCTTCGGGATGTATTCCCTCTTTTTCTATACCGACGTGTTCGGTATCACCGCAGCTGCCGCCGGTACCATGTTTCTGGTTGCCCGGCTCTGGGACTCGCTCACCGATCTGTTGGTTGGTATCATGAGCGACCGCACCAGGACTCGCTGGGGTAAATATCGTCCCTACCTGATCTGGTTCGCAATCCCCTTTGCGGTGATGGGTGTCATCACCTTCTACACGCCTGACTTCGGGCAGACAGGCAAGCTGGTCTACGCCTACATCACCTACTCGATGATGATGCTGGTCTACACGCTGATCAACGTACCCTACGCCTCACTGCTGGCGGTCATCTCCTCTGATCCCCGCGACAGGAATACCCTCTCTTCCTACCGCATGTCGTTTGCCTTCATCGGAAGCTTTGTCACCTTCATGCTGCTACAACCGCTGATCGACTTCTTCGCGGATAAATTCGGCGGAGATACTGCTGCAGTGGCAACAACAGTGGCTGAGACATCGGTCAGCACCAACCCGGTGGGGTGGGTGATGGGTGTCGGCGCCATCGGCGTGATCTGCGTGGTACTGTTCCTGCTTTGCTTCTCATGGACCAAAGAGAGGGTGGAACAGATCGAGAGCGAGGAGAACGCATCGGTGAAGCAGGATCTGAAGAACCTGTTCAAAAATGCTCCCTGGTGGATCCTGGTGGCCACGGGACTGGCTGCCCTGCTCTTCAACGCTATTCGCGACAGCGTGGCCATCTACTACTTCCGCGATTATGTGCATGTAAGCTATCGCATGCCCGGTACCGGGTGGGATATGACTACCATCTACTTCCTGGTGGGGCAGGCGGCCAATCTGCTGGGTGTGGTGCTCGCCCCCTCACTTTCGTCCCGTTTTGGTAAGCGGAGGACCTACATGATCGCCATCCTGATGGCGGGCATCCTGAGTACCGCTTTCTTTTATATCCCCAATAACATCACCTGGATCCTGATCCTGCAGTTCTGCATTTCGATCTTCGCCGGCTACGTACTGCCCCTGCTCTGGTCGATGTTCTCCGATATCGTTGACCATCAGGAGCTGGCCACCGGTCGCCGCGCCAGCGGTCTGATCTTCTCATCCTCCTCCATGTCGCAGAAGCTGGGATGGGCCATCGGTACTGCGTTGAGCGGATGGATGTTGGCCTACTTCAAGTATGTACCCGATGCGGTTCGGCAGAGCGCTGAGACCATTCGCGGGGAACAGTTCATGATCTCGTTGCTTCCGGCGTTCTGTTGTCTGCTGGCATTTATCGGGATGTACTTCTACCCGCTCTCCGACAAGAAGGTGAAGGAGAACTACGAGCTGCTGGAAGAGAAAAGAGTAGCAGCAAAAATGAAATAGGCGCTTGCGCAACTTTAAAAGATCAGGATTATGCAATATGGTTTCTTCGACGATGTGCGGCGGGAGTATGTGATCACCAATCCACGTACACCCTGGCCCTGGATCAACTACCTGGGAAATGAGGATTTTTTCAGCCTGATATCGAACACGGCCGGAGGCTATTCCTTTTACAAGGATGCCAAATTCCGTCGACTGACACGCTATCGATACAACAATATTCCGATGGATAGCGGTGGACGCTACTTCTACATCAGGGAGGGAGGGAGCGTATGGAGCCCCGGCTGGAAGCCATGCAAGATAGATCTGGAGTACTACGAGTGCCGCCACGGGATGGGCTATACCCGGATCACTGGACTGAAGAATAACCTGGAGGCGGAGCTGCTCTTCTTCGTTCCCCTGCAGACCCGGGCGGAGGTGCAAAAGGTGACGTTGCGCAACACCAGCCGTGAGACGAAAAAGCTGCAGCTCTTCTCTTTTGTGGAGTGGTGTCTCTGGAATGCGGCCACTGATATGGAGAACTTCCAGCGCAACTTCTCCACCGGTGAGGTGGAGGTTGAGGGGTCGGTGATCTACCACAAGACTGAATACAGGGAACGTCGCAACCACTATGCCTATTATTCGGTCAACCAGCCTGTTCAGGGCTTCGACACCGACCGTGAATCATTTTTTGGCCTTTACAACGGCTTCGATGATCCGCAAACGGTGCGGGAAGGAAAGCCTCGCAACACGGTGGCACATGGCTGGTCGCCCATCGCCTCTCACTACCTGGAAGTGGAGCTGGAGCCGGGTAACAGCAGAGAGCTGATCTTCCTGCTGGGCTATGAAGAGAACGAGCCGGAAGAGAAATGGGAGAGTAAGGGCATCATCAACAAGAGCAAGGCCAGGGAGACGATTTCCCGGTTCAACAGCGTGGAGAAGGTGGACAATGCTTTTGCAGCACTCCGGGCTTACTGGGATCAGCTGCTGGGTAACTTCCGGGTGAAAACGGAGGAAGAGAAGCTGGACCGGATGGTGAACATCTGGAATCAGTACCAGTGCATGATCACCTTCTGCTTCTCCCGTTCGGCTTCCTACTTCGAGAGCGGTATAGGCCGCGGGATGGGCTTCCGCGACTCTAACCAAGACCTGATCGGCTTCGTCCACCAGATCCCTGAACGCGCCCGCGAGCGGATCATCGACATCGCTTCCACACAGTTCCCCGACGGTTCCTGTTATCACCAGTACCAGCCCTTAACAAAAAAAGGAAACAATGATATTGGTGGCGGCTTCAACGACGACCCGCTATGGCTTATCCTCGGGACAACAGCCTACATCAAGGAGACGGGCGACTTCGGGATACTGGATGCAGCGGTGCCGTTCGACAACGAGCCTGGATCCGAGGTGCCGCTTTTCGACCACCTGACCGTTTCGTTCGATCATGTGATTAACAATCGGGGACCGCACGGACTGCCCCTGATCGGGCGTGCCGACTGGAACGACTGCCTTAACCTCAACTGCTTCTCCGACGACCCCAACGAGAGCTTCCAAACCACCGAGAACAGGAGTGAGGGGTCAAAGGCGGAGAGCCTGATGATCGCCGGTCTCTTCGTGGTCTGCGGTCGCGATTACGCGGAGCTCTGCAGGAGACTCTGCAAGATCGAAGAGGCCAGACGGGTGCTCACCCACGTGGATCGAATGGTGGAAGCGATTAAGCAGCATGGCTGGGATGGGGAGTGGTTCCTGCGTGCCTACGACTATTTCGGGAACAAGATAGGCTCGAAGGAGAACGAAGAGGGTCAGATCTTCATCGAGTCCAACGGCTGGTGCAGCATGGCCGGCATTGGACTGGAGGAGGGGATGACCGAGAAGGCACTCAATGCAGTGAAGGAGCGACTCGATTGCGAGCATGGGATTGTTCTCAATAATCCTGCCTATTCGCAATACTATATCGAATATGGTGAGATCTCAAGCTATCCTCCGGGATACAAGGAGAACGCCGGTATCTTCTGCCACAACAACCCCTGGATCATTATCGGGGAGACGGTGCTGGGACGCGGGGATCGTGCCTGGGAATACTTCCGCAAGATCTGTCCCTCCTATAGCGAGGCTATCAGCGACCTGCACAAGGTGGAACCCTATGTCTATGCACAGATGATTGCAGGAAAGGATGCCTTCCGACCGGGTGAAGCCAAGAACTCATGGCTGACCGGTACCGCTGCCTGGAACTTTTACACCATATCCCAGTATATCCTCGGTATCCGGCCTTCCTATGACGGTCTGATCATCGACCCCTGCATTCCCCCGGAATGGGAGCACTATCGCGTGACACGCAGGTTCCGCGGTTCTACCTATCACATCACCGTGAAGAACCCGGAGAGAAGGATGAAAGGGGTGAAAGCCATCACCCTGAACGGTGAACCGATTACAGACAATGTGGTCCCGCTCCTGCCTGCCGGCAGCGAATGTGAGGTGGAAGTGACCCTCTGAGAATTGATCGAATGATGGATACAAATGTGTTGAAAAAAGAGCTGCATAACGAGCTGACCGGCAATATCCTCCCTTTCTGGATGAACAGGATGAAGGACAACGAACGGGGTGGTTACTACGGCCGGATAACCGGTGAGAACCGTCTTGTGCCCGATGCCACAAAGGGGGGAATCCTCCACGCCCGGATCCTCTGGACTTTCTCTTCGGCGGCTCTGCGGTTGCAGTCGGAGAAGTACCTTGCTGAGGCTCAGCGAGTCAAAGCATATATCTTTTCACACTTTTTCGATGACCGGTACGGCGGCACCTACTGGATGCTGCATGCCGACGGCACTCCTGCCGACCCCAAGAAGCAGATTTACAGTCAGGCATTTTTCATCTATGCTCTGACGGAGTTTTACCGGGCAAGCGGCGATCAGGAGGCCCTCGACAAGGCCAAAGAGCTGTTCCGGCTCATCGAGCAGCACAGCTTCGACAATGTGAAGAACGGTTACCTGGAGGCCTATAGCCGCGACTGGGTGCTGCTGGAGGATCTGCGGCTGAGTGAAAAGGATGCCAATGAGAAGAAGACGATGAACACGCACCTTCACATCCTGGAAGCCTACACCAACCTCTACCGTGTATGGAAGGATATCACCCTTGCACGTCAGTTGAAGAACCTGATCGGCATCTTCCTGGAAAAAATCATCGATCCGGTGAGCGGCCACCTCAACCTTTTTTTTGATGAGGAATGGCATTGTAAATCGACCATCTACTCCTTCGGGCACGATATCGAAGCTTCCTGGCTGCTGGAGGAGGCGGCACGGGTGCTGGGCGACGAGGCGACGCTCCGCAAGGTGCAGTCTGTCACGCTCCGGATCGCCAATGCCGCGGCGGAGGGACTGAACGACCACGGTGGGCTGATCAATGAACGCGATTGGGCAAGTGGTCATCGTGACGAACGGTGTGACTGGTGGCCACAGGCGGAGGCGGTGGTCGGCTTCTTCAATGCCTGGCAGCTTTCCGGAAAAAGTGATTACCTCGATAAAGCCTGCAATAGCTGGGAGTTCATCAAACTGCATTTGATTGATAGAGAAGTGGGTGAATGGTTCTGGTCGGTTTCGCCCGACGGAGAGAAAGACCGGGTAAACGACAAGGCAGGATTCTGGAAGTGTCCCTATCACAACGGGCGGATGTGCCTGGAGCTGATTGAACGGATCAAACAATCATTACCAGAAAATACTATGGGAAAACGAAAGTAGGAAGAAAACTACTTTGTCTTCCTCCTACTTGATTCCGCCACCGGGGGGATGTCGTTTGATCAATTTTATTACATATCTGTGATCAGCTGATACTTCGGCACCAGTGCTTTCATGATGATCCATCCCAGGAGATAGGCAAAAGCACAGAAGCAGAAGATGATGAAATAACCCGAATCGATTCCTTCAAATCCCATAAACTTCATATTGGTATTGGCTGTAAAATCGAACAGCATTCCCGAACTCTGATTGATGAGCAGAGAGCCAATACCACCGGCCATGCCGCCGATGCCGGTGATGGTTCCCACGGCATATTTCGGGAACATATCGCTCACGGTGGAGAAGATGTTTGCCGACCACGACTGGTGTGCCGTTGCTGCAATACCGATGATGATTACCGGAATCCATACGGATATTCCGCCTAAGGGTTGTGCCAGGAGAATCAGCAGCGGGAAGAAAGCAAAAAGGAGCATTGCTCTCATGCGTCCGTCATACGGATTTAGTTTCTTCTTATTCATGAAATAGGCCGGGAAATAGCCGGCGGAAAAGACCGAGATCATGGAGATGGCATATACCACGAAGACGTGGGGGGCGCTTTGCGTGGAATCCAGTCCGTAAACCGACTTCAGGTAGGCTGGGATCCAGAACAGCAAGAACCACCATACACCGTCTGTCAGGAATTTACCCACGGCGAAAGCCCAGGTTTGTTTATAT
>DPAC01000140.1:8491-9318 GCA_003517675.1 Porphyromonadaceae bacterium | reverse complement strand
AATGCCCATGGGGGAAAGGGGATCCTTCTTGGTGGCATTCCGGGTGTATCACCCACCGAAGTGGTGATCATCGGCGCCGGCGTGGCCGGCACCATGGCTGCCCGGGCTGCCATGGCGCTCGGTGCCTCGGTGAAGGTGTTCGACGACGATATCTCTAAATTGCGTACCATCCGGCATGAACTGGGAAGCCCGCTCTTCACCTCCACCCTCCAGCCAAACGTCCTCAGGAACGTGTTTCACTCGGTCGATGTGGTGATCGGTGCCATGCAATACATCAATAAAACCCATTTTTACCGGATCTCTGCCGACCTGATCCGGGAGATGAAGGAGGGTTCACTGGTCATCGACCTGCGGATGGCACAAGGAGGCTGTTTTGAAACCACCATGGAAGCCTGCCTGCCGGATCATCCACCCATCTTCGAGAAATTTGGGGTGCTCCATTTCTGCGAGATGAGCCTCAGCTCACGCGTGGCGCGCACCGCCTCCATCGCCTTAAGCAACATCTTTGTCTCTCTTTTCACCGCCATGGGCGATTGTGGCGGTGTGGCTCATTTTGCCTGTTTCAACCGGGGCTTCGCCTCCGGATTCTACCTCTATGCCGGAAAAATGGTCAACTCCTACGTGGCCAACCATTTCAACTTCCCGGTCTCCGACATCGGTCTTTTTCTGCATGGATACTGATCTCAATGTATACGAAAGAGTCACCTGTAGTTCTACCCTCAATACCTGATTATCATGTTGAAATTAATAACCAAACTTGCACTTATTTTGAGTCTATCCCTGTTACCTGTTATCGTATTTGCACAACAAAAGCCGGTGAGGATCGG
>DPAC01000140.1:2959-8152 GCA_003517675.1 Porphyromonadaceae bacterium | reverse complement strand
TTGCCTAACAATGAGATGGTCGTAAAGATTCTTGAAGCTGCCAAAGTATCCGTTTTAAGTTCATGACTGCAATTTTTTAGCCCATTGATGCATCATATATAAACGAGGTACCTGAAAATTATACGTTAGAAAAAAAAACGATGCAAGTAAGAATTTTATTCCTGTTGTTTATTGGCCTGCTGTTGGGTTGTAACTCGGAAAATGTGTTTGTGGATGATTCACCCGGACAGGTGCTTATGTTGAAGGTTGATTATACCACAAACCGCTTTGAAGGAGGAACTGAATTTCATTTTTCGCGTTCCACAGACGATTTTACCATTGAAAATGAGTACAAAGAACCGGGCGATTTCGGTTATGTGAAATTGCGATACAAGGAACTGAATGAGCCGCTGTTTGAGGGGACCATTCATTGGATGGGGTTAGGCGAGATGCTTTTTCCGGAAAAACTGGAACCGGCCCGTAACTTCGACCGTTTAGTGACGGAAGATATAGTCTATCCTGTCAATGGTTTCGAGGATGTTTTCAATCCCCTGAATCTGGATTTGGAATACGATGCTGCATGGTTTGCCGTCCAAAACCTGGTAAAGGCGAGGGAATATCTGAGAGCGAACCCTGCGCAAAAAGTGAAGCTGTTCCTCTATACGCCCAGTGTAGGCGAGGGAAACCCGGAAGATTGGGACTGGATCATTTATTTGAAGAGGTGACCGTGACAGCGTTTTTTGACAAACGCTTCTGCAGGATCAGGTACCAGGTAAATGAGATGATCCCCTTGAAGATGGAAGTGATGCTGATGGCCCACCAGACCCCCGTCACGCCGATGCGGATACCCAGGAAGATGGCCAGCGGAATGCGCACGGTGTTGAACACGATGCTGATGACGGCCGGCGGAGTGGTCCTCCCCAGGCCGTTGAACATCCCCTGCGTGGTCAGCTCCAGCATCATGAAAAGCTGTGAGAACCCCAGGATCAGCAGATAGTCACCGCCCGCCACATAGGCTTCCCGCTCCGGCACAAAAAGCGAGAAGATGCCCTCCCCGTAAAACACAAACAAAAGCGTGACCACGCTGCCCAGAAGCCCCATCATCAGCAAGGTATAACGGAAGGCGCGATTGGCACGATGCATCTTTTCCGCCGCGTAGTTCTGCGCCACAAAGCTGCCCAAAGCCGTGGAGAAGCCGTTGGAAGTGTTCCAGGTGATCCCTTCTATCTGACCGCCGGTGGTCTGGCTGGTGATGCCAAGGTGCCCGCCGTAGAGGGAGGCGGTACGGGCCAGGTTCATGTTGATAAAGGCAAAGTAAACGTTCATTGCCGCCACGGGCAGACCCAGCTTCAGAATGTTGAGGGTATACCTTCTGCGGGGACGGATCAGAAACCGGAAACGCCCCAGCAGGCCATTTCTTTGTTTCAGTTGACTGATAAAAAGGACCAATATTGTTACCTGCGACAGGAGGGTGGCCAGCGCTGCCCCCTGTACGCCCATGGCCGGCACAGGACCGAAGCCGAAGATCAGCAATGGGTCGAGCACAATATTGATTGCCAATCCGGTGGCATTCAAATAAAAAGGGATGTCACTTCGGCCCGAACCAATGTAGATGCCGGAAAAGTTGAGAATCAGAAACATGACCGGGATACTCATTGCAATGATCTGCAGGTAACCTGCCGCTTCAATCGATATTCCGCGCTCTAAGTTGTAAAACGAAACATAAGGATTGGGAAAGAGGAAGAAGAGGATGCCGAAGGTGAGACCCAGCGCCAGCGCGATGGTCGTGGTGTGCGAGGCATAGACCGACGCAAGGCCGGGTTGGCGGGCTCCGATGGATTGGCCAATGGAAATCTCCGCCCCCACCTTGGAGATCAGCGCCACGGAGTTCATCATCCACATCAGCATCCCCACGGAGCCTACAGCAGCGACCGATTTGCTCCCCAGCCTTCCAATCCAGAGGATGTCCACCAGGTTGTAGGTCATCTGGATGAAACTGATCGCCATCAGCGGCAACGCCAACGTCAGTAGCTGCCGGAAGATGCTACCACTCGTCAAATCACGGATGTTGGAGGTGTGTACGGGTGACTCTTTCATACAGTTTTGTGGTACAAAAAGAGGAAGTAACCGCGATCGTTACTTCCTCTTTGGAGCGGAAGACGGGACTCAAACCCGCGACCCTCAGCTTGGAAGGCTAATGCTCTATCAACTGAGCTACTTCCGCAAGTTCGATTTTGGGATTTGAAAATCCGGATTGTGGATCTGAACCCTTCATCCGAAACCGGAAATCATCCATCGATGGTGGGCAGTGATGGATTCGAACCACCGAAGGCGTAAGCCAGCTGAGTTACAGTCAGCCCCATTTGGCCACTCTGGTAACTGCCCCTCTCTTTTTGCGGTTTCAAAGATAATACAATTATTGATATCTGGAGTGAAGAGCCATCATTTTTAATGCCGTGATGGCTGCTTCATCTCCCTTGTTGCCATGCCGGCCACCCGAACGAGCCTTGGCCTGATCAAGTGTAAGTGTGGTCAACAGACCAAAGATCACCGGCACCTCCTGTTGCAGATTCAGATCGGTACACCCTTGCGTCACGCTGTCGCACACATAGTTGAAGTGAGGGGTCTCACCCTTGATCACACAGCCCAGAATAATCACACTTTCCACTGCCGCTTTTTCGATCAGCAGTCTGGCTCCATAGGTCAGTTCAACACTGCCCGGCACATGCTCCACGATGATATCCTCCTCTCTCACACCAAACTTGAGCAGGGTATTCAACGCGCCATTCAACAGGCTGCCGGTGACGGAGTAGTTCCACTCTGACACCACGATTCCTACTCTCTTTCCCTCACCTGAGGGGACAGTGTGGGGATCGTATGAGGAGAGGTTTTGTAGTTCGGTTGCCATCTTATTTCGACTCTTTCAACAACTCTGCCTGCTTGATAAACTTGTCAGCCTCCTGACCCTCGGGTGTGTGGGGATACTCCTCCCTGATCCGTGTGAAGAGCTCAATGGCCTCGTCATACTTGCCATCCATCAGGTAAACATTGCCTGCTTTCTTATAGTAGAGGGGCGTCAACATCTGGTCTTCTGCCGCTTTGGCAGCTTTCAGAAACTGATCGATGGCCTTTCCATGGTCACCCATGTTCACATATACATCGCCCATGGCACCAGTGATGGCTGGTGTGATCAACAGATCGCCCCCCTTGAACTTTTTCAGGTGCTCAAGTGCCTTTTCGTGGTTCCCCATCCGGTTGTAGGTGATTCCTGCGTAGGCATGCGCCAGATCAGCCGAGCGGGTGCCGCTGTACTGTGAGATGATCCCCTCAAAGCCGGGGAAATCGTTCCCATTTCCAAAGAGTGCAAGCGAATCCTCTCCCTGCTGGAAGTAACGCTCTCCCTTGAAGAGTGCCGATTCCGCCTTTTCATTGCGGGGTACCTTGTAGAGGTAATGGTAGGCCAGGTAAGCGCCTATCAGCAGCACCACTACCAGCAGACCGGTCAAAATGGACCGCTGGTTTTTTTCCAGGAACTGCTCCGTGCTGGTCAGCGCCTCACCGATATTTTCAAAATTTTTCTCGGCTTGCGATTCTTTCTTTTTGTTTGCAGACATATCTCAAGAAAAATGTTACGTTGTTTTTTCGCGTTGCAAAAGTAATCCTTTTTAAGGGATATTGAAAATATTACGGTTGTTTTTTACAAATGTGGCGTTCAGCTTTAATCTTTTTCGTAGGTTTGTAGTCCAATGGACAGTTTTATAAAGATAAAGATTATGAGGAGATTTATCATTACTTTCAGCCTGTTTGTCGCTACCCTGTTTGTTGCATTAGGGCAGGTGGACAAGGCTTTTACAACTGTTACGGTAGTGAATGGAAAGGTGCTTTTCGAACAGTTTATTCCTGTCAGTCAAAATCTTTCCAGCAATCAGAAATACCAGTTGCTGCAGGAGTGGGCAAAGAAAAAATTTGCGGGCAATCCGATGTTGGCTGGTATCCGCTACGATGAGGCTGCGCGCACGATCACTGTGAGCAACCGTACCGAGCTTCAAAACCCTGAAAAAATGGTGATGAGTTACCGTTTCGATGTCTCAGTGAACAATGCCGGCTGCATGCTGATGGTTCGTGACATCTCTTACCAGGTAAACCAGAGCAATGCCGCCTCTTTCTTTCCGAAAGTGTACACGGCGGAACAGATCATTACCGATCAGTCACTGAACAATGCAGGAAGTGAGGCCGAATGGCGTAAAGCGGTTCGCAGGGAGACACTTCAGACGCTCAACCAGCTGGCCGCAGAGCTTGCCGCAATCTTCTGATGCAGCGAACAACCTGACCGTCGTCATTTGCTGATATCTTCCGGTGTGGGAAAGCGACTGGTAGCATAGAAATTAATTTGCCAAAATCTTTGCTAATTTAAAACTTTATGCTTAATTTTGCGCCCTGATTTGTCGGGTAGATTGCGTCCGCGAAGAAAGTAAACAACAAAAATACACCATATAGCAATGTCTAAGATTTGTCAAATAACAGGTAAGAGAGCAATGGTTGGCAACAACGTTTCGCACTCCCACAAGAAGACGAAACGTAAGTTCAACGTCAACTTGTTCACGAAGAAATTTTTTTGGGTGGAAGAGGATTGCTGGATCAGTTTGAATATCTCGGCATCTGGATTGCGCACCATTAACAAGATCGGACTGGATGCAGCCTTGAAACAAGCCGCTGCCAAAGGATTTTTAAACGCATAACGAAGAGGAGTAAGCAGCAATGCCAAAGAAAGCAAAAGGAAACAGGGTCCAGGTGATACTGGAATGTACCGAACACAAGGAGAGCGGCATGCCCGGCACCTCCCGGTACATCACTACCAAGAATAGAAAGAATACCACTGAGCGATTGGAATTGAAGAAATACAATCCCATCCTCAAACGGATGACGGTACACAAAGAAATCAAGTAAAACAGCATAAACTATGGCAAAGAAAGCAGTTGCGGGATTCCGTGATAAGCATACCACCACCGGACGCAGTCACACCAAGGTGATCAAAATGGTGAAATCACCCAAGACCGGTGCATACAGCTTCAGGGAAGAGATGATCCTGAATGACCAGGTAAAGGACTACTTCACGAAGTAAGCCTGTTAAAAATATGTAAAAACTTCCCTGTGTCACCACGCAGGGAAGTTTTTTATGGACTATTTCGTAGATTTGCAATTGTTTCGCAGGTT
>DPAC01000140.1:0-2636 GCA_003517675.1 Porphyromonadaceae bacterium | reverse complement strand
AGAGTTTCTTTTCGAAGATCACCCGGGCCGTTGCCGGTAAGTCGAAGGTCGACGATGAGGTGCTGGATCAGCTGGAAGAGATACTGGTCTCCTCCGATGTCGGCGTGGATACCACCTTGAAGATCATTGATCGCATCGAGGAACGGGTAGCCCGCGATAAGTATGTGAACACGGATGAGCTGACCACCATCCTGCGTGAGGAGATCGCCCTGCTGCTCACCGAGAACAACAGCGATGATCTCTCCGAGTTCACTGTTCCCGGGGGGAAGAAACCTTATGTGATCATGGTGGTGGGCGTGAACGGAGTGGGGAAGACCACTACCATCGGCAAGCTGGCCTGGCAGTTCAAGCAAAAGGGCCTTTCGGTCTACCTGGGAGCCGCCGACACCTTTCGTGCCGCTGCGGTGGAACAGCTCGATATCTGGGGCCAAAGAGTAGGGGTGCCTGTGGTGAAGCAGAAGATGGGTTCCGATCCCGCCTCGGTGGCGTTCGATGCGGTCAGCTCCGCCAGGTCACACAACGCCGATGTGGTGATCATCGATACCGCAGGACGGCTGCACAACAAAGTGAACCTGATGAATGAGCTGACCAAGATCAAGCAGGTGATGGGCAAGATCATCCCCGATGCACCGCACGAGGTGTTGCTGGTGCTGGATGGCTCCACCGGCCAGAACGCTTTCGTACAGGCCAGGCAGTTCACAGCAGCCACCGAGGTGACGGCACTGGCCATCACCAAGCTCGACGGCACCGCCAAGGGAGGCGTGGTGATCGGCATCTCCGATCAGTTCCGCATCCCGGTGAAATACATCGGTCTGGGTGAGGGGATGGAAGATCTGCAGGTGTTCCGCAGGAAAGCGTTCGTGGATTCTCTCTTTGGTGAGTAAACAAGAGTTATGATCAAGAACAAGATAGATGTGGTTACGCTGGGTTGCTCCAAGAACCTGGTCGACTCGGAACGGCTGATGCGCCAGCTGCTGGCCAACGGCTACACCGTGGCGCACGATCCGGAAGTGGCTGAGGGTGAGATTGCCATCATCAACACCTGTGGCTTTATCGGCGACGCCAAGGAGGAGTCGGTAAACATGATCCTCTCCTTTGCTGAGGCCAAGACAAGGAATAAGCTTAAAAAGCTCTATGTGATGGGTTGCCTCTCGGAGCGCTATCGCCAGGAGCTGGCTGCAGAGATCCCTGAGGTGGATCGCTTTTATGGCAAATTCGACTGGAACGCGGTGATCAGCGACCTGGGCAAGTCCTACTACAAGGAGCTGAAATATGACCGCTCTCTTTCCACCCCTTCGCACTACGCCTACGTGAAGATCTCGGAGGGGTGCAACAGAACCTGCTCCTACTGCTCCATCCCCCTGATCACCGGCAAGTACAAGTCACGCCCCCTGGAGGAGATCGAGGAGGAGATCCGTCACCTCGTGAGCCGGGGGGTAAAGGAGTTTCAGTTTATCGCGCAGGACCTCACCTACTACGGTCTTGATCTCTACCGATCGATGAAACTGCCCGAACTGATTGAAAGAGTGTCTGACATAAAAGGCGTAGAGTGGATCCGCCTGCATTATGCCTACCCGGCGCACTTCCCCACCGACCTGTTGCGGGTGATGCGTGATAGAGACAACGTCTGCAACTACCTCGATATCGCCCTGCAGCATAGCAGCGACCGGATGCTGCGGATCATGCGCCGCAACATCACCCACCGGGAGACGGTCGACCTGATAAAACGATTCCGCTACGAGGTGCCCGGCATCCACCTGCGTACCACGATGATGGTGGGCCATCCCGGTGAAACGGAAGCCGATTTTGAGGAGCTGCTCGATTTTGTGCGGGAGACCCGTTTTGAGCGATTGGGCGCCTTCCCCTACTCACATGAGGAGGACACCTATAACGATAAACATTACACCGATGATGTGCCCGCTGCGGTGAAGCAGGAACGGATGGACCGGCTGATGGAGGTGCAGGAAGAAATTGCCCTGACGCTAAACGAAGCAAAAGTGGGAAAGACCCTGAAAGTGATTGTCGACAGGGAGGATGAAGAATTTTATATCGGCCGCACCGAGTTCGACTCTCCCGAGGTGGATGGCGAAGTACTGATTGATAAAAAGAAAGAACTGACGGTTGGTAATTTTTACGATGTGAAGATTCAATCGGCACAACCCTTCGACCTCTTCGCTAGTCCTGTAGCATGAACAGGGTTGATTAAAATTCATTCAACCTGTGAACAACCCAATCATTAAATCTAAATATCAGGTACAATGACTTACGAAGAACTGATTGAAACTGTTTCCCGGAAAATCGACTGGCCCGAATCTCAGACGGAGATGCTGCTTGGGACCCTGACTGCACTGTTGAAAGAGACACTGCTGGAGAATCTGTCTGTCTCCATCGACGATTTCGGTATTTTCAACACCTGTATGCGACCGGAGTTTATCTCCTTCAACCCTGAAACCAAGGAAAAGTATCTGATGCCCCCTGCGATAGAAGTCCTGTTTGAGCATGCCGCATATCTGGCCGAACCGGATCTGCCCCAAATCTGTTTCGAACCGGATGAATCACTTCGGGAAAGTGTGAACAGTTCTTTTGCCTGTTTTGAGCCTACACTGATCAACGACGGTGTAGAGTTCCCGGATATT
>DPAC01000076.1 GCA_003517675.1 Porphyromonadaceae bacterium | reverse complement strand
ATATACCCGATGAAATACTTTTAGAATATATGGATCATGATTTTTTGACAGCGTTTAAATCAGGAGCGTCAGGAATTTTTTCGATCACCGTAAAAGCAAAAAAATAACAAATGTGTGAATAACGGTCAGGAGCAAAAATATAACCCCACAAAAAATAAAACAAACATTCCGATTGAAATATTTGTTTAGGTTTCATAATTTAAGTCGTCCCCTGCGAAAACCTGCATCACACCTGGGAACACCCCGGGCATAGTGTGGGAACGTCTACGCTCGCCTGGGAGCTGTTTCCCGAAGAAGAATCCACAACGGTGATACCCTCGCACGAAGGTGTGGAGAGCTTTCTCGACGAAGGCAGCAAGTATTTTACCAAGCGGCCCCATCAATGCCATTTATTTCGATCGGGAGCATGGTACATTCTGGGGCGGGAGCAGCAACTACGGGGAGGATTACGGAATCGGGTGGTGAAATCGGGAGGTCTGAGTTCAGGGTAGAAAGAAAAAATATTTTGTAGCTTTGTGTTAAAAAAACAGAGAAGAGAGAAGAGAGAAGAGAGATCAATAACGAACGATTAAACAACAGCGAGAGCTTATGGGAAAAACAATCATCACACTCCTGAACGAGTCTGTGACGAAGTATGGAGCGTTGCCTTATCTCTATGAGGCACCGAAGGCGACAGAATACACTGCACTCACTTATCGCGAGGTGCAGGAGCAGGTCATTCGTTTTGCAGCAGGGTTGATGGCTCTCGGTATTGAGGCAGGCGAACGGGTCGCGCTGATCTCCGAAGGGAAAAACAACTGGGTGCTTGGGGAGCTGGGCATCCTGCATGCCGGCGCGGTCTGTGTGCCGCTGTCGGTGAAGCTGGAAACAGAGCAGGACATTACTTTTCGCATCAACCACTCCGATTCGGTGATGGTACTGGCTTCCGATCAGCAGATTACGAAACTGCGGCCGATGAAGGAGAAGCTTCCCTCCGTGAAGAGATATATTTTGCTCGACCCGGTGGAGCAGGAAGGTGAGGATGAGATTTATTTCGATACCGTACTGGCGCTGGGCGACGCACTGCTGTTGGCCGACCGGAAGAGTGTGGAGGAGCGGATGGCCGCAGTAGATCCCGACAGCCTGGCCAATATCTCCTACACATCGGGCACCACTGCTAACCCGAAGGGAATTATGCTGTCGCACGACAATTTTGTCTGTAACGCCGAGCAGGCTATCGATCATCTGAACGGTATCCCCTCATACTTCCGTACGCTGCTGATCCTGCCCTGGGATCACTCCTTTGGCCATACCGCAGGTATCTACGCTTTCATGAAGAGCGGTGCCTCCCTCGCCTCGGTGGCGGCCGGCAAGAGCGCGATGGAGATCCTGCGCAACGTGCCCAAGAGCCTGAAGGCAATCAACCCGCATCTGCTGATGAGCGTGCCGGCGCTGGCTGCGAACTTCCGGAAAAATATCGAGGAGGGGATTGAGAAAAAGGGAAAGACAGCTTCCCGTCTCTTCCGGCAGGGATTGAAGGTGGCCTATGCCTACAACGGTGAGGGATATAACAGGGGACGCGGGAAGCGGGCATTGCTGAAGCCGCTGGTTGTCTTCTACGACAGGATAATTTTCTCCAGGATACGGCAGAACTTCGCCAGCAACCTGCAGTATTTCATCGGTGGCGGCGCTCTGCTCGATATTGAGCTGCAGCGCTTCTTCTATGCTATTGGCATCCCGATGTACCAGGGTTACGGCCTCTCGGAGGCTTCGCCCATTATTTCGGCCAACTGCGCTCATGCCCACAAGCTGGGATCCTCCGGCAAGACCATGCCGCGCATGGAGATCCGCATCGGGAATGAGGCGATGAACCCGCTACCGGTGGGTGAGAAGGGTGAGATCCTGATCAAGGGAGGCAACGTGATGAAAGGGTACTGGAAGAATCCCGAGGCGACTGCCGAAACCATCGTCGATGGCTGGCTCCGCACCGGCGACATGGGTTACCTCGATAGCGATGGGTACCTCTATGTGCTGGGACGTACCAAGTCGCTGCTGATCAGTAATGACGGTGAGAAGTTCTCACCCGAGGGGATCGAGGAGTCGATCATGGCCCAGTCGGAGTACATCGACCAGTGCGTGCTGCACAACAACCAGAGCCCCTACACCACGGCGCTGCTGGCGGTCAACCGGGAGGCGCTGAAGCGGCGTACCTCCGACCCGGTCGAAGCAGCACGGATCATTGCCGGTGAGATCGCGGAGTACATGAAAGGCGGAAAGCACGACGGTCTCTTTCCCTACCGCTGGATCCCCTCCGCCTTCGCGGTGATTGAAGAGCCCTTCAGCGAGAAGAACGGGATGGTCAACTCCACCATGAAGATCGTGAAACACAAAGTGTATGAGAAATATGCCGACCGGATTGCAGAACTGCATACGGCAGAAGGGAAGAAGCCCGATTCAGCAAATAATCTCAGCGTGTTGAAACGGTTGTTGGAATAAGAGAAGGGTCATTTTAACATCAGCAGGTGTTTGCGCATGAATTGTCAAACAGAGATGAAGCAATCACGCAGAGGTGTTACCCGGTGGTGATGAAGAACGAAACAGGACTATGATCCTGTGGAGGACTCTTTTTTCGGCAGCTCGCACATATTGCATCCGCCACAATGGGAGAAGTCCTTTTTCGTGAAAAAGAACTGATAGATCTGACGCAGGAGGATGATTCCCACGATGATCCCGATGATGACGACGATAAAAAATTGCAGGTTCATAATCTTACAACAAAATAAATGAATAAAAAGTTTGACAGACAGTGAATCTCAGATGAACAGGCTCCCCACCTGGTGTACCACAAGGGCGATAAGCCAGGCCAGGCCGGTGGAATAAAGTACACTGAACAGCGCCCATTTCCAGGAGTGTGATTCCTCCTTAATGGCTGCAATGGTCGCAATACAGGGGAAGTAAATCAGTACAAAAAGCAGGAAACCGATGATCACCAGCGGGGTGAATACGGGCGTCCCATCGGGATAGACTTCCGCCTTCAGTCTTGCCTGCAACGACTGCTGGTCTTCGCTGTCGCCGGTGTAGAGCACACCCATGGTGCTGATCACAATCTCCTTGGCAGCCATCCCCGAGAGGAGGCTCACCGATATCTTCCAGTCGAACCCGAGTGGACGCATCACCGGCTCAATAAACTTGCCAATTCTCCCGATGTAGGAGTTTTCCTGATGTGCCGTATTCCTTGCATGCGCGATTCCGGCAAGAAGCACATCCCGTTCGCTATCGTTGATTTCGTGTCTGCTGAACTGTGCTTCTACCTGTGTTGTTTGTGTATCGAAGGCGGTATCTTTGTTCTCATTATGCGGGAAATAGCCCAGGAACCAGATCACGATGGAGGCAATGAGGATGGGGCCTCCCATCTTTTGGAGATACTGCCGTGACCGCTCCCACATGTGGGTAAAAATCGATTTCAGCGTTGGCATCCTGTAGGGGGGCAACTCCATCACAAAGGGGGTCTCCTCCTCTTTGAAAAGTGTTTTGCGGAACAAACGTGCCGTGAGGGCGGCAATCAGGATACCGAAAGCATATAATCCCAACAGCACGATGCTTGCCCGGGAGGGAAAAAAAGCGCTTACAAAGAGAATGTACACCGGCAGACGGGCGCTGCACGACATGAAAGGAATGATCAGCATGGTGATCATGCGGCTGCTGCGGCTCTCGATGGTGCGGGTGGCCATCACGGCAGGTACATTGCAACCGAATCCCATGATCAGCGGGATAAACGATTTGCCGTGCAGCCCTATCTTATGCATCAGCTTGTCCATGATGAAGGCGGCACGGGCCATATAACCGGAGTCCTCCATAAAGGCAATGAAAAGATAGAGTATCACAATGTTGGGCAGGAACACGATGACACCTCCCACACCTCCCACGATGCCATCCACGATCAGCGCTTTCAGCGGGCCCTCGGCCATGTTGTTCCGGATCAGGTTGCCCAGCCCGGAAACAAGCCACTCAATGGCCGCCATGGGGTAACTTCCCAGTCGGAATGTGGCTTCGAACATCACCCAGAGGAAGAGGAAAAACACCGGAAAACCCACATACTGGTTCGTTGCAATGCTGTCGATCAGTCGCGTTTTGTCGGAAAAATGAATTTTCTCGGTGAGGGTCTCCTTCAACCCCCCGGCGATAAATCCATAGCGGGCATTGGTGAATGCCGATTCGGGATCTTCACGTAGCAGTTTCTCGATATAGGAGCGCTCTTTGTCTCTGCGCGCGAAGATCTGCTCCCGGCCGGAGAGTGTTTGTATGCGACGCTCCACCTCCTTATCTCCTTCAAGCAATTTGATGCAGACATACCGCAACGGCATGCCCCAATGTGTCACCTCGCGCTGTTGCAGCTCCCGTTCCATGATGGAAATTGACTTCTCCAACACCCTTCCGTAGGGGATTCGTACCGGGTCACGCTCTTCATTACGATAAACGGTGATTACTTTTTCGAGCAACAGGGGGATGCCTTCTCCTCTCTTGCCTACCGTGGGGACAATTGGGGTTTTGATGAGGGCGGAGAATTTCTCATGATCAAAAGTGCGTCCGCTCTCCTCAAGCTCATCGTACATGTTGAGGGCGATGACCATCGGGACTTGCAGATCAAGCAGCTCGGTGGTGAGATAGAGGTTCCTCTCCAGGGCCGATGCCGACACCACATTTACGATCACGTCGGGTTTTTCCTCCAGCATGTATTTTCGGGCGTACAACTCCTCGGGGGTGTATGCAGAAAGCGAATAGGTACCGGGTAAATCGACCAGCGTGAAGGTATAACCGTTGTGTCTTAACATTCCTTCTTTGGCGTTCACCGTCACTCCGCTGTAGTTCCCCACCCGCTCGTGAGCCCCTGATGCCAGATTGAAAATAGAGGTCTTCCCGGAATTGGGATTCCCCAATAACGCTACTTTGATGTTTTTCTCTGATGGATGGTGGTTCCCGGCGCGATGACGTCTCTGGCGTCCCGCTCCATTCCCGTGACGCGGAGGTGCAACAGACAGTGCAGGATCATCAGCCGGCAGCGGATCATCCGTATGAAGACCGTTTTTTTGTATATCTTTTGCGAGTATGGATATTTCAACCATCACCGCTTCACTCCGTCGCAGGGAGACCTCATACTCCATGAGCTCATACTTGATGGGGTCTTTTAACGGGGCATTCAGTACCGACTTTACTTCTTCACCACGCACAAATCCCATTTCCAGGATGCGTTTCCTGAAAGCGCCGCTACCATTTACTTTTATGATGTATGCTTTTTGTCCGGTTTGTAGTTCTGACAGACGCATAAATATCCCTACTCTCTGTTTTGGTTTGCAAAGTTACATCTTTTTCTCCGCATTATTTGTAATTGGTATAAATAATAGTTTGAAGCTTACCTGTTTCCCCCTTTCCCGTAAGAGTGCCCCGGCTTGCTCTAATGAATAATTCTCTTTTTATCAGTATGTTAATGGTTGTGCGAAAAATATGTTTTTTTTCAGCGTTTATTTCGTATTTTTGAAGAGTGTATAAGACAGGAAGTATGATATAAACAGTAAACAACACATATTATGGATTACAGAATTGAAAAAGACACCCTGGGAGAGGTGAAAGTCCCGGCCGACAAGCTTTGGGGAGCGCAGACGGAGCGGTCGCGCAACAATTTCAGAATCGGGCCGCCGGCATCGATGCCGGCGGAGATCATCCAAGGTTTTGCATACCTTAAAAAAGGGGCTGCCTATGCCAATCATGAGTTGGGAGTCCTGTCGCGGGAAAAACGTGACCTCATTGCACGGGTGTGCGACGAGATACTGGAAGGAAAGCTCGATGACCAGTTCCCGCTGGTGATCTGGCAGACAGGGTCGGGCACACAGAGCAACATGAACGTGAACGAGGTGATTGCCAACCGTGCCCATCAGCTGACCGGGAAAACGATCGGGGAGGGTGAGAAAATGCTGCAGCCCAACGATGATGTGAACATGTCACAGTCGTCCAACGACACGTTCCCCACCGCCATGCACATTGCCTGCTACAAAAAGATTGTAGAGGTGACCCTGCCCGGGCTGCGTCACCTGCAGCAGTCGCTGGTCGCCAAATCGCAGGAGATGGCCGATGTGGTGAAGATAGGGCGCACCCATCTGATGGATGCCACCCCGCTCACCCTCGGTCAGGAGTTTAGCGGTTATGCCGCCCAGCTGGCGTTTGGGATAAAGGCCATCGAACATACGCTGCCGCACCTCTCGGAGTTGGCACTGGGCGGCACGGCTGTGGGCACGGGACTGAACACGCCGAAAAATTATGATGTGACCGTAGCCCGCTATATCGCGGCGTTTACCGGACTTCCCTTTGTGACGGCCGGAAACAAGTTCGAAGCGCTGGCCGCTCACGATGCCATTGTGGAGACGCATGGCGCACTCAAACAGGTGGCTGTCTCGCTCAACAAGATTGCCAATGATATCCGTCTGCTGGCCTCGGGACCCAGGAGCGGCATCGGTGAGATCACGATCCCTGCCAACGAGCCGGGATCGTCCATCATGCCGGGGAAGGTGAATCCCACCCAGGCGGAAGCGCTCACCATGGTCTGTGCCCAGGTGATCGGGAATGACATGGCCATTGCTGTGGGCGGCATGCAGGGGCATTTCGAACTCAACGTGTTCAAGCCGGTGATGGCGGCCAATTTCCTGCAAAGTGCGCAGCTGCTGGGCGATGCTGCCCTCTCGTTCGATATCCACTGTGTGTCGGGCATTGAACCCAACAGGCCGCGTATCAAAGAGTTGCTCAATAATTCACTGATGCTGGTTACCGCCCTCAATCCCCATATTGGTTACTATAAAGCTGCCGAGATTGCCAACGCGGCTCACCGGAACGGTACCACACTGAAAGAGGAAGCGGTACGTCTGGGGTATGTGACGGCGGAAGAGTTCGACCGGTGGGTGCGTCCCGAAGAGATGATTGGTCCGATGGAGTAATTCACTCCCAAATAAGTTGTCGAGGTAAAGTCGATTCCTACCAGAGTGTACGGCAACAGGTAACCGGGGCAGTGGGCAACCTGGGCTGGGAAATGCCGGGCCATAAGATTAACTGGCGTAACCTGTTTAACAACCGCTTTACCCATACCAATCAGGAACGATTCATTTATAAGTATTAAGAAGGCTACCAATTTGCCGAACAGTACAGCGTACAACTGCAAAGTCGCCTGTGGCAAAGCCAGCTGGATGGCGAACACCTGTTTTTCGGTAAGCATTTGCAGGCCAACTGGAACTTTTCGTATAACAAGGTAACCCGCACCAACTCCGACGATCGCCTGATAACCGGAGGCAAGATTGCGGAAACTGCTGACGGTGACGAAGTATTTTACTGGATTGGACAACCGCCACAGGAGATGTTCTCGACCGAACGTTTTGCCGATGGCAGCCTCACCTATGTCATTTCGGGTATGCAGGCCGAAACTGCCGATTATTACACCGGCAAGCAGGACATCCATGCCGGTTACCTGATGGGCGAATTCTCCTTCCTGCGCAAGCTGCACCTCACGACCGGCGCCCGGCTGGAAAAAACCAAAACCGAGGTAACAACCGAATTATATAATCTCGGAACCAATGCGATATCGGATAGCCTGGTTACCCTTGAAAAGACCGATTGGCTACCCGCCGACAACTCCATGGACAAAGATGTGGACCATACCATCAACAAAATAAAGGAGGGAGCAAAACAAAGCGCGGGAACGACAGTGGTTTACCTGGACAGGAAAAATGCCCCGCCCCGTTTATTCAGCATTTCACAAAAGGGCGAGGAAACGCTCCTGAAAAGCTATGGAGAGGAAAATTCGGCAAACGCGGCCACACTGGCGCGGGTGATCCGCGAAACCAAAGAACTGCTCCCATCCGATCAATTCGGGCTGGTATTCTGGACCCACTCCATGGGCTGGTATCCGGCAACATATATCCCGGAGGCCTCCGTCCGCTATGTCGGCATCGATGAAACGCCTGCCGACAGAGGATCGTCCATGAGCGTGATGGAAATAGACGAAATAGCGGAGGTATTGCCCGACCGTGTGGCGGAATATATCTGGTTCGATGTCTGCCTCATGGGTAGTGTGGAAGCGCTCTATGCATTCCGGAACAAGGCGGCTTACCTTGTGGGCTCCCCGACCGAAGTGCTGCTGGCCGCCGATTACGACGCTTCGGGAGCGCCCTACGCGAAGATCCTTCCCTCGTTGTTCGGGGGTAAAGAACACTTGCCCCGGGCATGCAAACTCTTCTACGACCATTACAACGGGATGAAGTACGAAATACTCCGCTCGGCCAGCATCGCGCTGATGGATGCAGGGCAATTGAACGGATTTTATGCAACGCGTTGCCACGCCGGGAGAATATGCCGGTTTTGAACAACAACTCTCGCGTACGGTCATTTACAAGGCAGCGACCGCGTCATTCATGGTCAGTCAGGATGATAAATTCACGATCGACCCGGCCCGGTTCAGCGGACTAAGTAGCTATATCCCGCTGGAAACGTGGAAAGAGACTAATGCAACCCGCTATTTTTTCGTTGAATTGGATTGGAGCGGCGTCTATTGAAATCTTCGACAGATTTGGATTTTGCCTTAGAATTCATATCTTTTTGCCATCGAATGTGCCTGTGAATGATTTTATGATACATCTGCACATCGGTCATTTGTTTGTATAATTGAATGATAACGAGTTGACATATTGATTTACACGGAAAAAGTATTGAAAATTGGAAATTTATAAATCTTTCGTATCTTTGCTTGGAAGTGTAATAGATTAAAAGGATCAGTGTTATGAGTATAGCTGAATCGAAAATAGATCTCACCAACCGGATAGTGGACATGCAAGAGTTGCGAATTAGTGAGGCAAGGGCAGAATGCCTTTCTGGTAACGTATTATCGGAACAGCAAGCGAACGAAGCAATTGAACAATCGCTGAGAGCAAAATAGTTTGGGCGGAAAAAGATATGGAAACAAAAGATATCATAAACAGATTACGGGAGATAAAACCCTATTTGCAACAGGAATATGCTGTAAAAACCTTGGGATTATTCGGCTCATTTGCCGACGGGACTTATACTGATAACAGCGATGTGGATATTCTGGTGGAATTTGAACAACCCGTTGGTTGGCAGTTCTTTACGCTTGAAAAAGACCTCGAAAGAATGCTCAACCGTAAAATAGACCTGGTTACAGCCAACGCGTTGAAAGAGCAGATGAAACCTTTTATTTTAAGCCAAATACTGTATATCTGAGCGATGATGAGACAGCGTACATACAAGATGTATTTCGATGATATTCTTACAGCTATCGACCGTATTTTCGAATATACCCAAGGATATGACTATATTGCTTTCAAGCGTGATTATAAGACAGTTGATGCTGTTGTACGCAATTTTGAAATACTTGGCGAAGCCGTAAAAAATATTCCCGGCGACATCAAAGATCAATATCCCGAAGTACCTTGGGATGAAATGTACGGGTTGCGAAACCGTATCTCACATGCTTATTTCGGAATTGATTACGAAATTATATGGGATATAATCACCAATTATCTGCCAGGGAATAGAACACAGATAGAAAAAATAAGCAAAGAAGTATCAGATTGATTTTCAGGTACTATGGAACTCGCTTGTTTATCGCGGATAAGAATATTTCTCGTGGCAGGTATTTTGCACGGCATCGTTTTCCGGTGCCGTTTTTTCTTTGTATTTTTGCCTCTTCAAAACAAAAATCGGGATAGAAATCTAAACAAATACGACCAATTATTTATGGCAAACAAACCATTCCAGTATCAGGCAATTTTTCCCTTGTCGAAGGATCAGACGGAGTATTATCTGCTCACCAAAGAGCATGTCTCTGTGTCGGAATTTGAAGGAAAGGAGATTTTGAAAGTTTCTAAAGAGGGATTAACGCTGCTGGCACAGACCGCCTTCCGCGATGTGGAGTTCCTGCTTCGTCCCGAACATCAGGCACAGGTAGCGAAAATCCTGTCCGATCCCGAAGCGAGCGAGAACGACAAGTTCGTGGCGCTCACCTTCCTGCGCAACGCAGAGATATCGGCCAAAGGGATTCTTCCCTTCTGTCAGGACACCGGCACTGCCATCATCATGGGCAAGAAAGGACAACAGGTGTGGACCGACGGCAATGATGAGGAGGCCCTCTCGCTGGGTGTCTACAACACCTTCATCAACGAGAATCTGCGTTACTCCCAGAATGCAGCCCTGAACATGTACGATGAGGTGAATACAGGTACCAACCTTCCCGCCCAGATAGATCTGTATGCCGTTCCGGGAAATGAATACAACTTCCTCTGTATTGCCAAGGGAGGCGGTTCAGCCAACAAGACCTATCTCTACCAGGAGACCAAAGCGCTACTCACACCGGGTAAGCTGGAAAATTTCCTGATCGAAAAAATGAAATCGCTGGGGACGGCTGCCTGCCCTCCCTATCACATCGCCTTCGTGATTGGCGGCACTTCGGCAGAGGCTAACCTGAAGACGGTGAAACTGGCCTCCGCCAAATACTACGACAACCTGCCCACAGAAGGAAACGAGCTGGGGCGGGCTTTCCGGGATCTTGAACTGGAAGAGCGGCTGAAGAAGGCCTCCGAGCAACTGGGCCTGGGTGCGCAGTTCGGCGGAAAATATTTTGCACACGACGTGCGGGTGATCCGTCTGCCGCGCCACGGCGCCTCCTGTCCCGTGGGTATGGGCGTCTCCTGCTCGGCCGACCGCAACATCAAGGCGAAGATCAACCGTGACGGCATCTGGATTGAAAAGCTGGAGGATAATCCTGCACGGCTGATACCGGAGGAGTACCGTGAAGCAGGCGAAGGTGGCGGGGTGAAGATCAATCTGAACAGGCCCATGAACGAGATTCTCGCCGAGCTCTCCAAATATCCGGTTTCCACACGCCTCTCACTCAACGGTACCATCATCGTGGCTCGCGACATCGCCCATGCGAAGCTCAAGGAGCGCATCGACCGCGGTGAGGACCTGCCGCAGTATATCAAGGATCACCCCATCTACTATGCCGGCCCGGCGAAGACACCCGCAGGGTATGCCTCCGGATCGATGGGACCCACCACGGCTGGGCGGATGGACTCTTACGTAGACTTGTTCCAGTCGCACGGCGGCAGCATGATCATGCTGGCCAAAGGGAACCGCAGTCAGCAGGTGACCGACGCCTGCAAGAAGCACGGTGGTTTCTACCTGGGCAGCATCGGCGGCCCTGCTGCTATCCTTGCGCAGAACAGCATCAAGAGCCTGGAGTGCCTCGAGTACCCCGAGCTGGGGATGGAGGCGATCTGGAAGATAGAGGTGGAGGACTTCCCCGCGTTCATTCTGGTGGATGACAAAGGGAACGACTTCTTTCAGGTTGTGACGCAACCCAACTGCTCGTTCAGTTAGATAGCAGTAATTATTTAAATAAAGCAGAGGATGAGTAGGACGATTTTTATTGGCATCGTCTTGATGGCCGGGCTTATGCAGGCATGGGGACAGAGCCGGACGCAGGTCACCCTCGAAGAGGGGTGGAAGTTTACACGCAATGATGACCTCCGTGCATCGGAAGCCGATTTCGACGACAGCAGCTGGCAGACGGTCAGGGTACCGCACGACTGGGCCATCTATGGCCCTTTCGATAAAGCTAACGACATGCAGCGAATGGCCATCGTACAGGATGGACAGGCTACCGCCATTGAGCACTACGGGCGTACCGGCGGACTTCCTTTCACTGGGGTGGGGTGGTATCGAACCCGCTTCGCCCTGCCGGATTACACGGAAGGAAAGCGTGTCACCATTCAGTTCGACGGTGCCATGAGCAATGCCCGCATCTATGTGAACGGTAGAGAGGCGGGTTACTGGCCCAATGGCTACAACACTTTCTATTTCGATATTACCGATCTGGTCAACGGTGATGGGAAGAAGAACACGTTGGCGGTGCGGCTGGAGAACTTCGAGGAGCAGTCACGCTGGTACCCCGGTGCGGGACTCTACCGCAACGTGCATCTGATCACCACAAACGAGACCCATATCCCCATTTGGGGTACCTATGTGACCACTCCCAAGGTGCAGGATGACTTTGCCCGGGTGAAGGTGCGTACCAAGATACACCGCGGAGACGGGATTAACGACCGGCATCTCCTCAAACTGAAAACCTCCATCACAGACCCCTCAGGAAAGAGGGTGGCCGAAAGGACAGATGCGTTCACTCGTTTCGATGGCGATGAACTGGAACAGACGCTTATTGTGGAGGATCCCCTGCTGTGGAATATTCAACAACCCAATTTGTACAAGGCGGTGTCGAAACTCTATGTTGACGGCCGGCAGGTGGATGAGTATACCACCCCTTTCGGCATCCGCACCATCGAGATTCGTCCCGATGAGGGCTTTTATCTCAACGGAAGGAAGATCAAGTTCCAGGGGGCCTGCCTGCACCATGACCTGGGACCGCTCGGCGCAGCGGTGAATGAAGCTGCCATCCGCCGCCAGATACGCATCATGCAGGAGATGGGGGTCAACGCGATTCGCACCTCACACAACATGCCGGCACCCGAATATGTACGTATTGCCGATGAGATGGGGATGATGCTGATGGTGGAGACCTTCGACGAGTGGGCCATCCCCAAGGTGAAGAACGGCTATAACCGTTACTTTAATAAGTGGGCGGAGAAGGATGTGACCAACGTGCTACATCACTACCGTAACAATCCGAGTGTGGTGATGTGGTGCATCGGCAATGAAGTTGGAGAGCAGAGCCATCGGCAGGGTGCCAAGACCGCCCGCTTCCTGCAGGATATCTGTCACCGCGAAGATCCCACCCGTCCTGTCACCAACGGCATGGACCGGGTAGATGATGTCTTTAACAACCATATGGCAGCCATCATGGATGTGCCGGGTTTCAACTATCGCTCTTTCCGTTATCAGGAGGCATATGAGAGGTTACCGCAGCAGATCGTGCTGGGGAGTGAGACCACATCCGCTTTAAGCTCACGCGGGGTGTATAAGTTTCCGGTGGAGCGGAAGTCGATGGCTATCTATGACGACCATCAGGCCTCCTCCTACGACCTCGAGCATGCCAGCTGGTCGAACCTGCCGGAGGATGATTTCATCCAACATGAGGAGCTGCCTTACACCATCGGTGAGTTCATCTGGACCGGCTTCGACTACCTGGGTGAGCCCACACCCTATTACAGTCACTGGCCCAGCCACAGCTCTCTTTTTGGTGCGGTGGACCTGGCCGGCATCCCCAAGGATCGCTTTTACCTCTACCGCAGCCACTGGAACAAGGATGAGGAAACACTCCATATCCTGCCCCACTGGAACTGGGAGGGCCGCGAAGGGGAGGTGACCCCTATCTTTGTTTACACCAACTACCCCTCCGCAGAGCTTTTCATCAACGGCAAGAGCCAGGGGGTACGGAAGAAAGATCTTACCATACCGTTGGAAGGGAGTTACAGTGAAGAAGCACAGCGATCACTGGAACGACAGAAGCGTTATCGTCTGATGTGGATGGATACGAAGTATGAACCGGGGAGTGTGAAAGTGGTAGCCTACGATGAGCAGGGTAACGTGGCTGCTACGAAAGAGGTGCATACCGCCGGTAAGCCGTATCGTTTGGTACTGGAGGCAGATCGTACGGAGATCGCCGCAGACGGGAAGGATCTCTCTTTCATCACCGTCTCGGTGGTCGACAGAAACGGCAACCCCTGTCCCAACGTGAACGAACTGGTAACCTTTAACGTGAAAGGAGCCGGCAGCTATCGTGCTGCCGCCAACGGTGACCCTGCCAGCCTCGATTTGTTTCACCTGCCCCAGATGCATCTCTTCAACGGCAAGCTGGTGGCTATTGTAGAGTCGTCGGAAAAGCCGGGTATCATCACTTTTGAAGCGAAGTCGAAAGGATTGCACAAGGCATCCATTGAAATCCGGACAAAGTAAGCAGTATAGCACACAAAAATTGAAGAAACGCTCCATCGAAAGGTGGGGCGTTTTGTCTATCTTTGTAGCCCAAACGAAAAAGCATAATGGCTAGAAAGAAAAAAGAGCTTCCCTTGCTGGAGGGGGTGACAATTACCGATGTGGCAGCCGAGGGAAAAGCAATTGCGAAAGTGGACGGTATGGCGGTCTTTGTACCGTATGTCGTGCCGGGTGATGTGGTTGACATACAACTGATGCGCAAAAAACATAGTTACGCCGAGGGCAGGGTGGTGCGTTTTGAAAAATATTCCGAAAACAGAACTGATCCGTTTTGCAGTCATTTTGGCGTGTGCGGCGGCTGCAAGTGGCAGATGCTGCCCTACAATGAACAGCTGCGGTACAAGCAGCAGCAGGTGATGGACAACCTGACCCGCATCGGCAAGGTGGAACTGCCGGAGATCACCCCCATCCTGGGAGCGCCACAAACCACTTTTTACCGCAACAAGCTGGAGTTTACCTTTTCCAACAAGCGGTGGCTCACCGAAGAAGAGATCCACTCCGGCAAGCAGTTTGCGCAGATGAATGCGCTGGGGTTTCATATCCCCGGGATGTTCGACAAGGTGCTTGATATCGACAAATGCTGGCTGATGGATGACCTTGCCAACCAAATCAGGAACAGTATTCGCAGCTTCTGTCTGGAAAAGGGCTACAGCTTCTTCGATCTGCGCAACCAGCAGGGGCTTATGCGCACGCTCATGATCCGCAACAGCTCCATCGGCGAATGGATGGTGGTTGTGGTTTTCTTTGAGGACAATCGTGAGAAAAGGGATCAGTTGATGACCTACATCGCCGACCGGTTTCCGCAAATCACGTCACTGCTCTATGTCATCAATCAAAAAGCAAACGACACCATCACCGACCAGGAGGTGGTGACCTGGAAGGGACGCGATTATATTGAGGAGGAGATGGAGGGCCTTCGGTTCCGCATTGGTCCCAAATCGTTCTACCAGACCAACAGCGAACAGGCATATCACCTCTACGAGGTGGCGCGCAATTTCGCGCAACTCACCGGCGGTGAGCTGGTGTACGACCTCTACACCGGTACGGGCACCATCGCCAATTTTGTGGCGCGGAATGCAAAGAAGGTGGTGGGGATAGAGTATGTGCCGGAAGCCATTGAAGATGCCAAAGAGAATGCCCGCATCAATGGGATTGAGAATACACTTTTCTTTGCCGGAGATATGAAAGAGGTGCTCACTGCCCGGTTTGTCTCAGAGCACGGCCGTCCCAGTGTGGTCATCACCGACCCGCCCCGTACAGGGATGCACGAAGATGTGATCCATGCCATCCTGTTGGCAGAGCCGGAAAGGATTGTCTATGTGAGTTGCAACCCCGCCACGCAGGCTCGCGACCTGAATCTGCTGGACAGCAAATACAGCGTCACCCGCGTGCAGCCGGTGGATATGTTCCCTCATACCCACCATGTGGAGAACGTGGTGTTGCTGGAGAAGAGAGATCAGTGGACCGGCTCCACCTTGTAGCCCAGCTTGCGAAGCCCCTCGATCACTCCCTCTTCACCGGGAAGGTGGAGACAACCTACGGCGATGAAGGATGAATGTTCCGCCATGATCGCCGGCAGCTTTTCCAGCCATTTTTCATTGCGTGCACCATTCAGTGCATACTTCTCCTCATCGGTCGAAGGGCAGGGGTCATCAGGCTCCTCCTCCGTATAGAGCGCCCAAAGCGCCTCCAGGTCCTGTGCAAGATAGGCCTGCTGCAGCTGATCCATCTCCTCTTTCAATAGCTCCGGATGGTTGACCATGCAGGCCAGTAACTCTGCCTGCCTTTCCAGTGATTGCATCTCCAGCAGCAAGCGGATCTGATCGTCGGTGTTCTCAAGACCCACTACCGGCCGGTTGCGCTTTCGTGCCTCCTCCTGGAAGTACTGGTCGAGACCTTCCCCTCCGGAGAGGGTTGGATAGTACTGCTGATAGAGCGTCACCGAGATCAGGTTCTGAAGCATCGCCGGCCGCAGCCTGCCAAACTGAGCGAGACCCATTCCCAACAGGCTGGTGAGCGTGCTGTCGAGCTTTGCACGGTCTGCCTCGTTCATCAGTGTCTCGTAGCTTGTCTCCTGGGGCATCATTGCCCTGCTCATGATCTGCATCTGCATCTGCGTCATGTTGCTCATGTCGAGCTCTCCTACTGTCTGTTCACTGCTGTCGAACGCCTCCCGGATACCGGCGATGCTGTCGAGGAAGGTAAGCGGTACCAGGTGATGCGTGCCGAAGATCCAGGATGGTTTCTCCAGCCCGTTGCCGGAGATCTTCCAGAGCAGCGCGTTGTCGTTGCCGGTGGTTGGGTTGCTGCAGGATAAAAGCAACAAAAGCACCGTTAGGGTGCTGGTTAGTTTTTTGAGATTCATTCTTTTTTAGCTTACTGTTTGCGGCTGATTGCTTACAGCCTACTTTATCTGTGGAACCCCTGATTCGGTTGCAGCTGCTTTCTGCTTGCCAATACCGAGGAGGTCGAAGAGGAACCAGAAGATGGTGAAAGAGGGCACCACGTCAGTTGCCGGGAGGAGCTCCTCCATAAAGGTGATGAGCGAGGTGTACTTCCCCCGCCGCTCACCAAACATCTTGTAGCTGATGGAGGCAGCAACCGGTGCCCATACCACATCCATTACCGGAATGGCTGCCGATGTCATGCCCACTGCGTCAAGCAGCAGGCACCTGAACATTTTTTTGTATTTCGGATCCATCGCGTCATGCCTGTTCCACTGCCAGGGGTACATAGCTTCTCTGAGCCAGTTCTTTGTCCAGGGTGTAGAGTCCGAACCCATTGTCGCCGATTAGCCTGAGGCTGTCGATCATCCCCTGTACGGTCTCCTCTTCTTCCACCTGTTCGTTCACAAACCACTGTAACATATTCTCGGTGGCGTAGTCGTTTTCTTTTCGCGAAAGAGATACCAGATTATTGATCTGGGAGGTGACTACCTGTTCATGTTTCAGTGTTGCCTCAAAGGCATGCAGCACTGAGTTCCATTCCGTCTCTACCTTTTCGATGGGGGTTAGTTCCACCCTGTTTCCCTTCGAGATGAGATAGTTCATCAGCTTCAGGGCATGGTCCTGTTCTTCGCGAAACTGCACGTTGAACCAGTTGGCGATGCCTGGAAGCCCTTTGTTGGCGAAATGAGCTGACATGGATAGATAGAGATAAGCCGACCAGAATTCGGCGTTGATCTGTTTGTTGATTGCTTTTTCAAGTTCTTTGCTTACCATAGTCAATATTTTTTTTGTGTTCTTACCTCATAAAACGCTTAATGGCGAAAAATGTTCTTTCAGAAACCGTTTCACTTTCTGCTCGACGCAAAAAAACGGAGGCTGCTGAGAGAATATAAATTAATTGCTATCTTTGTATGCTGGTTTCCAAGAAAACAATCGGTTCAGTGATCGTGAAAAGCTGAGCTCTGTTTTCCATTAATTTTCTTCAAATGAATCTTTTAAAGGAAAAAATGATGAGATATGATGCCCCGCAGCGTGCAAAAGCTGCCGGCATCTACCCCTATTTCCGTGCCATCGAGAGTGATCAGGACACAGAGGTGCTCATCAACGGAAAGAAAGTGCTGATGTTCGGCTCCAATGCTTACCTGGGACTGACCAATCACCCCAAGGTAAAAGAGGCTGCCATCGCCGCCACAATGAAGTACGGCACCGGTATGGCCGGATCCCGTTTTCTGAACGGCACACTCGACATCCATCTGGAGCTGGAGCGCAAGCTGGCCAATTTCATGCACAAGGATGAGGCGATCGTCTTCTCCACCGGCTTCTCTGTCAACGAGGGTGTGCTGGGCTGTCTTACCGGTCGCGACGATTACATCATATGGGATGAGCGGGATCATGCCTCCATCATTGAGGGGCTGCGCACCTCATTTTCCACCAAATACAAGTTTCGCCACAATGACATGGTATCGCTCGAGAAGCAGCTTAAGCGGTGTGACCCCCGCAAGGTGAAGCTGATCATCGTGGATGGTGTCTTCAGCATGGAGGGCGACCTGGCCGATCTGCCGGAGATCGTGAAGCTGGCACAAAAGTACAAAGCCAATATCATGGTGGATGAAGCACACGGCCTCGGCGTACTGGGCAAGCGCTACACCGGCCGCGGTGTATGCGATCACTTTGGTGTGCTCGATGATGTGGATCTGGTGATGGGCACTTTCAGCAAGTCGCTCGCCTCCATTGGTGGTTTTGTGGCCGGCGATTACCCGGTGATCAACTACCTGCGTCACAATGCCCGTACCAACATTTTCAGCGCCAGCATCACGCCTGCTGCCACCGCTGCCGCCTCGGCCGCACTCGACATTCTGAAAGCTGAGCCGGAGCGGGTGAAGCGTCTCTGGGAGCTGACCGACTATGCCATTAACCAGTTCCGCGAAAGAGGGTTCGAGCTGGGACCTACCTCTACACCCATCCTGCCGCTCTATGTGCGGGATAACGACAAGACATTTCTGATCACCAAGCTGCTCTTCGAGGAAGGGATCTTCGTCAATCCGGTGGTGCCGCCAGCTGTGAATCCCAACGATACGCTGATCCGCTACTCGCTGATGGCAACACACACTTACGAACAGGTGGATCGATCCATTGAGAGCATCACCACGATCTTCAAGAAAACCGGTGTGCTGTAAGAATTTGCCTCATTTGGTGAAACATCTTTATAAATTGTTTCCTGCAGATATGCGGGGAATCTTTTTTTTTGTAGATTTGCGAAAAGATGCATCGCGATGGAGAAGAGGATAGAGAAGCTGCTGCAGTGGTTCGATCTGCGCAGTGAAATGGAGGGGTATGACATCATTCATGAGAAGATCGAGAGCGGGATCGTTTTTCGTGGCACCAACCTCTGGGTGCTGATGTTCGCCATCGTGGTGGCCTCTGTGGGACTCAATATGAACTCTACGGCAGTGATCATTGGGGCCATGCTCATCTCTCCGCTGATGGGTCCCATCAACGGCATGGGTTACAGTCTGGCCACCTACGACTTTCATCTGCTCCGCCGCTCCCTGAAGAACTTCTTCTTTGCAGTGGGGGTGAGCCTCATCACCTCGGCACTCTATTTCCTGCTTTCACCGCTCAACCAGGCCCACTCAGAACTGCTGGCGCGAACCAGTCCCACCATCTACGATGTGATCATCGCCCTCTTTGGCGGACTGGCTGGTATTGTAGCGATGAGCAGCCGCCTGAAGGGTAACGTGATCCCTGGTGTGGCGATCGCCACGGCGCTGATGCCTCCTATCTGCACGGCAGGTTATGGGCTGGCCACCCTGCAGTTCGATTTCTTTTTTGGTGCGCTCTATCTCTTCACCATCAATACGGTTTTCATTGCCTTTGCCGCACTGATTGTCTGTCAATTTCTGAAATTCCCCATCCGCTCCATCGTAGATCCTACCAGGAAGAAACATGTGAACCGTGTCATATCAACTGTCATCATCCTCACCCTGGTACCCAGCATCTTCTTCGGTGTTAAATTGGTGAGGAACGAAGAGTTCGCGCAACGGGCTGAGACCTTCATCGGTGAGGTGACGTTGATGGGAGGCAACTATCTTCAGAGCAGGCAGGTCCATCCTGCAACCCGCACCGTGGAGCTGCTTTACTCCGGTTACGGGTTGAACGATTCCATCAGGGAGAAGATCATAGAGAAAGCGTTGATACACAGGATAGATACGGCACGGCTGGCAATTCGCCAGGGGTATGATGCCAGTATGGTGCAGGAGAACATGCGGAAATATCAGTCGGAGACCGAACGGCTTGCAGCACAGCTGGCTGCCACCACCTTTAATCTTCGTAAGAGTGAGGGACGGGTAGACAGCATCCGCAATATTCCTCTCTACGGGGAGAAGATTCTGTCGGAGATCAAGCCTCTATTCCCGCAGATGATAGGCTGCTCCTATGCGGAGACCTACCTCTTCTCAGCTGTGAACGACTCCATTCAACACTCTGGTATGGTACCGATGGTGGTGTTCTCTGTACCACGAAACGGGTTGCGCGTTGCCGACAGGGAGCGCATCGAGGAGTGGCTCAAAAACAGACTGGAGAACGAGCAGGTGAAGACGATTTTTGAGGAAGTGCTGAATTAACCGCTGCGGCAGAAAACTATTCCGTTAAAAGGAGTGTTATTATCAATAACCGGTGGGGCTGTTGCACATCGGCAAAAAAAATCGCAGCAATGAATCAGCCAAACATCGGATCACCGAATCACCGTATTCCGGTAAATCAGGATCTACGTTTCACTTTGATCAGCAAATTACCAAAATAAATAAGCATATGAAGAGCATAGAAACAACTTACATGGGCATTCGGCTCAAGAGTCCTGTTATCCTCGGGGCATCCGAGCTGTCCACCGACAGTGACAAACTGCTGCGTGCAGAAGAAGAGGGCGTGGGTGCCGTGGTATTCAAAAGCCTTTTTGAGGAGCAGATACAGATGGAGAGCTTCCGTCTGGATGAGAAGATCAGCCAGTATGATGAGATCTATGCTGAATCGGTGACACATCATCCCAACGTGGAACACGCTGAGGTGGAGTACTACCTGGAGAAGCTGCGTCGAGCCAAGGAGAAGCTCACCGTGCCGGTAATCGCCAGTCTCAACTGCGTGAACGAATCCACCTGGTTCCACTACTCGAAGTTGATCGAGGAGACCGGGGTGGATGCCATTGAGCTCAACCTCTACCAGATACCGGTGCGGTTTGATCTCGACGCGGCGACCATTGAGCAGCAGCAGATCAGTCTGGTAGGCGTTATCCGTCAGCAGCTCACCATCCCTGTGAGCGTGAAGCTGAGCTCCGACTACACCAATATCCTCCATTTCGTGAAGCGTCTCGATGATGCCGGCGTGAATGGGCTGGTGCTGTTCAACGCCTTCTTCCAGCCCGATGTGGATATCCGCCGGGAGGAACATCGTCGTGCCTTCAATCTCTCCCACAGGGGAGAGTACAAGCAGTCGCTCCGCTATGCCGGTATGCTTTTTGGGCGAATCAATGCTGATGTCTGCAGCAGCCGCGGCATCTACACCGGTGAGGACGCAGTGAAGCTACTATTGAGTGGAGCCTCCAGTGTGCAGGTGGTGAGTACAGTCTACCGCAACGGCCTGGAACAGATTGGTAAGATCAATCGCGAGATCGCCGACTGGATGGAAAGAAAACAATACGACAGCATTGATCAGTTCAGGGGCAAGCTCTCCGACAGCGTGCTCAACAAGGACAACACCCTTATCATTTACAAGCGGGCGCAGTATATCGATACGTTGCTACATTCCGACAGGTTGTTGGAAGAGCTGGAGTGGTGATCATCCTCAGTCGGTAGCAGCTCATCTGCTTTCGAAAAATATTGTCCGGGACAGGGAGCCTTGAGCCTCTGTGTCCCGGTTAATTTTTTTTAAAATGTTTTTTGTTAAACCTCGATTTTTTATTTTTGCGGCCGGGAGTAAATGACTCCCATTACCCGATGCCGGCCTCTACCAGCATGTTGTGTGACGAATAAAACCTGAAGCCTCATTTTGCGAAACATGACCGATAGAAGTTAAAAAGAGAAAGAAGATTCAAAAACAGTTATATTGTTCAATCACAAATTTTACAACGAAAGGAGGATCATTTATGTTGAATCGTAAGCAGATTTTGACCCGTTTTTTTCTGCCACTTTTATTGATTATTGTTCTCTGCAGCCAGGCTGCCCTCGCGCAGTCGCTACGCCTCTACACTCCTTATCCGCATATTACTGTCCCACCGGGCGAAACCATCGACTATGCCATTGATCTGATCAACAACGGTGGCGCCATCGCTACCGCAGAGGTGAACGTGGAAGGACTTCCGGAGGGGTGGAAGCAGACGCTCCGCTCCGGAGGTTGGAACGCGCAGGCCATCTCGGTGTTGCCCCGCGAGAAGAAGAGCCTCAACCTGAAGGTGGAGCTGCCCTTCGACATTGAAAAAGGGGTCTACACCTTCCGTGTCATTGCTCGTGGCCACAGCGTGCTGCCGCTCACCGTGGAGGTGTCGGAGCAGGGCACGGTGAAGACCGTCTTCACCGCCGACCAGGCCAACATGCAGGGGCATGCCACCTCTACCTTCAATTACCGCGCCAAGCTGGAGAACCAGACCGGCGAGAAGCAGCTCTACGCCCTCAGCTCACATGCCCCGCGCGGCTGGACGGTGGTCTTCAAACCCAACTACCAGCAGGCCTCCTCGGTAGAGATTGATCCAGGACAGAGCAAGGATATTCAGATAGAGGTGAAAGCACCCTACAACGTAAAAGCGGGTAAGTACACCATCCCGGTGGTGGCTAGCACAGGCAGCAGTACCGCGCGCCTGGAGCTGGAGGCAGATATCTCTGGAACCTATGGCATCGAGCTCACCACTCCCGACGGCCGTCTCAGCGAGAAGATCACCGCCGGCCGCCGCAAGACCATCGACCTGGTGGTGCGCAACAGCGGCTCCACCGACCTGAGCAGTGTGCGGATGAGTGCCGGTAAACCGCAGGGGTGGGAGGTGACCTTCACCCCCGACACCATCCCGCTGATAGCCGCTGGTGAGAGTGCCCAGGTGAAGGCACAGGTGCGTGCCTACGACAAGTCGATTCCGGGTGACTATGTGCTCAACCTCACAGCGCAGACGCCGGAGGCTACCTCCACCGCCTCGTTCCGCATGTCTGTCAGGACGCCCCTGCTCTGGGGATGGCTTGGCATTTTGATCATCCTTGGAGCCATCGGTGTGGTGGTCTATCTGTTCCGCAAATATGGGAGGAGGTAAGCCATGGAGGAAGCAACCATCGTTACCAGAAATCTTACGAAGAAATATGGTGACTTCACCGCGGTTGATGATCTCACGCTGGAGATAAGGCGGGGTGAGGTGTTCGGCCTGTTGGGACCCAATGGCGCCGGCAAGTCGACCACCATTCTGATGCTGATGGGGATGACTGAGCCAACCAGCGGTAGCGTGCGGGTGTGTGGACTCGACCCGGTGCGCCAGCCCATCGAGGTAAAGCGGCGTGTCGGCTATCTGCCTGAAGATGTGGGTTTTTATGACGACTTGAGCGGGTTGGACAACCTGATCTACACAGCCCGCCTCAATGGTCTCTCCGAGCATGATGCTCGCAGCTGTGCCCTGCGGCAGATGGAGCGGGTGGGGCTGGCGGAGGAGACTGCCAAGAAAGCGGGGAAATACTCTCGTGGCATGCGGCAGCGGCTGGGATTAGCCGACGTGCTGCTGCGCAACCCGGAGGTGATCATTCTCGATGAGCCGACGCTCGGCATTGACCCCTCCGGTATCCGCGATTTCCTGCGCATGATCGTTACCCTTAGCCGCGAGGAGGGCATCACGGTGCTCTTTTCCTCGCATCACCTTCACCAGGTGCAGCAGGTATGCGACCGCGTGGGTATTTTTGTGAAGGGTCGTCTTTTGGCACAGGGCGACATCGCATCGCTTGCCCGCCAGCTCTTCTCCGGCAGCACTTCGGAGGAAGGCAGGGAGTATGGGCTGGAAGATATTTATCATCGTTATTTTGAAGGAGGAACAGTCAATGAAGACCACACTGCAACAAAATAGATTTTTTTCGGCTGCTTATTGGAAGGAGCAATTGCGACGGTTGATTCCGGCAGTAAAGCGTGAATTCACCACCTTTCGCTCTTCGGGAGCTGCCCCGGGCGTCTTCCGTGTCATGGTGCTGAAAGAGATGAGCGACCATATCCGCAGTTGGCGGGTGGTCATTCTGATGGCAATCATCTTTCTCACCTGTGTGGGATCGCTCTACACCGCCCTCAGCAGTATCGGCGACGTGGTGAAGGCTGGTAGCAGTGAGGAGGAGTTCTTTTTCCTGAAGCTCTTCACCCTGTCGGATGGGAGCTTACCACCCTACTTCGTCTTCATCGGTTTCCTGGGGCCGCTGCTGGGTATCAGCCTGGGCTTTGATGCGATCAACACGGAGCAGAACAGAGGCACGCTGAGCAGGTTGCTGGCACAGCCTATCCCACGCGACTACGTGATCAACGCCAAGTTCACCGCAGCGCTGCTGGTGATCACGTTGCTCTTTTTCCTGCTTAGCTTCCTGGTGATCGGTGCGGGATTGGTGGCGCTGGGCATACCGCCCACACCGGCCGAGTTCATGCGGATCCTCTCCTTTACGCTGCTGAGCATCGTTTACGTGGCGTTGTGGCTCAACCTGTCGCTCTACTTTTCGGTGCGCTTCCGGCAGCCCGCTACCTCGGCTCTCTCCGGCATCGCCGTTTGGCTCTTCTTCACGGTATTCTACCCGCTGATCGCCAACGTGCTGATCAAGGCGGCGGCGCCGTCGCCCTATGCTACGGGACGGTCTATCTATCTCTTTGAGCGGTTCCGCTTCCTGCTGATGCAGGTGATGCCCAACGAACTGTTCAGCCAGGCAACCTCCACGCTGCTGATGCCCTCCGTGCGCAGCCTGGGGCCACTCACCATGGAGCAGATGCAGGGCGCCATACCCGGCCCTCTGCCGCTGGGACAGAGCCTGCTGCTTGTATGGCCGCAGCTCACCGGACTGATCGCCCTCACGATGATTTGCTTCATCCTCTCCTATCTTGCTTTTATGCGACGCGAGATCCGATCAAGGTGAGGGGTTTAATCATCTGCTTAAATCATAGGATTGTTTTATGTCGTTATTCCTGTTAACTCTCTACCCCTTTCGAGCCGAAGATGCGGGATGAGGCGGCAGCCATCCCCCTGCAGCTGGTGGAGGAGTTGCAGCAGGTGGGTATCACGGCGGAGGAGCTGATGGAATTGAAGCAGCGTCTCGACCGGCTGGTGGAGCATCTGAAAGAGGGCAGTGATCTTTTTTTTTAAAAACAAACTGAAAGAAAGGATGTTGGGGCATCGTGCAAAAAAAAATTGAACAATTTGGGTGTTGAGTTGTCTTTTTAATAGAGACAAACAGGAATTTGCGGAATCCACCCCTGGTTTTCGCGTGTAATTTTATTTTTTTTATGTTGCACACAATCATCTTTGATGAACAGAACAAACCTGGCGAACAGGAAAAACAGGAGCTGGTCGACTTTCTGCATGACCAGCTGGAACAGTATGGAGATCCCAAAAATCAGATCGAGAGAGCAATCGATTACTCACTGAAGGAGTTCGACTCCTTCGGCGGCTTCGTGATGCTGCTGAAGCAGGAGGAGCAGCTACGGGCTGCGGTGGTGATCAACCGTACCGGCATGGATGGTTACATCCCTGAGAACATACTGGTTTACATCGCAGTGGACCGCAACAACCGCGGTGAGGGGCTCGGCAGGAAGTTGATGACGCAGGCCATCGCACATGCCGATGGGGATATCGCCCTCCACGTGGAGGCGAACAACCCTGCTAAAAGACTTTACGAGAGATTGGGATTTACCAATCCTTATCTGGAAATGAGGCTGAAAAAAAACAAGTGATGGCTGAGCTGATTATTGAAGCGGAGAAGATCAAGGAGAACATCCGGACCCTGAGCGATTATTTCGAAGAGAAGGGAATCGACTGGAGCCTGATCACCAAGGTCTTTTCGGGGGACAAGGACTTTCTGGAGAATATCCTCACCGATGAGGTGATTGACAAGATCAACTCTGTAGGGGACTCGCGGCTTACCAGCCTAAGGAACCTGAGGGCTGTGAACCCAGCCATGCGCACCATCTACATCAAGCCGCCGGCGGCCATCTATGCCGCCGATGTGGTCCAGTATGCCGATATTTCCCTCAACAGTTCCCTGAGTACCATCAAGGCATTGAACGAGGCGGCGCGAAAGGCCGGTAAGATCCACCAGATCATCATCATGGTGGAGCTGGGAGAGATGCGCGAGGGGGTGAACCGCAGCGATGTGATCACCTTCTACGAAAAAGTATTCAACCTGCCCTATATCGATGTGATTGGCCTGGGCTCCAACCTGGGCTGCATGTATGGTATCGAGCCCACCTACGAAAAGCTCCAGCAGCTTTCCAGCTACAAGGAACAGATCTCAAGGAAATTCAACAAGAAGCTGAAATATATTTCCGGCGGTTCATCCATCACCCTGCCGCTGATCGAACAGGGTGCTGTCCCGAAAGATATCAACCACTTCAGGGTGGGGGAGGCTGCCTTTTTCGGGGTGAGCCCTCTCTACAACGAGCAGTTCCGGAACCTGCATACCGACACCTTCGCCTTCGAAGCCAACATCATCGAGTTGGAGGAGAAGAAGATCATACCGGAGGGGGTGCTGAGCGATGCCAACATCGGTCATACAGCCGATTTTGAGGATCACGATGCAAATGAGACCACCGTGAAAGCAATCCTTGATGTGGGGATGCTCGACGTGGATAAGGACGATATTGTCCCGCTTGACAAGGAGGTGCGTTTCGTCGGCATCACGTCAGACATGATGGTAGTCGACATCGGTAAGAATCGTACCACCAATGGAGCGAAGAAATACCGGGTGGGCGACCGCATCCGTTTCCGGACCAACTACATGGCTGTGGCCCGCCTGCTCAACTCCAAGTTCATCGACAAGCGGTTCCTGTGATCATACGGCAAGTGGCTGAAGCAACTGCTTCAGCCACTTAAATAATTCCGGCTAACCGGCTAACCGGTTCGTCAAATCATTACTTCTCCGACAGGTACTCGGCGATCCCTTCTTGGGTGGCGGTGAGCGCCTTGTCGCCCTTGTGCCAGTCGGCCGGGCATACCTCGCCATACTCTTCTGTGAACTGCAGCGCATCGATCACCCGGAGGATCTCATCCACGCTTCTGCCCAAGGGCATGTCGTTCACCACCTGGTGACGTACGATGCCTTTCTTGTCGATCAGGAAGAGGCCGCGATATGCCTCGGGGGATCCCTTGAACTCAGGTTTGCCCTCCTCGTCGGTGACAAATTCACCCGCTAGCACATCGTAAGCCATCGAGATGGTCAACGAGTGGTCTGCTACGATGGGATAGGTGACCCCCTGGATACCACCATTGTTCTTCGGTGTGTTGAGCCACTTCCAGTGTGATACTGCTGAGTCTGTCGATGCGGCCACTACTTCAGTGTTGCGATCTTCAAACTCCTTCAACTTTTGCTGGAAAGCGATCAGCTCGGTGGGGCAGACAAAGGTGAAGTCGGCCGGATAAAAGAAGAAGACCACATACTTGTTGTTGATATAATCCTCAAGGGAGAAGTTATCCACTATTTCAGAGCCATTGATCACGGCCTGAGCCCGGAATGCCGGGGCTTTTTTTCCTACTAATACTGACATATTTTTATCTTTTAAACGTTTTTATTACTGAAGGCAAAGATATACCTTTTCTAGGTCAGAATGAAGTGATAGGCAGATATATGGATGATTGAAAGTGTTTATAAGTGTATCATGAATAGGTAAATGCAGCAATTGTGCACAACTATTTAAAATTAACACACACTTCGGTATATGTTCGCAAAATAATGAGTACTTTTGCATGCAATAAAAAACTAAAGGGTTACACTTATGTCATTTATTGCAGACAAAATCGTTTTCGAAGGTCTCACGTTCGATGATCTTCTCCTGGTTCCAGCCTACTCAGAGGTATTGCCCCGCAACGTAGATCTCACCACCCAATTTTCCCGAAACATCAAGCTCAACATCCCCATTGTTTCAGCCGCTATGGATACTGTCACCGAGATCACGATGGCCATCGCCATTGCGCGTGAGGGTGGGATCGGCGTGATTCATAAGAACATGAGCATCGAAGAACAGACACGGCAGGTACGTGCCGTGAAGCGTGCCGAGAACGGTATGATCCTTAACCCTATCAGCATCACACCAGATAAGTCGGTTTCGGAGGCTCTCGCCATGATGGCGGAGTACAAGATCGGTGGGATCCCGGTGGTGACCGACGGTAACCGGCTGGTGGGCATCGTAACCAACCGTGACCTCCGCTTTGAGAAATCGATGAACAAGCGTATCGAGGAGGTGATGACTAAGGATAACCTGGTCACCACCCGACAGTCAGCCAACCTGGAGGATGCAGCTGAGATCCTGCAGCAGTACAAGATTGAGAAGCTCCCGGTGGTGGACGGCGAGAACCGCCTGGTAGGGCTGATCACCTACAAGGATATCACCAAGGCGAAGGACAAACCCTTTGCTTGCAAGGATGAGCAGGGGCGACTGCGCGTAGCTGCCGGGATCGGTGTCACTGTCGACTCGCTGGAGCGGGCCACGGCACTGATCGAAGCAGGCGTAGATGCGATCGTAATTGATACGGCCCACGGTCACTCCAAAGGGGTAGCCGAGATGCTGAGGCTGATCAAGAAAACATTCCCGCAGATCGACGTGGTGGTGGGTAACATTGCCACGGCTGAGGCGGCCCGCTTCCTGGTTGATGCGGGCGCAGATGCCGTGAAGGTGGGCATCGGGCCCGGTTCAATCTGTACCACCCGTGTCATTGCAGGGGTAGGGGTACCGCAGATCACCGCTATCTACGAGGTGGCAAAAACACTGGAAGGCAGTGGTGTACCGCTGATCGCCGATGGCGGCCTCCGCTACTCGGGCGACATCGTTAAGGCGTTGGCTGCCGGCGGATCGTCGGTGATGATGGGGTCGCTACTGGCAGGCACCGAGGAGTCGCCGGGTGAGACCATCATCTTCAATGGCCGCAAGTTCAAATCATACCGCGGTATGGGATCGCTCTCAGCGATGCAACAGGGTTCGAAAGATCGTTATTTCCAGGATGTGGAGGATGACATCAAGAAGCTGGTGCCGGAGGGCATCGAAGCCCGCGTACCGTTTAAGGGCTCTCTCCAGGAGGTGGTCTACCAGATGGTGGGCGGACTGCGTGCCGGGATGGGTTACTGTGGTGCAGAGAACATTGCGCGGCTGCACGATGCCAAGTTCACCCGTATCACTTCTGCAGGATATACGGAGAGTCATCCGCATGGTGTGATGATCACCCGTGAGGCGCCCAACTACAGCAAGGACACCGAATAAAAACAAGGGAATCAGCTGAAAAAGGGACTATTCTTTAGTCCCTTTCTGCATGGGAACAAAGATAAAGTCTCCATGCGTGGTTTGGCGGTATCTGTTCTCACCCATGCGTTTGACCACGGTCATCTTCTGCCCCTGGCGTCCGCCCAGGGGGATTACCATCCATCCGCCGATGCGGAGCTGCGCCTTCAGCTTCTCCGGAATTTCTTCCGGTGCAGCCGTAACCAGTATCTTGTCGAAGGGAGCATGATCGGGTAAACCCTCATAGCCGTCACCGAAAAAGAGCTGCGGGGTGTAACCCAGCCTGTGGAGCCTCTCTTTTGCCAGGAGATACAACTCCTGATACCGTTCAATACTGTAAACTTCGGCTCCCATCTCGCAGAGCACTGCAGCCTGATAACCGCTGCCGGTGCCGATCTCCAGCACCTTCTCCCCCGGCTTCAACTGAAGCAGCTCCGTTTGAAAGGCAACTGTGTAAGGCTGGGAGATGGTCTGCCCTGCTTCAATGGGCAGGGGACGGTCGAGATAGGCGAATTCCGCCAGGCTTTCATCCACGAATTGATCCCTGGGAATTTTGGCAATAGCCGCCAAAACCCGTTCATCCCTGATCCCTTTTCTTTTCAGATCTTTGGCGAGTTTCTCCGCTTTCTCGTTTTTGTTTTGAGAGCTATCAGCCATGGGGGTATCCTTTTTTTCTTTTTGTTTGTTCACTGTCTGTGATGTGCAGGTTACAGTCAGGGCACAGTACAGCGTCACAAAGAACAGTAACAGGATTTCTCTTCTACGTGTTCTCATTATTCCCGAATCATTGATTGATCGGACAAACATAAAAAAAAATGATGAGATTTCATTTATAATCGACTAAAAATCAATTCCTCGATGAACTTGATTCGCGTAGAAAATGGAATAAAAAGTTGGCGCAAACCGAAATATTTCAGTACATTCGTTGCGTCATTCGTTTGCTGCTTATCTGTTTGAGTAAGCCGGAGTTTCTGTTGAACAAAACAATGCTTAGCATCATGATTAAGATGGTAAAAATAGACTGTATTATTCTTTTATTAATAATGGCTTGTGGATGTAATTTATCTGAGAAACGACCCCAAATTCAAGATGTACAAGGTAAGCAGATATTAAACTCAGACAATATTTGGTTATCACACGAGCATATATTGGTTGATTTTATTGGGGCGGCTAATATTCAGCCGGAAACCTGGAATCATGATTCAATTATCAAAGAAATAACACCTTATTTCGAGGAACTGAAAGCGTTTAATGTGAAATATTTTGTTGATGCAACACCAAATTATCTGGGAAGAGATGCATTACTACTTGAAAAAATTGCGATAAAAACAGGGGCTAGGATCATTACGAATACTGGTCTTTATGGGGTTGGCAATAATAAATATATTCCTCAGTATGCGCTGGACATGACAGCTGAAGAACTTTCTGAAATATGGATCAACGAATACAAGTATGGCATTCATAAAACATCTGTTAAACCCGGATTTGTTAAGATTGGCATTGATGTTGCTGATTCTTTACATCCCATGCATCAAAAATTGGTGAAAGCTGCCGCCCTTACTCATTTAAAAACAGGTTTAACGATAGCATCACACACGGGAAAAGCAAAGGGTTTATGGCCCCAATTAGAGATTCTTAAAGAAACCGGAGTATCGCCAGCGTCTTTCATTTGGGTGCACGCTCAGGCTGAAGATAATAATGACAGTTATCTGAAAGCTGCTGAAATGGGTTGTTGGATAAGCCTTGATGGGGTAGGCGGGGAATTGGAAAAATATATTGAGAAGCTCTTATTTGCAAAAAGAAATGGAATTTTAGATAGATTTTTAATTTCGCACGATGCAGGGTGGTATGATCCACAAAAAGAAATACAAACCATAAAACCATTTACAACTATTTTCACGCAACTTCTTCCGGAACTAAAATCGCATGGTTTCACCGACGATGAAATTAAATTATTATTGCGTGTCAATCCTTCAAAAGCTTTTGCGATAGAAATCAGAAGATACCCATTTGACAAAAGAGCGAAACAATTGGAATAAAAATTGAAAATTATGCCCAAGTTCAAACATCAGATAGAAAGCATGGGAAAAGCAGCAGGCATCATTTTATTATGGATCTTCTCAACGTTACATGGTATGGCCCAGAACAGTGAAATGCAGCAGATCATTCAAGCGGTACAGCAAAAATATGCGCCGGATAAACGTACGGAGCTTTTTCATGTTGTGGCAATGCAACGAAAAGATACCCTCGTATTGAAAGGTGAGACCACCAGCAGACAAGCCTATGAAGAGATCTTATCGTACGCGCGAAATGGTTCGGCACACGTGAAAGACAGCATCCGCATGTTGCCCGACCAGAAGCTGGGGGAAGAGATATGGGGCGTGATTTATAACGCTGTGGGAACCCTCCGTGCCGAACCCCGTTACGGTGCCGAGCTGGTATCGCAGGCGCTGCTCGGCATGCCGGTGCGGATCCTGGAGCAGAAGGGCGGCTGGCGCAGGGTGCAGACTCCCGACCGGTATATCGGTTGGATGAACGGATCGGTTGAACCCATGACAAAGGCAGAATGGCAGCAGTATCTGAAATTACCGAAGCTGATCGTCACCTCCCTTCATACCCGCTCTTTTGCCGATACCGGCAAGGAGGCGCTGCCCGTCTCCGATCTCGTGGCAGGCGATATGCTGGAGTTGGTTTTAGCTGATGGCGCTTATTACCGGGTGCGTTATCCCGATGGCCGGGAGGCTTATGTGAGAAAAGCAGATGCAATGAAAGTGGAAGAGTGGCTAAAAAGTATCAAGCCAACCGGCGAGAGCATCGTGCACACCGCGAAACAGCTGTTGGGCGTACCCTACCTTTGGGGAGGAACCTCTGTCAAAGGGATGGACTGCAGCGGGTTCACCAAGCAGGTTTATTTTATGCACGGGATCATTCTTGCTCGCGATGCCTCGCAGCAGGTGCGCTATGGCAGGCTGATCGACGAGGCTGGTGACTTCAGTGAGGCACTGCCGGGTGATCTGGTGTTTTTCGGTACAAAAGCGACGCCGGAGAATCCGAAGGAACGGGTGGTACATGTGGGGATTTATATCGGTGAAAGGCGTTTCATTCATGCCTCCGATTTTATCCATATCAGCAGTTTCGACCCTTCCGACCCGTTGTACGATGCGTTCAATACAGACCGTTACCTCCGCACGAAGCGGATTATCGGCGAGGTGAACGGCGAAGGGATTGAGGAGCTCTTCAGCAACGATTTCTATCGCTGACCCATTATCCTGACTAACCAATAGGAGCAAGAACAATGAAACAGAATCGACGTCAGTTTATCAAGAGCTCAGCCATGGCTGCCGCTACACTGGCGCTGCCCTCTCTTTCGATGAATGCCTCACCCAAACAACCTATGAACCGCACTGCAAAGATGAAACTTTCCTGGACACCCTACGACCTGCAACTGAAGCACACCTTCACCATCTCCGGCTTCTCCCGCAAAACTACTCCCGTGGTGCTCACCAGAATTGAGTATGACGGACTGGCGGGCTACGGAGAGGCATCGCTGCCCCCCTACCTGGGTGAGACACAGGCCTCGGTGATTGAATTTCTAAAGAAGGTCGATCTCACCACCTTTTCTGATCCCGCTCACCTGGAGGAGATTATGGCGTATGTCGATGGCATCGCCATCAACAATACTGCCGCCAAGGCAGCGGTGGATATCGCCCTGCACGACCTGGCAGGGAAGATGATCGGTGCACCGTGGCACAGGATGTATGGACTGGACAAAACCAATGTGCCGGATACGACTTTCACCATCGGCATCGACAGCGATGAGGTGGTGCGTGAAAAGACACGGGAAGCACTGGGACGATTCCATATACTGAAAGTGAAGGTAGGCGGCCCCGATGATAAACGGATGATTGAAGCCATCCGCTCTGTCACCGACCTGCCGCTGGCCGTGGATGCCAACCAGGGCTGGAAAGAGCGGCGCCAGGCACTGGATATGATCTTCTGGCTAAAGGAGAAAGGGGTGGTGATGGTGGAGCAGCCCATGCCCAAAACGGAGCTCGACCATATTGCATGGCTGACCGGGGAGAGTCCGCTGCCCATTTTTGCCGATGAATCGGTGCAGCGGCTCACCGATGTGGAGCGGCTGAAAGGTGTTTTCTCGGGAATCAATATCAAGCTGATGAAGTGTACCGGCATGCACGAGGCCTGGAAGATGCGCAACCTGGCACGGGCGCTGGGAATGAAGGTGATGATGGGATGCATGACCGAAACATCGTGTGGCATCTCGGCTGCGGCGCAGCTCTACGCAGGCATGGATTTTGCCGATCTCGACGGGGCGCTGCTCATCGGCAACGACTGCTTCGACGGTGCAAAGCTGGAGAACGGGAAGATCATCGCCTCCGACCTGCCGGGAATTGGGGTAAAACCGATAAAAGAAATCGCCTTTGGAAGATAAAAACCTTTTATTAATCTTTTAGGCAGCCTATAGGTACTACATAAACACCATCTTCCCTACGGTAAGCATATTGACCCACCCCTGTAAGAATCATCAAAAATGAAGGGGACTTCATTTTAGTGGTATCTATTTTATCAGCCAATTGCTTGAGTGTATTAGCGCCTGCCTCTATTAAACTGTCACCACCCAGTTTTACCTCTATCAGCCCAAAGTTGCCATTGCGCAGATGTAGCACAGCATCACACTCCAGTCCGTTCTTGTCCCGATAGTGATATACTTGCCCGTTAAGTGCATCGGCATACACACGAAGATCACGTATGGCCATGGTTTCAAAAAGCAAACCGAAAGTATTCAAATCTGCAATTAAATCTTCGGGACCAAGTCCGAGTGCGGCCGCCGCCACTGACGAGTCTACCAAATAACGGGTGTTTGAGGTACGTATGGCAGTTTTAGACCGGAGGTTAGGACTCCATGCCGGCATATCTTCAATGAGGAATATTTTCTTAAGAGCTAGGATATATGAGGCAATGGTATCTTCACTCATACTTCCATTCTTGTTATTCTCTAAGTCCTTATATATTGTACTGATGGATACTTGTTGTCCTTGATGGCGAGCATAAGAGCGCAACAACCTTCTGGTAAATTCAGGACTTCTGTTTACATCGTCTACACGGGAGATATCGCTGTTAGCAACTGCATCCATATAGTTTATAGCCTGTCGTAAAGCAGCATTTGGGGTTAAACTAAGAGAGCCCGGCCAACCACCACGACATATCAGGTAAGCTAATTCGTTTAAGGATATGTCAGGTGCAATAGCTGCTGTCATATTTCCTTGAAACAAAGCAAGCAAGCTGACACTTCCATTTGACTCTCCGGATTCCCACAAACTCATAGGTCTCATTGTCAGCCAAGCAAACCTGCCAGTTCCGGAATGGGTTAACTCCGACATGTCTGGCGGAACGCTTGATCCTGTGAAAATAAATTGTCCCGGCAATCGTCTGTGACTTACTTCAAATCGTGCTGCATCCCATAATTTCGGGGCCAATTGCCATTCATCGATCAGTCTGGGTGTATCTCCCTGAAAAAGAATTTCAGGATCTGTTTCGGCCAGCAGTAAATTGGCCTGACGCGTCCTTGGCGCATCCAAATATATCACACTTTTTGCTTGTTGCTCTGCCGTAGTAGTTTTCCCACACCATTTCGGACCTTGAATCAAGACCACCCCTGCTGCCCCCAGTTGTTCTTGCAGCATTTTGTCAGCTATTCTTGGTATATAAGCCAATGATGTATCCATATTCCTGTTTCTTGTTAGATCCCACTGAATATTCTGAATACAAATATAATTTATTTTTCTTTATTTACAAATATTTTACGGATATTTATTCCCCAACTTGGCGGTTTTTTATCCACCAAGTTGTCCGGTTTTTGTTCACCAATTTGGCTGATTTCTATTCCCTAACTTGGCGGGTTTATTTCCTACTTAATTCATGACTCTATTTATTCTCATTTCACCAACTCTTCAAAGAGGCGGTCGAAGGTAGCATCCAGATCGGCTGTTTTCCCCGGATGGGTGGGGGAGGTCTGCAGGATGGAACTGCGGGTGGCAGTCAGCCAGCGGAACCGTTCGGGAATATCCAGTTGCGCGATGGGACCGCATTTCGGATTGCCGAGGGCAATCTGTTTGTGTATTTCAAGATTTTCAATCACATCCTCATAGGCCGCCTCCGAATGCATCAGCCTGAATTTTTCGGGGCAGAGATGGTATTCAAACCGGATATAACGCTCTCTCTTACAGAAGAGAATAAGCCCTACATTGAAAAACTCTTCCCGATCAACCCTCGGTACCAGTCGAATCACGGCATAATGATACAGTTTATCCTCTTGCATCTTTTGCGGTATTTAGAAAGTTTCGGGAGTGCCGCAATCGCGTTTTAAAAAAGTCGAGATAGACCCTTCGGATCTCACCGGGAGTCGCCTGCGTATGGTTCCACATGAGCCACTCATCGGGAATGAGCGTGGTGATCTCCTCCAGCAGATCATCCGTAAGAATGCCTTGTGCGAAATCGTTCGCCTCATCGAGCATCGAGGCCTGGGATAGCAATACATGATCTTTTATGTGAGGGGTACGATGTAACGTATCACCTTTACGGTACGCAGCGAAAGATCTTTTTCCATCGGTGGTAAAGATACAATTTTTCTGCAGAAACCGGATATATCTTCTTCGTCAACGTCATTGTGAGAACAGATGTCGCTGCCGTACAATCACCGAATCTCATCCGATTCCACCAAAATACATCCGGCAGCATACATCTCTTGCAGCGCTTTTTTGTCGTCACCCGGCTGTGCGTTTACCGGAGCAATGGCATCGGTGATCACGTAGGTTTGGAATCCTTGCTTCACTGCATCCAGGGCAGTCTCTTTCACGCAGTAATCGGTGGTCAGCCCGCAGACGTACACCGCAGAAATTTCACATTCGCGGAGATAATCGGCGAGTGCCACGTTGGTCGCCTCGAAGGCTGAGTAGCCATCATCCTGATTATCGGTTCCCTTTTGCAGCTTCAGGTCGATTTTTTCGCAGTCCAGTTCCGGATGAAAATCGGCACCATGCGTACCGGCCACACAATGTACCGGCCACTTCTCAAAATGTACCGAGTCGGCCGGATGCCAGTCCTGCGACGAGATTACCAGATCGAACCGCTCCATGATGCTGTTGATCACGGGCACCACTTTATCCCCGTCCTTCACTCCCAGTGCGCCACCGGGACAGAAATCGTTCTG
>DPAC01000106.1:20563-22260 GCA_003517675.1 Porphyromonadaceae bacterium | reverse complement strand
AACGATTGAATATCTGATGTATGCACAACCCATTTATGATAATTGTCGTTTTTTATCCAAAAATTGAATTGCAAGGAAGATTATTCTAAGAATCTCTTTTCCCGAATATATCTAAAAACTCCCTCCCGAACCACTACCTCTCGCAATCTTTCACCTCCGGAAATTACTGTTTTTACACCCGAAAGGGTATAATATTTATTTATTCTAAAAATATATACCCGAAAGGGGTTAAAAATAAAAAATTGTATTATATTTGCACCCAAAAGGGTATAAGATGAACTTGGCAAATTTTGTGAAAGAGAAACGAAAAGCGGTGAAACTCACCCAGTCTGAATTGGCAGAAAAGGCAGGTGTGGGATTGCGTTTCATTCGCGAAATGGAGCAGGGAAAGGAAACCCTGCGGTTGGACAAGGTGAACCAGGTACTGCAGCTATTTGGATATGAAGTGGGGGCAGTACCCAAAACCTTCGAACAAGATTCATAAATTCAAGGATACAGAAATATTCATTCCAATTCCAATTTCAATCAAATGCGAAAAGCTGCCATAAAAATTGAAAATGAATTAGCCGGATGGCTCACTCAGGATGAGCTGGGATATCATTTTGTATACGAAAAATCGTATGCGATGAAGCCCGGTGCCCGACCGGTAAGCTTAACCCTTCCTCTGCGTGACGAGCCATACACATCGAAAGTACTGTTTCCTTTTTTTGATGGCCTGATACCGGAAGGATGGTTACTCGATATTGCAGAAAGAAACTGGAAACTGAATCCAAGGGACCGGATGGGTTTATTGCTGGTCTGTTGTAAGGATTGTATAGGGAATGTAAGTGTGGAAGCAATCAATGAGGAGAATTTGCCATGAGTAAATGTCTATTCTGCTATCAACCTTTGACCGGAAACGAACAAGACTTTCATGCCTCCTGTTCGAAGAAAATATTTGGTCAGCCAACTCCTCCGTCACTACCCTATTCAAAAGATGACCTGGAAACATTGGCCTGGGAAGTGATAAAAAGTCAGACTGCTATAACGGGTGTACAGCCCAAATTATCCTTACACTTATCCGGAGGAAACAAGAAGGAAGGAATTGAACAAAGATTTACCATCGTGGGCTTGTGGGGTGGATACATTTTAAAACCACCAACTGCCTTGTATCCGCAGTTGCCCGAAGTAGAAGATCTGTCCATGCATTTGGCACAAATAGCCAGAATAAAAACAGCACCGCATAGTTTGATACGCCTGAAATCAGGAAACCTGGCCTACGTAACCAAACGAATTGACCGCACCAAAAAGGGAAAATTGGCCATGGAAGATATGTGTCAGCTTACCGAACGACTTACCGAGGACAAATACCATGGTAGCTATGAACAGATTGCCAAAGCCATTCTAAAATATTCCGCTACACCGGGTTTGGATGTGGTAAACTTCTTTGAAATGGTGCTTTTCTCCTTCCTTACCGGCAATGCTGATATGCATTTAAAAAACTTTTCTTTGTTGGAACATCCCGGACTGGGCATGACACTTTCGCCTGCCTATGATCTGGTAAATACTGCTTTAGTAAATCCTGACGATGATGAAGAAATGGCATTGACACTTAACGGTAAAAAGAAAAAGCTGAAGAGAGAGGATTTTGTGGCAGCCATGAACATCATGAAAGTAGAAGAGAAACAGCAGCAAAACATCTTTGGCAAGATGGCAAA
>DPAC01000106.1:18663-20247 GCA_003517675.1 Porphyromonadaceae bacterium | reverse complement strand
TTATAATTCTTCTTTCAACAAAAAATCAGTAATGTATAAATGTGCAACTCCTTCTATCGCATCTTTCCAAAAATCGTCCATCGTCACTACATATTTCGGATACTGGTCTCCGACAGACAAAAGGTTCCCAAATTCCCTTGCTACTGTTTCCTTGTTTTCTAATTTGTAAGCGACCTGTACATATATCTTACTGCCCTGTTTTTCAGCAACAAAATCAATTTCACTATTGTCAAATTTCCCGACAAACACGTTGTATCCTCTTCTTTTCAACTCCAGAAAAACAATATTCTCCAAAATTCCCCCGATCATCCGGTCGCGGTTTCCCATGGTTGCATAAATAATGGAAACATCGCTTACATAAAACTTCTCTTGTGTTTTCAGAATCTCTTTTCCTTTGATGTCGTAACGGGGAACACGATACAGGATAAATGCAATAGGAAATTTACGATTAAAAAATAAATTTGCAAAATATATCGTAGATGCCGATGGCCACGGTGTGGAGTATGATGGAGGGTTGAATATCGTTCTGTCGTTCTACCGTGCAATCACTTCGCTTCACTTTTCACTTTTAAACCGGGTTTTAATGTAGGATTCCGTTTGTTTCCATATATTGGTAATTAGCAGGTAATGTTCGCTTAACAAATTTAATCCCTGAATTATTTCATCCGTAACAAAAGGATACTCGTGGGTTACAATGTTTCTGGTTTCGCGTAGCTGCATCCATTCAATGGCATTTGGAATGATATTTAATTCTTCGAGCTTTGCCAGTTGGTCTATGAATGGTAATCCTCTGACATTTTCACCCAGATTTTCAAGAATTGCAGGGAACAATCTTTCCCCCATGGTGTCTTGCATTTTTGAAAAACGGAAAATTAACTGGTCAATGAAACTCAATTTTTCTGGTTCTAACCGGATATATTTTTCTCTGTCAAGCGGGAAATACATTTTAATTTTTCCCCAGGCGAAATTCATCCGATCGCTATGTATGGCACAAAGCAATATGGCTTCATTCAATTTATCTCTTTTTTCTACGGTCATAATTCTATTTTTTGACTGTTTACAGAATGGTAAAATTCTTTCTTTAACCTGGTATTGGCATTGTCAAAAACTACATCAATTTTGCGATCGCCAATGTTTGCTTTCAATTCAGCCAAAAAATGAATTTTTGCTTCCAACGTTAATCTGCTTTCATTCGTGCATTTTATAAATAGGTCAATATCGCCACCTTTTTTATTATCGTCGGTCCTGGAACCAAACAAATAGACGGTTGTTTCTTCCCCAAAATACTTTCTGGCAAGTTTGTTTATGATATCTATTTGAAATTGGTTTAATCTCATGATTCAGAAGTGAATAATTGTATTGCTTAAAAACATCGTGGAAACAAATATATTACAGAATTAATCCAACACAAATATAGAGAGAAAAATTGAGGAAATAAATTATCCTTGAACCACAAATCAGGTTCTCATGAAACTTTTTTGCCGCAATTATTGGCGCATGTTAATTGTACCTTGCTAATTCCACAGGCTCAACATTGCTTCTCCCTAGCCTTTGCTCCTGATAACTTTCTTTTCTTGCAGATTT
>DPAC01000106.1:2292-18484 GCA_003517675.1 Porphyromonadaceae bacterium | reverse complement strand
TTTTCTTGCAGATTTACGATTAAAAAATAAATTTGCAAAATTATATCACAATGAAATCTATTCGAACACTTTTTTCGGACAAAATGAAGTAAACTCACTATTTCGCTTGCAGCAGATGTACAAATTGCCATAGGTGTCCATCACCACTTATCGCGTACGGTTCTTTCAAACACCTCAGCAAACAGATCCATCTCACGCCTGGTTATGCCCAGCCGGGTTGCCAGGGGTTGCCATCCTTTCACAGCTGCCACTACTTCTGCAATGATTTGTGTCGCAGTGGTTTTATCCAGTATGTAATCCTCACAGGCATCCAGGAGCAGTTGCAGGTCAGCCTTGTTGGAATGCCTGTCAATTAGCAGACTTTGATATGCATGCACGGTCGGATTCATATCGTAAGCAGGGGATAGTGTCCACCCTCTGGCGGTTAGCAGGAAACCGTGATTGCGGAAATGGTCGTCACTGTTGCCGACCGAGATATTGAACGCCACACGACGGTAAAGTTCTTTGAGGTTGGCATCTACATTCGTGCATCCTTGCAGAATGAAATCCACGATATCGAGATAACCATGGCCGGTGCCGGCATCATCGCCATCAGACAGACCTAACAATGTCATGGCAGAGGCGAAGTGGATGCGTCTCCCGGCATCGGTTCTGTCGAACCGGCGTGACAACAGGGTATGATATTTGTCCCCGGTATGGATAACCTGTGTGGATGCAGCATGGATACCGGCTTTCTTTGCGAGCAGGTGACAGAAATGCTCCCACAGCCCGACATCATGATCATCGTTGAGCGACGGAAATTTGGCAATAGACAAACGGTTGTCTTTGTTGATTACGCTGGCTTTGGGCCTTGCACCGCCAAGCGATGATCCGGGATGTACCAGTTGTGCAATCCACTTCATGTCCGGCAGCTGGTTTGCCTCCTCACTCTTCTCGATCTCACGGATGGCACGGATCAAATCGTGTACATCGGTCAAGGGGGGAATCCGAAGCATTTTGTTGCTATTGATAAAATCGCCATCAGGTGATTCTTTGAACCGAAAACCGCCCATGCGGGAGAAATCATCAATCTCTGTAAGGTAATCAAAAGAAGTAAGCCGGCGGATGGGTCGTTTCTCTTCCTTAGCCATAATTTGCTCCCTGCGGTTGACCAACACGCGGCCCCAACGGTCAGGCAGGGTATCTGAGAAACATCCGAAGAGATCGCTCCCCGGTTGGGTGTATTGTCGCCCCGGATAATTATTCAGATCGGCACTCAGAATCAGGTCGCCATATCGCTTTAACCAGGCATCATCGAACGTGAAGCTGTAATTGTCGGAACCACGAAGTGATTCATAGCTGAGTTCCCCGACCAATTCAATTTCTTTCAGCCAATCAAAATCGGCATACACCAACAGATTCTTCATCGTCTACTACTTTTTTGATGCACGTTCGCGATTCTTCAGGTTCAGATCCTGAAGGGCTTTGCCCAGCTTATCCTCTTTGGCAAGCCAGAGGATATCTTCATCCAGCTGCAACGCATAGAGCACCCGCAGGTAGATGCCGATGGCCACGGTGGGTGCTCCTTTCTCAACGCGCGACACGGTAAGCGGAGAGCAGGTCGCACGCTCAGCCACCTGCGCCACGCTCAGGTTCCTGCGGAGACGGGCCAGCTTGATCTGCTCACCCACCAGCTGCATCTGTTGCTCTAATTTCCGGGGGAGCTTTGTTCCCATTGTATTCTTTGCCATATTCACTTAACATATCATATTATATGCAAAGATAGGCAATTTTATTTATTTAATGATGCGTTGATTATAAATTTTGGAGGAGATTGAACCGAAAGCCGCCACAGCATATTTTATTGAATAGAATGGCGTGGATATTCAAACCCTCCCCGACAGGTCAGATAGGCTATTTTCTCTATTGTTAAATTACTAATGCCTTCCATTTCCTGCTTTCCATCAAATAATGCACGTAGTGAGATTATTCCGTTTGAATCATTTGACTCAAACAGACTCATTGGCCTCATCAGTAAACGGGCAATTCTCCAGGTACCGGTATGAAGAACCACATTATCTGCAGGAACCGCAGATCCGGTGAGAATAAATTGTCCTGGTATTCCTCGTTTGTCTACCTCAAATCGAACAACATCCCACAAAACAGGTGCCATTTGCCATTCGTCCAACAGACGGGGATTAGCACCTTTCAGAAGTAATGAGGGTTTTGTATCTGCCATTGCAATGTATGATGCTGATTTATCAGGATCCTGCATATACAACACACTCTTTGATGCACGACGTGCCGTGCTGGTTTTTCCGCACCATTTGGCTTCCGGTTTTGGCGCTATTTTACTTCCGGTTTTGGCAGATTGATCTCCCAAAACATTCAGGAATCCATTCTCGAACAAAAAATCACACATATGAACCATCCCTTCATATTCTGCAATTGTTTCTATGACTTCCTCATCATCTACACTTCTATTTGTCGATTCAGAGAGCATATCAATACTCAAAAATTCGTTATTTTTATACCATTCACTAAATTTGCCCCAAGAGTCTGACAATGAAATGAATCGCGCGGAATGATGCTGCATCTGTCAGGGATGAATTTGAGCTGGATATTTCAATGAAATGAATCGTTGCCATATGGCTTTGGCGATTGTAAAGAACCATCCACAATAAGAAATATTAACATGGTATTTAACCAAAATAGTTTCCATATATAGAAACTTATTGATAATTTTGAATGCAATATCCAATGAAAGCAGGAATAAGATATTTTGAAACGAGGTTCATGGAAGATGCTGAAGAATTTCTTTCTCAACTTGATTCCAAAATAACGAATAAGTATTTTGGACAAAAATAGATACAAATAATATGACAACTAGAAGAATAAAAACCCGTTCACTTGCCGAAATGAAGGATAAATACATTGGCAAGGTGGGGACAAAAGAGAGAGAAGAGTACGAATACGAACTCCGTATGGATTTGTTGGGCAAAATGATAAAATCTGCAAGACTTGAACGCAATTTGACGCAAGAGGAACTTGGACAACTTGTAGGAGTTCAGAAAGCCCAGATATCAAAACTAGAGCGTAGTGCAAATAGCGCAACAATAGATACCATCATCAAGGTTTTCAAAGCATTGAAAGCAGAGATTAATTTTAATGTTAAAATTGAAGATGTCTTTGTGCAACTTGCTTAAGCTATTGCTTTCTGAATTCCTCGAGTGCGACATTAATCCACCCATTTTGCCGACTAGTTGATATTTCTATCAAATACGCCAATTTATCTCGGTAATGTTATCCATTCAAATATCCAGTCAGACTGTTTATGACGAATTTGTTATCATCAAAATAATCGATACATCTATGTTTTTATTACCGCATCAAATTGATCAAATCATGGATACAGCCTTCACATCGGAAGGTGTGATCCGGTTGAATACCGAGGAGTTGCCTGCTGTTCAATATGAGGGGATGCGTGTTTCTGACTTATTGAAGGAGAAGGGCGATAAGATGATCTATCGGTACGATTTTGGGGATGACTGGGAACGCTTCGCGAAAGCAATCTTTTGCCCGGTAAATCACCTAATTGGCTGCATATATTGTCAATCTTAATAAGCAAATCGCTGATAAGAAATATTTTATCAAACGCTTTGTCATGTGTAAGATTTCACCTATTTTTGTGATACTTAAGTGTGACAAAAAAATCGACTAAGTAACTGTACAGCAATTGAGAGTAATCTTATTATTCCGTTAATAGTAGCCTAAAGAAACGTGCGAGGGGAGTAATCCCGTGTGGTGTGTAGCTTCGTTGACAAAACACCTGCCTGACATATGCAAATTTTTTCGAGATTTTTAGGGTGTAATTAATTTTGTTACGAACTCATTCATCATCTTAAAAAAGAAAGAATTGAGAGTTGAGTATCAATTTTGCGAATCAGACAAGCGAGGGTATCAGGGTGTTAGCCTTGATGAGCAAGAATGTCATGCTCATTTAAAAGGTCCGGTAAAAGATTGTTTACTTGATCGTCAGGAGAGAGAAAACACCCTTGAACATTTAAAAGCCTTGACAGAGGAAACGGGTTTTGATGCTAATGAAGATCTCTTGGCTGACATAAAAGCATTGGAGGATGAAAATGTTGAGGTTCAAAATTTCAGGATTGGCGAAGCTTATGCAGAACTGATCTTGGAGAAAGAGTTTTCCTGCCGTTTTTATTGGAATGAATTGAGGGATGCCCGTAATCCCAAAGGCAATAAAACAGGAGCCGATTTAGTGGGTTTCATTGAAGAAGATGGTCTGGTACTCTTTCTATTTGGTGAAGTTAAAACATCGTCTGAAACGACAAAAAGACCTCCACAAGTGATGACAGGTGCAGCTGGTATTGAAGTGCAACTAAGAAATATGTACAACAATCGGTCCAAAAGACTGATTCTTTTATCTTACCTAAAAAGTAAAATGCGACTATTTCCGGCTGATCACCCATTTAAATTGGATTATGAATCGGGAATCAAGGCCTATTACTCCAAGGCTGAAAAATACAAATTGTTTGGAGTGTTAATCCGGGATGTTGAACCTGATGAAAGAGACCTGTCTCCGAGTTACCACAGATTGAAAACACAAATATTGGAGCCTGTGGGACTCAATCTTTTGGCTCTCTATATTCCTATTCAAAAGAAAAACTGGTTGCCAATTATTAACTCAGTGACTGAATGAGCATTCAAACCAAATATCAAATCCTTAAGCAAGCCTATCCTGATATACTTGCAGGAATTGATGTGCTCATACAAAAGGGGAAATTATCAAAAAGGTTCGTTAATTTACAACTTCGCGAGGATGAGATTCAAGAATTGCATAAAGCCAAGGAACTTTGTGAGTTGCAAATTATTGAACTATGGGAGAAACAATACGATGAGGAGAAGAAAAATGACTTCAAAGCTTTATGTTCTATCTACTTCGATATTGCAGAACAATTACCTGCCAGCCTTGAAGATGAGTACTTTATTTATGAAACCTTTAAACTGATAGCATTCGGCTACCTGGGGGAACATTGGCATTTTGTCAAGCAATATCTAAAAGCCCTGCACGAGCAGATACAAGGGATTAAACCTGGAGACAATTGGAACAATAGACTATTAACGGCCTCTTTCAAAGCCATCGTTCAGTTAGTAATAAAGGAGAACTGGCGTGATGTAAGCCATGCGGTTAGGCTTATTAATCAACTTAGAATCGAACAAAATCAATTTGAAAACAGGTTTCTCAATCAGGTCAATGAGGAAAGCCGCCCTTATGGTGCCGCCGAATTGTTGTCGCTCTATCATTTTGCCAAAAGTATCGACATTCTTGGCCAATATGTATTGGAAGGAAGGCCATTGGTGCCAGAAGATCAGTTGCATTATCATTTGCAAATCTCCGGTGAGTATGCAGAAAAAGCAGGGAACATAAGCTTAAGCCTGTTGTATCAATTCTTCGAAGCTTTTGCCGTAAAAACGGTGCGAAATACGATTTGGCACAACACCAGGGGTATAAATAACTGGGTGACCAAGTTCAATCATTTCCTCAGCCATCAGGAGAAGGGACGTTTTGAATTGCTTTACCCACAGAAGGAATCCATTCTGAAAGGGCAACTTCTTGATCCAGTCCATCGGGCTGTTGTACTGAATCTTCCTACATCGAGCGGAAAAACATTGATAGCAGAGTACCGCATTTTACAAGCATTGAATCAATTCAGGAATCAGGGGGGATGGGTTGCATACACGGTACCAACAAAGGCACTGGCCAACCAAATTTACAACCAGCTCAAGAGAGATTTTGGGGGTATCGGCCTCAGAGTTGAAAAGGCAAGTGGCGCCATTGAACTGGATGGTTTTGAACAGCACCTGATAGAAGAAAGCGGTAATCGAACCACATTCGATGTGCTTGTAACTACCTATGAAAAATTGAACCTTCTCGTTCGACAAGGTCTCGGGACAACTAAGGAACGTTCCCTGGTTTTAACCGTGGTTGATGAAGCACATAACATCGGGGAAAAACAAAGAGGATTGCATCTTGAGTTCTTGTTATCAACGATTAAAAACGACTGCGAGGAAGCCAATTTCTTATTGATGACTCCCGATATTTCAAACTCGGGTGATGTTGTCAATTGGCTTGCAGGTGATCGGGGACAGGTTATTAATCTGGATTTAAATTGGTGGCAGCCTAATGAACGGGTTATTGGTGCAATTCAGGTTGAAGGAAGGGGGCGGAAATACGACTATCTGCTCAGAACTCTTCACACAGATAAAGGTACTTATGAAATTGGCGATGCTATCCCGTTGTTTACGGGGGATATCGACGAAGAAACAGCTTCACAAGCAAGAAGTTCTAAAACGAAAATCGCTAAAACAGTTGCAGCTAATTTTCTGAGCATTTCATCTCCTGTAATTGTTCTGGCTACTGATCCAAATGAGACTTATGGCATTGCTGAAACTCTTTTTGAAAAATCGACCGATGCGTTTACTTCTGACCCGGATGTAGATTTATTAATCAAGCTGGTACAAAGTGAACTGGGAAATGATTTTCCACTGGCCAGATTCTTAAGAAAGAGAATTGCCGTACATAGTTCTGCTTTGCCAGATGAGATTCGTTTCTTGATTGAGGACTTGATGTCTAATGGAAAATTGCAGGCAATTGTAGCAACGACGACCATAGCCCAGGGTATTAATTTCCCAGTTTCTGCCGTTATAATGGGTTCTTATGTATACAAAAGCAAAACCGGAACCAAAGATATGCCTGTCCGTGATTTCTGGAACTTGGTGGGGAGAGTTGGGCGTGCCGGTCAAGATTCTATGGGTTGGGTAGGTATAGCGACCAGGAATGAACAAGACTTTTTAAAAGTTGCTGAATATGTGAAATCTGCTTCGGGGGAATTATTATCGCAGCTGGTAAGTGCAATTGACAATGTATTGAAACACGCTGATCATGATTTTGAAAGATGGCTTTTCGTTGATGAGAGATGGTCAGCCATTCTTCAATACATCTCACACCTTAGAAAACAAGTTAAAAGTCAGGAGATCTTTTTATCGCAACTGGAGCAAAAATTACAAGCTACCTTGGGTTATCGTCAATTACCTGCTGAAAAGAAGACTTTCTTAAGAGAAAACATCAGAAGATACGCGAACTCCATCTCTTTAGCCGACGCAAAAATTTCTGATGTTACTGGTTTTTCATCAATTTCTGTTAAACAAATGATTGGAAAATTGGCAACATCGGGTATAACTCCTGGTGACTGGGACAAAAATCTACTTTTTTCAGCGCAAAATCAAACCATGAAAAAACTTGTAGGGATCATGTTAAATACCTACGAGATCAAAAAGTCAATAGAAGAACTAAGTTCGGGTGAAAAACCATTAGATCAATCAAGCATTGCAAGGTTGATAATTGATTGGGTGAACGGTCATAATATTTCAAAAATTGCTGCTCGTTTTTATCCTAATGAAGATTTGAGCAGTGCAATAAAAAAAACCACCAAGGCATTGTATAAGGTTGTTGCAAACTCAGCAACGTGGGGTCTGGCATCCATGCAAAAAATGCCAACCAGTGGAATTGATTGGGATGGTTTATCGGAGATTGATAAAAAACGCATGGCAAATCTTCCTGCTTACCTGCACTATGGTGTCAACACAGATGAAGGTGTTCTGATGCGAAAGAATAATGTTCCCCGCAGCATCGCCAACCCATTAGGCCAACTATATAATGCTGCGGTGAATGGAGAAATTTTCTCTCAACCTACCGACTCGGTGAACAATTGGCTCAGGGATCAAGGAGATGAGACATGGGAAAGAGCACGACCTGCCGAATCCATGTTAAGTGGGCAGGAATATAAACGGGTATGGGAAAAATTGAATGGAATTAGTTAACAACACGAATGCATTACAACTTGGTTTTATTCTTTTCCTTTTAACGCTACTTCCTGTTTTGGAACTGTTTTACTTCTGATTTTGGCAAAACGATTCCCTTAGCCAATTCCTGCCACTGGTAGACTGTGCAAGATTTCTTCAATATCAAAAAGCTATATGGTATCTCCATAAAGTTTTTATTTATGAAACATTCCTCACATTGACCACATCTTGGAGACTGCCTTCACCCCGGAAGGTGCGATCCGGTTAAACAGACTGGATGAAACGGATTTCGAGGATGGATTACCGTGCCTTCCACCTCCAGAGGTTACAGTTTTTACACCCGAAAGGGGTTAAAAATAAAATATAGTATTACATTTAAATGTCTTTTCTGTTATCAACCTTTGACCGCAATCGGGGCGAAACCTTGAGGCGGTAGCCCCATTTTTTATCATTTTTAAAAAATGGGGCTTTCAGAGGGGGCTCAATTGATTGTAAATTGGTAAAAAGCTCAGACAAGGGTGATCACTCCCTGCTCCTTCAGCTTCTTGAGGATGTAATAGTCCCTGTTGCTTCTGCCGCGCTTGCCGTGGGCAAGCCGGTAAACATGTAATGCCGAAGTGTGATACTCGCTCGCAACGTCGCGGTAAATATCCCTGTTACGGGAGAGAAAATAACATCTGATAATGGACCACATAACTTTTGCGCAAAAAAAGAATTAAACCTGAAAGAATATCTTTGATTTCCCAAAACCTACCTGCTTCCCGTTCCGGTTGCAAAATAAGCCATTTGACTTGCAAATATAGGACAATTTCCCATTAAAAAAACATTTTCAGGTTAAATTAATAAAAATGTAACATTTGAATCGCTTCGTTTGGTATCTCAATTGAAAAAAAGGGGCGAGCATCGTGCAGACCGATTGAATTTCTGCAGATGTCTCGCCTCAGGAGTGGCTCGCAGTTTGTGTTGTTATGCTTGCCGGTCAGCGCTCATAAGATCCAACATCCAGGCGGGATATTCCGGAGTAAGTTTGCTTACTTCATCCAGCCTGGAGAGTTCATCGGCAGAAAGCGTTACATCCACAGACTTCAGGTTATCCTGAAGCTGTTCCAGCTTCTTTGCCCCGATGATGACGGTCGTTACCACCGGCTGGTGAAGCAGCCGGGACAAGCTTTCATCAATCTGCTGCAGAATGTGCTTACGGCTTAGCCCGGAATTGTTCGGCCCCTCGCCCATGGCACCGCGTACTTTGGTGGCGATCACCAGGTCGTCGCGATTCAGTCCCAGGTCGCGAATGGCCTGACCGGTAAGCTTTTCGCTCAACCCTTCACTGTAGATATTGGCGGTGTCGATAAAATTGATCCCCGCATCGACAGCTGCTTTAACCAGCTGATTTACCTGCTCCTGCGGAAGCAGGCCAATGGCAGTCCACGTGCCGCGTCCACCGAAAGTCATGGTTCCCAGACAAAGTTCAGATACTTTTAATCCAGTGTTTCCCAATAATTTGTACTTCATTTTTTGCTGTAATTTTAAGTTGATATACTCCATAAGCTTCCCGTCCGTTGAGGTTGTTTTACGCATCCGGCATCAAACCCAGACGAACAGGATCGATATGTTTCTTAAAACAAACTTCAAACTGAAAAGTTTCCTTGGATTACAGGCAAAAGGGAAATAGCAGGGAATAAAATTGCAAATTTGAACCGATTGTTGTGACATTTTTCGGAATATTCGCTATATTTGTCACATCTGATTGACAATGACCCGATAGAGGTGCGAGGGATGCTGCTTTCGGAGTGAATGATCAGTGCCCCTGACAAGCCTCGAACAACTTAAATCGTTGTCCTATGGAACTGGCTGATGTAATCAAAAGAATCGATGAGGTGCTCCGTCAGAACCGGTCGACCGAGTACCTGTTGCTGGCGGGCACCACGCTGCTCTTCCTCTGCGGCATCACCTGCTTCGTGCTGGCCATCCTGACGGGTGAATTTGCATGGGCTGCCCCGCCGGCAGTCACCACCGGCCTGCTCTACTACCCCCTGCAAGAGATCCGCGAGCTGCGGCGCAAGAACATCGCACTGGCTACCGCACCGGCACTGATAAGCCTGCTGCCCAAAACCAAGGCGGCAGAAGAGATACAGAAGCTGATCGAAAACCTCTTCGGAAGAGATGCGGAAAAATAGGGACAAAACAAAGGAACTGCTGGAAGAGCTGGTGACAGAGCTGTACCGGGAAGCAAATGTTGTGCGACCGGCCTTCATGGGGGATGCTTATCTCCTGGCGGGGGATGGGCAATACCTGGGAAAGATCACCTCCAACAAATCGGATCCCGACGCCATCACCAACCCCTACGGCCGCTATGGCAGCCGCTACAGCCCCTTCAGCATTTTCAACCCATCCTCTCCCTACGGCAGCAGGGAGGGGGCGCTCAGCATCCACAACCCACACGCTACCACTCCACCCGAGTTGTACCTGCAGGGGAAACCGGCAGGACGGGTAACAGCAAACAAAGAGCTGCCCGACGCCATCGACAGTGAGCAGTTTCTCCGTCAACTGAAAAGCGACCCGGATGCCATCTGGAAGTTGCTGTAAGATGGTTGCAGTTGGCCATGGAAGACATGCGTCAGCTTACCGCTAATTTTTTTTGGCAAAAATTCTCTTTCTCCCTATCTTTGAAAAAAATTAAGGAATCGGCTCTTTCGAGTGAATGGATTATGGCAATACAGTTTGGAAAAACATGGTGGGGCGAACATTGGCTGCGCTCCCTGGAGAACGTGGATTACAACAACCGGCTGCCGAGAGGCGCCTCCTATGCACGACAGGGACACGTGCTCTCCGTGAAGATCAAAGAGAACGAGATGCAGGCCAGGGTGAAGGGCAGTCGTGCCACCCCCTACCGCGTGACGATTATCGTACCTCCCTTTTTTGAAGAGGAGGTGGATAAACTGATCGACCGGATTGCCACACAACCGGCGCTCATCTCCAAGCTGCTGAACCGGGAGCTGGACCCCGCCATCCTGACGATTGCCGAAGAGGCCGGACTCAGGGTCTTTCCCCGGCAGTGGACCGACTTCAAGATGCAATGCTCTTGTCCCGACTGGGCCGTGCCGTGCAAGCACCTGGCCGCGGTGATCTACATGATCAGCCGCGAGATCGACAACAACCCCTTCCTGGTGTTCGAGATGCACAGGGTGAACCTGATCGGGGAGCTGAAAAAACGGGGGATATTTGTGAAGGAACAGAAGAAAAACGGAATACCGTCGCTGCACGCGCTGTGGACGCCGAAAGGTAAGAAGATGACCGTCCCCGATGAGGAGCGGGCCTACGAGCGGGTGGACTTTTCACAGCTGCATCCTATTGCGGAGCCTCTGGTTCAGCTGCTGCCCGATGCGCCTCCATTTTACCCGGGCGGAAATTTCAAGGAGATCTATGCCGTTCAATTCAACCGCCTCACAAAAGAGGCGGGACGGTTGCTGAACAAGCGGCTCGATTTTGAGGCGCTCTTCCCTTCTCAAGACGATGGAGAGGTGATCTCTCACCACACCCGCCTGGCGTTTACCCTGGACCGGAACAACGAGGTTTCCGTGTCGATGGGCAACGGCACGATGAACAACGTGACTACCTTGCCTGCCCTCTTCCCGCAACTGTTCGGGCTGAATCCCGATTACCTGCCCGACTATCAGCCATCGGTGGCGGCAGCGCACAAGCTGCTTTTTGCGGCCATTCACCTGGTTGCCAACGGCAACATCGTCCCGCAGATCATCCAACTGGAAAACGGACATGCCATGGTGCGATGGATGCCGGCAATGATCGATGAACAGGTGCGCACGCTGATACACCGGCTGACGGAGATACTCCCTGCCGGACTGTTACAAACAGCCTACAAGAGCCGCCAATCGGTGAAGATGAGGCCGATCGGAAACCAAACGGTGGAGCTGCTCTCGCTCTTTATCTCGACCTTGGTGAGGACGGCTTCGAAGCCCGCTACAGGTGATCTCATCGCCGATCTCTTCTTCAAGGGCAAGAGCCATGATTTCACCGGCGTGGGCGAGAAAGGGATCACCGGAGGAATCAAGGTGTGGCTGGACCGCTATCACCTCACGGAGGAGACCTACAAGCCGGTGATCACCGTGAGCGAAACCGACACCGATGCCTTCGAGGTGGCGGTACACATCGAAAACAGAGAACAGCCTGACGCCGCACCCATCCCCCTGTCCACCGTGCTGAAGGAGGATGAATTTGCCCAACAACGCTTTAAGATATTGCAAAACGTGTCGTTGCTCACTCCCTTTATCCGGGGACTGGACACGCACATCAACCTGGGAGGGTCCCATCCCATACGGTTCAGCAGGGAGGAGTTCTCTCCCTTCCTGATGGAGATACTGCCGGCCATCCGCCTGCTCAACATCAAAATCCTGCTCCCAAAATCACTGCAGCAGCTGCTGCGACCCAAAGTGTCCGTTTTGCTGAAACGTAAATCGGATCAAACGGGTTTCGTGAACATCGACGACCTGCTTGCCTTCGACTGGCGCGTGGCGCTGGGCGACACGCTCCTCTCGCCGGAAGAGTTCCAACAACTGTTGAAGAATGCCTCGGGATTGATCCGCTTCAAGGAACGCTATATCTACGTGAATGAAGCTGAGATAGAGAAACTGAACAGGGCCCTTGCCTCCAACAAGCCACTCAACGCATACCAGCTGTTTCAAACGGCGCTCAGCGAGGAGTACGAAGGGGCACCGGTCGCGCTGACCGACGAGGTGCGCCAGATGATGGCCGAGCTTACCTCCGTGGAGGAGATCCCCCTGCCACAGGAACTCAATGCGCAGCTGCGCCCCTACCAACACCGGGGATACTCCTGGATGTACCGCAACAGCCGGATCGGCTTTGGCAGCATCATCGCCGATGACATGGGACTGGGAAAAACCGTGCAGGTGATCTCCATCCTCCTGAAACTGAAGGAAGAGAAGGCGATCAACGACAAGCTGAAGGCGCTCGTGGTGGTGCCCACAGGCCTGCTGACCAACTGGCAGACTGAGATTGCCCGCTTTGCACCTTCACTGAGCACCCATATCTATCACGGCACGGCACGCGACCTGAAGCGGTTTGATGCCGATGTGATGCTGACCACCTACGGCGTGGCGCGCGGCGACAGCGACCTGCTGAGAAAACAGAAATGGCAGGTGATGGTGATCGACGAGGCGCAGAACATCAAGAACCAGGATGCGGCCCAGTCGAAGGCGATCAAAAGCATCCCGGCCAACATCCGCATCGCCATGAGCGGCACGCCGGTGGAGAACAGGCTGAGCGAGTTCTGGTCGATCATGGATTTTACCAACAAGGGATACCTGGGCACGGCCAAATCGTTCAGGGAGGAGTATGCCACACCCATCCAGCTCTTTAACGACGAACAGGTGGTGCAGCGATTCCGCAAGATCACATCGCCTTTCATGATGCGACGCATGAAAACGGATAAAACCATCATCTCCGACCTGCCGGACAAGGTGGAACAAAACCAATATGCCCTCCTGACCAAACAACAGGCTGCTCTCTATGAGAAAACAATGCAGGCAGCAATGGAAGAGATTGAAGGGTACAGCGACAATGGCGACAACCAGACGCTCTTCAAACGACAGGGACTGGTGTTGCAGATGATCCTCGCACTCAAGCAGATTTGCAACCACCCTGCCCAGTTCCTGAAGAATGGCAACTGGGACCCTGCCCTCTCGGGGAAAGTACAGCTGCTGTTCGAGCTGCTGGACAGCATGAACGATGCGGGAGAGAAGGTGCTTATATTCACGCAGTTCAGGGAGATGGGTGCGATGCTGGAGAAGATGATCGCCGAGCACCTGGGCGACCGGCCGCTGTTCTACCATGGCGGATGCTCCATCACCCAACGACAGGAGATGGTGGAGCGGTTTCAAACCAACCGCGCCGACAAGGTGTTCATCCTCTCGCTCAAGGCTGCCGGCACGGGACTGAACCTCACTGCCGCCAGCCAGGTGGTGCACTTCGATCTGTGGTGGAACCCCGCCGTGGAGAACCAGGCTACCGACCGTGCCTATCGCATCGGACAGAAGAAGAACGTGTTGGTACATCGCATGATCACCAAAGACTCCTTCGAAGAGAAGATCGACGCGATGATCCAACGCAAGAAACAGCTGGCCGACATGACCGTATCTACCGGCGAGAACTGGATCGGCAAGTTGAGCAACAAGGAACTGAGGGAGATATTCAATGTTGCCACCCTTTCTTAGAACCATGGCCGGTGCCGGAACGAATTTTCAGTCTGTTTATGATGGATGAAAAGACAAATTGCGGGTTGAATATTTCTCAAGAGATTGTGTCGAGAGTCCTCAACCGAAAGAGTCCTTAACCGATTCGCTCGACCATGGTGGCGCTCATCTCAACAGCAGCGCAGCCAAGGCGGTCGATGCGTATTACAATGGAGGATTTGCCGTCGATGGTGATCAGCTCGCCGGTGAGCCCCTTGAGCGGTCCACGTACCACCTGCACCTGCTCGCCGGGGTGCAGGTCAGAACTGTCGAAGTGAACAGGCGTCTCGGAGAGGTCGACCATAAAGCGGAACTGTTCCATCTGCGCATCGGGGATGACGGCGGGGGTATGCTCGCCGCGGAGCACCATGTAGCGAAATACCGCGGGGAGCTTGATGACGGTGCGTTGCTCAGCAGGGTTCACATACACGAAGATCATCATGGGGATGAGCACCCGCTCTACTTTCTTCTTCCGGTCGCTCCAGAGGTGTATCTCCTCCTGCACGGGCAGAAAATTTTCAATTCCCATCTCCGTTAACTGATCACGCACCTTCTTTTCGTGGTGCATCTTCACATAGGCTGCCAGCCACCGGCGCTCATTCATTGGGTTACTCTCTTTGACCATGATGCGATACTTACGAAAATACAAAGCTACAAAAAACGGTGGTTTTCAACAATTGGAATGCCTTTCACCAGCATTATTCAATACATTTTTTCTCAGATAAATTTCTCATATAAATAGCGTGGCATAATCGGTAAAAAAAGTTTTATGGGAATTTATTTGCTTTTTTGAGAATGTTGCGTAATTTTACATTTAGTATTGAGTAAATTTACATTTAGTATTGAGTAAATTTGAGTGATATGTTTGAACGTCCTTATATAAAGTCGCTTAAAGCAAGAATTAAAGAGCCGAGAAAGTTTATTCAGGTGATACTTGGACCTCGTCAGGTGGGTAAAACGACCATGATAACCCAGCTTTTAACGAAACTCTCTATATCCAATTTATATGAATCGGCAGATGCCGTTTCGGCAACCAACACTGCCTGGTTAATGCAGGTATGGGAATCAGCCAGATTGCGAATGAAAGCATCCGGAACATCAGAATTCCTGTTAGTGATTGATGAAATACAGAAGATTGACAATTGGAGCGAGGTAGTAAAACAGCAATGGGATAAGGATACCCGTGAAAATATTAACATAAAAGTGATTATACTTGGTTCGTCCCGCCTGTTAATTCAAAAAGGATTAACCGAATCTTTAGCCGGGCGATTTGAAACAATCTATCTCGGTCACTGGTCTTATCCTGAAATGCAGGAAGCATTTGGATGGAGCATCGAACAATATGTTTATTTTGGAGGTTATCCGGGTTCGTCAACCTTGATTGATGATGAAGAACGTTGGAAAAATTATATAAAGAATTCATTGATAGAAACGAGTATATCCAAAGATATTTTGATGCTGACGAGAGTTGATAAGCCGGCCCTGTTGAAGCGATTATTTGAATTGGGTTGCTTATATTCAGGACAGATTCTTTCTTACACCAAGATCCTGGGACAACTCCAGGATGCCGGAAATACGACAACTTTAGTTAATTACCTACAACTTTTGTCTCAATGTGGTTTGCTTGGAGGTTTAGAAAAATACGCCGGAAATATCATTCGTAAACGTAGCTCAAGTCCAAAATTTCAAGTGTATAACAATGCACTGATTACTGCTCAAAGCAATGACAGTTATGAAGATGCAATGATCAATCCTGAATTTTGGGGGCGATTGGTTGAATCTTCTGTCGGTACACATTTGATCAATCATGCTATTTCTGAAAGATATAACCTCTATTATTGGCGTGAGGGTAATAATGAGGTTGACTTTGTGTTAGAAAAAGGAAATAAGGTAATTGGACTTGAAGTAAAAAGTGGAATAAAAGCCGATAATGCGGGAATGGGAATCTTTGCAGAAAGATTTCATCCTGAAAAAGTGCTACTCGTTGGAACGAGTGGAATTCCTTATGATGAGTTTTTGAAAATGAATCCGAAAGAATTATTTTGATACAATGGATGACCAGT
>DPAC01000106.1:0-2009 GCA_003517675.1 Porphyromonadaceae bacterium | reverse complement strand
AGATGATGTATATATACCAAACAAATGAAAGAGTTACAACTCTTGTTGCAACTCTTTCATTTTCTTTGCGGTATGGACGGGACTCGAACCCGCGACCCCCTGCGTGACAGGCAGGTATTCTAACCAACTGAACTACCACACCGTTTGCCAATCGTTTCCGATAGCGAGTGCAAAGGTAAGCATATTTTCCAAATCGCAAAACATTTTTTGCTCAGATTTTTGAAAATATTTCCGTAGCTTTTCCTCTGCAGCAACGACCGGTGGATCTCCTACCGATGAAGCGCCTCCTCAGCACCGGCAGGCTCCTTGAGCCACTGGTCAAACCAACGGAAGAACTCGCGCTGGAAGAGCACGCCATTCTGCGGGCGCGCGATCCAGTGGTTCTCATCGGGGAAGATGAGCATCCGCGAAGGGATACCACGCAGCTGTGCGGCATTGAAGGCCATCATGCCCTGGGATGCCAGGATGCGGTAGTCCCGCTCGCCATGGGTGACCATGATGGGGGTGTCCCACTTATCCACGAAGCGGTGGGGTGAGTGCTCGTAAGTGCGCTGTGCCGTGGCGTTACGCTGATCCCAGTAGGGACCGCCCATATCCCAGTTTGCGAACCACATCTCCTCCGTCTCGAGGTATTGTGCCTCCAGGTTGAAGATGCCGGCATGCGCGAGGAAAGCCTTGAAGCGACCCTCGTGGTGACCCGCGAGCCAGTAAACCGAGAAGCCGCCATAGCTGGCGCCGGTGCAGCCTAACCTGTTTGCATCCACATAGGGCTCTTTCGCCAGCGCATCGATGGCAGAGAGGTAGTCTTTCATGTTCTGGCCGCCATAGTCGCCGCTGATCTGCTCCAGCCACTCCTGGCCGAAGCCGGGCAGGCCGCGCCGGTTGGGCGCCACCACGATGTAGCCGTTGGCGGCCATCAGCTGCAGGTTCCAGCGGTAAGACCAGAACTGGCTCACCATGTTTTGCGGTCCCCCCTGGCAGTAGAGCAGCGCGGGATATTGCTTCGCCGCGTCGAAATGGGGCGGGTAAACCACCCAGGTGAGCATCTGCTTCCCATCGGTGGTCTCGATCCAGCGCTCTTCCACCGCTCCCATGGTGAGGTTGGCCAGCAACTCACTGTTCTCCTGCGACAGGTTGGTGGCTTCACCCGTGACAAGGTCGACCGCATAGATCTCGGTGGGCTGCGACAGCGACTGGCGGCAGGCAATCAGCATGCCGTCGCCCGGCGCCACCGAGGTGTAGTCATGCATCCCGCTGGTAAGAGGGGTGATCGCCTTTGTGGTGATGTCGGCAGCGTAGAGCTGTGTGGTACCCTTTGCCTGCGATACCATGTAAATGGTCTTATTGTCGCTCTCCCAGGCGAAAGCATCGGTGTTGTAGTCGAACGACTCGGTCACGTAAGTTTTCTCACCGGTGGAGAGCTCCATCACGAAAAGCCGGTTCTTGTCTGACTCGTAACCATCGCGCTCCATGCTCTGCCAGGCCAGGTAATGACCGTCGGGGGAGAACTGCGGATTGATGTCGTAGCCCATCATCCCCTCGGTCATGTTGCGTGTCTCACCGCTTGCCAGGTCGTAGAAATAGATATCGGAGTTCGTGGACTCGGCATACGCCCTTCCCTTCTTCTTGCGGGAGGTGTAAGCAATGGTCTTCCCGTCGGGGCTCCAGGCGAGTTGCTCGATGCCGCCGAAAGGTGCCATGGGTGATTCATAGGGCTCACCCTCCATCAGATCAACGATATTGGTAAGACGATGACCCTCCAGGTCGGCCACAAAAGGATGCGACACGCTCTCCACCCATTGATCCCAGTGTTTGTACATCAGGTCGTCTATCACGCGACCGGTTGCGCCCGGCAGGTCCTCGTACTGTTCTCCCGGCTTCTTACCAAGAGGCACCTTGCGGATGAAGAGCACCTTCTTCCCGTCGGGCGAGATGATGAAGCCATCTATGTCACCCTCAACATCGGAGATCTGTGTCATCTCTCCCCCGTCGGGGTTGATGGTCCAGAT
>DPAC01000055.1:624-9705 GCA_003517675.1 Porphyromonadaceae bacterium | reverse complement strand
GTACGCAAACCGCCAGAAAGGTGCTGGTGCAGTAGAGCACCTTTTCTATTCATTCTCCCCAGGCTGCGCTTCAGTCCTGCACCCATCCTCAGGGTCAGGTGCGCTGCCCTCAGTGGCCGGAGCTTAATCATTAGAGCTTGCTTCAGTCAACTACTGGTTCCCCTGTCGTTCCGCACGCTCAACCTGCTCTTTCAGATAGGTGGCAATGATATTGCTTCCTCTGGGAGTATCCTCCGCACGCTTGTACTCCTGCTCAGCCGGCTCTTCTTTAGGGCGTTGCACTGCATCTTGCTGAACAATCAGCCGGTCACCTATCTGGATGCGGGTGCTTCTCAAGCTGTTCCAGGCCTGCAGCTGCGACACCCTGACACCATGTTGTTGTGCAATCTTACCCAGTGTATCTCCTTTTCTGACGCGATAGTATTGATTGATGATCTCCACGTCACCATTTTCACTCAGTTGTGCAGTCTGTTGCTCCTTTCCGGTGGATGTGGCTGGTATGGGTTTTTTTCCCACCACCAGCTGCTTACCGATTCCGATTCTGTCTGATTTCAGTCCGTTCCAGGATTTCAGTTGAGCCAGGCTAATCCCGTTTCTGCGGGCAATGGTGGATAGATTGTCACCCCGCTTCACCCGGTAGTAAATATTTTCGCCGCCAGCATCGCCAGATACCATGCCCCCATTCAGATAGTTTTCGGTGTTGGTGCGATGTGGATGATAGATGTTCCTGTTGTATGCAAGGATTTCACCTTCCCTGTCCACAAAGGCATACATTTTTTCAGATGGAAGCACCAGCGCATAGGGTTTGAAGTTGCCGGGGATCACATCTTTTCTGAATTGCGGGTTGAGGCGCCTCAACTCCTCCACCGATATCTCCAGCACGGCTGAGATCTGACTCAGGTGCATCCGCTCGTTCACCTGAACCGTATCAAGAGCTGACACAGAAGCATGCACATATGCCGGGCAGATATTGTGATCGGCATAGTACTGCATGATGTAGTTGGCCGCAATGAATGCCGGCACATAGCCTCTTGTTTCACGCGGCAGATGGTAATAGATGCCCCAGTAGTCTCGCTTCCCGCCACTGCGGGCAATCGCTTTGTTCACGTTTCCTGGTCCGCAATTGTAGGCAGCAATCACCAGGTTCCAGTCCTGGTAGATGGTATACAGGTCTTTCAGATAGCGCACAGCTGCCTCGGTGGCTTTATAGGGATCCCTTCTCTCGTCCACGAGACTGTTCACCTCCAGACCATACCCTTTTCCGGTGCGTAACATGAACTGCCAGAGGCCGGTAGCACCGGCCCGTGAGACCGCAACCGGATTGAGTGCCGATTCGATCACCGGCAGATACTTCAGTTCCAGAGGGAGGCCCTCCCTGTCGAGGGCCTGTTCAAACAGCGGGAAGTAATAGTCGCCCAGGGCAAGCATATAGCTCACCTGCTCCCTGCGGCGGGAAGCATACATCTCGATGTATCGCTTCACCACACTGTTGAAGGAGAGCTCCATCACCGTGGGCATGCTGTGAAGCCGGGAGATATATACCGAGTCAGGGAAAAGGACATTTGCCCCTCTGCTGCACTCCTCGTCGTTTACGGTAAGATCGATCTGCCAGTCACGGAGGAGGTTGCTCAGCTCACCGGTCATGCTTTCGGGAAAGAGAATGGCATTGTCGGTAATGGTGTCGCTCTCAACCTGAGTTGTATCCTGGGCTTTCACAAAGGAGGTCAACCAGATGCAGCAGAACAGAAACAGGATTCTCTTTTTCATACGATAATATTATATTATTTTTTTTATGTTGCTCCCGGCGACCCTTTGAAAGGCGTTATGCTGTGATAGATTCAACAACCGGGAATAGCTAAAAAATAAAGCTAAACTGTAATCCATAAGATGAGGCGGCCAACATACCCGCCTGTTGGTCTCTGAGAAGCGCTGGCGCCACCCGTAATGAAAGATCGGTGCTCATGTCAAAATCGAACAGCTGGGCATCCACATAAGCATCAACCATTGCCAACATATATAAAGCGACAGAACCAATGATGCTCAGATCACGGTAATATCGGTAATAATCTTTTCTCTTCTGCAACACATCGGTAAACCATTTCTGATCAATGGTTTCAGGGTCTCTTCCATATGGCAGCAGATTGTGCCAACGGTTGGTTTCAGGATTGCTGTCCATGATATCCTGATAGGCTCCCAGGTAATCACGATACATTCCGTTGTTCCAGTTGATGGCATAGGTGAATCCCACAAAACCACCATAGAGAATGGGCAGCTTCCAGTATTTTCGGTTATATACCTGCCCCATGCCGGGGAAGAGAGCTGAATAGATCACTGCCTTACGGGGAGAGGGCTTAAAGATTTGGATGGGTGCGAAAAAAGCATCTGAAATGGTATCGCTGAGCTGCATAACGTTTGTCGCAGCGCTCTGGTCACTGTCAGAAACAACAAGGGTGTCAACCGCATTGGAGATTGTGACCGAGTCAGCCGGAACAAGAGAACTCCTTTCTTGCTGCAATCGTTCGCTGCTGAGCTGCAGCTCCTGCGGCGTACGCTCATGTGCATGCAACAGGGTTGTTGAGGCAAAGGTGAAAAACAGACCGAAAAGAATTGCTCTTAGATTCATCCTGCTCTCATTTATTCATTTTGTCGAACATCACGATCAGCCGCTCCAGCTCCTCAGGAGAGTGAAACGGGATGGTGATCTTCCCTTTCCCGCTCTTGCTGCAGGTAAATTGCACATCGGTCTGGAAATAGGAGGAAAGGTGTTGTTTCAACGCATCGAATTCGCTCGATTGCCTCTGCATGGAGAGTGTCTGTCGGGATTTTTTCTTTTTTGCTGCAGGCTGTTTGCCACCATCTTCCTCACCATTCTGCTCCCGCACCATCATCTCCACCTTGCGCACCGAGAGACCCTCCTCGATGATCTTGTTGTAAATGGCAAGTTGCTTTACAGGATCATCAATGGTGACCAGTGCACGGGCATGTCCCATCTCAATTTTCTTATCCTTGACACCCATCTGCACTTCAGCAGGCAGCTTCAGTAAACGGAGGTAGTTGGCAACTGTTGCTCTTTTCTTGCCCACCCGTTCACTCAATTGTTCCTGCGTGAGGGAGAGCGTTTTGATGAGTGTCTGATAGGCCAATGCAATTTCGATGGAGTTAAGGTCCTCCCGTTGAATATTCTCTATGAGCGCCATCTCCATGGTCTCATCTTCATCGGCGGTCTTGATGTAAGCTGGGATAGCATGTAGACCCGCCATCTGCGAAGCGCGATAACGCCGTTCGCCTGCAATGATCTGGTAGGTGTCATCATCCAGCTTTCGCAACGTGACGGGCTGGATCAAACCGATTGAGCGGATGGAGGCAGCCAACTCCTGTAACCCCTCTTCACTGAACATCCTCCTTGGTTGGTCGGGATTGGGTATGATCTTATCCAGATCCACCTCACTGATAGAGGATGAGCCACTGGCTTCACTCTCATTGAATGAGATCAATGCGTCCAAACCTCTTCCTAATGCATTTTTTTTCGCCATCGTTCATCGGGTTATGGGTGCAAAGTTAGGTATTTTTTTCGATAAGCTCCTGCGCCAGTTGAATGTGGTTGATGGCCCCACGAGAGCCGGCATCATACATCAGAGCCGGCTTGGCATGACTTTGTGACTCGCTGAGCGTGATGTTGCGTTGAATGACGGTGGTGAAGACCAACTCCTTGAAGTGGTGCTTCACCTCTTCATAGATCTGGTTGTGGAGACGCAGACGGGAGTCATACATGGTGAGGACAAATCCTTCAATCTCCAGCCGTCTGTTCAGTTTCGACTTGATGATCTTGATGGTGTTTAGCAGCTTGCTCAACCCCTCCAGAGCGAAATACTCACATTGTACCGGGATCATTACTGAGTCGGCAGCGGTGAGGGCGTTGACCGTGATGATCCCCAGCGATGGAGAGCAGTCAATCAGAATATAATCATAGGCATTGCTGAGTGGCAGTAACAGATCGTGCAGTCTTCTCTCCCGGTTCTCCATCTGCACCATCTCCAACTCTGCCCCTACCAGATTGATGTGAGAAGAGATGATGTCGATGTTTTCAAACGGAGTGCGGTGCACCGACTCCTGCGGAGAGCACTTCCCGATCAGACCCTCATAAATGGTGTTCTTGACCTGTTTGATGTCGATACCCAATCCGGAGGAGGCATTTGCCTGCGGATCAGCATCCACAACAAGTACCTTTTTTTCCAGTGCAGCCAGTGATGCCGCCAGGTTAATCGTGGTGGTGGTTTTACCAACCCCTCCTTTTTGATTTGCTAATGCAATGATTCTACCCATATAACCTCATTTACAGCCACCTTTCTTTTTTCATCACAGAAAAGAGAGGGAAAGCCGGAGAAAAAGATCCGAACGCTCTCAAAGGGGCACTTTTGGGGGGCAAAATAAGCAATAATTCAAACAATACTATGTTAATTAATGAAAAGCTTCACTTTTTTGTTGATAAATCAGCAGAATGATTGTCATTCTCAGTTCATTCCCATAGAAAATCGGTATCCTTGTCATGATGCCCCAGCAGATTATCTTTCTGGAAGAAAAATTGCTCTTCGCCAAAAGCGGGTACCAACTCATCGAACCAGGTGGCTTTCTTATCATATTTCGCAAAGAAAGGAATATCCACCAGGTTGGGATTGCGGCACTGAATGAAACGAAGCACAAACACTTTCTCCCCCTGTACCTCCGTCACACCCAGTATCTGAATCTTGCCCGAATTGGCACTCATGCTGGGACCACGTACCGTTCGGGCCACACCACTTACGTTGCTGTAAGCCTTGCGAAAGATATTCCATGCTTTCTCCAGGGGCACATCAAAGAAAGCTTTTGATCCGGTGTCGCGTGCCACGAACATGTAATAAGGGATCAGTCCCAGGTTGACCTGTTCTCTCCACATCGTTGCCCACACCTGTGGATCATCGTTGATATGCCGCAACAACGGCGATTGCGTTCTGATTTGTGCACCGGTATTGCGGATCCGGTCAATAGCCTGCTTAACCGCATCGGTGGAGAGCTCCACGGGATGATTGAAATGAGCCTGGAAAGCAAGGTGTTTCCCTGCCCTGGTCACCTTTTCAAACAGTCGCAGCATCTCATCGGCATCTTTGTCGGTAAGGAAGCGATAGGGCCAGTATCCCAAAGTTTTAGATCCGATGCGAATGGTATGGATGTGCGCATATTCTTTTGTCAACAGGGGCTCAATATAGGCCGACAGGATGCCGGCCTTTGCCGTCAGCGGATCACCTCCGGTAAAGAGCACATCACTCACCTTGGTATGCTTTTTCAAATAACGGTGCAGCAGATCAGCCTCCTTCATGGCAAACTTCAGTTCATTCATTCCTGAGAACTGAGGCCAGCGGAAACAGAAAGTACAGTATGCATGACAGGTCTGCCCCTGGCTGGGAAAGAAAAGCACCGTTTCACGGTACTTGTGTTGCATCCCATGCAGTTTGATGCCATCGATGGAGGGCACGTTATGTTCCTGTCCGGCAGGGTTGGGATTCAGTTTGAGGCGAATATCATTTACCTGCTTCTTCAATCCTGCCTCATCGTTGCTTTCGAGCAATCTTTTCACCTGCTCATATTGTGCACTGGCAAGCATCTCCTTGCGTGGAAAAGTGAGTGTGAAGATGGGATCGTTGGGCACATTGTCCCAGTTGATCAACTCCTCCACCACATAATTGTTAGACTTAAAGGGGAGTACATGACCCACCACCCTGATTGCTTCCCGCTCCTCATTGGAAAGTTTTTGTAATTGTGGCAAGTCATTGTAGTTGCGAAGAATATAATTCCTGTATTTCCTGGTTTCCATTTTGAATTGTTATTATAATGTTATTGATGAACCACTGAAGGCAAAAAATCCAGTCAAAAAGGGATGGATGAGAAAGTGATGCAGTTCAGAAAAACAAAAATAATAAAAACCTATCAAAAAGACAAATTTTTACATTCATTAAATAGGGTTTCAACAGTATTATCAACAGATTGTATGATTTCACTGCTGAAGGATAGATTTTTTTCATTAAACATCCCTATTTACAAATATTTTGATTACTTTTGCCTCGCAATGAGTATGACTGTTTCACATACACACTTCCGCAAAGCAACAGACCTGGTCCGACGATGCTTTTAACAAATGCAGGCAATCCAACGCCTGTATCTCACCTGCTTTACACGTCGGTCTGTCGGCGTCAATCAACAACCATTTCATATTATCTTTGTTTTAGGATGAATGTAGAAATTCATATAGCCAATAGCAGCTACATAGGGTACGCGCAGGAGATCTGCGACCTGATCTATGAATCGGCGCAGGCGCGTGGCACCGGCATTGCACGTCGCAGTGCAGAGTATGTGGCGGAAAAAATCAAAGCCGGCAAGGCGGTGATCGCCCTCGACGGGGAACGACTGGTGGGGTTTGCCTACATTGAAACTTTCAGTCACCAGCGTTTTGTAGCCAACTCTGGTCTGGTGGTGCATCCCGACTATCGTAACCAGGGCCTGGCAAAAAAAATCAAACGGAAGATCTTCGATCTGTCGCGTAAGCTCTACCCCAATGCCAAAATCTTCAGCATCACCACCGGATTGGCGGTGATGAAGATGAACACCGAACTGGGCTTCAAACCGGTCACCTTTTCGGAGCTGACCGACGATGCGGAGTTCTGGAAAGGATGCCAGGGGTGTCGCAATTATGATATCCTTCAGCGCAATAACCACAAGATGTGCCTCTGCACCGGCTTGCTGTTCGATCCCAAGGTTAAACCGTTACAGGAAGCGAGTCCCTTTGCCAAGAAGGTGGTAAAACCAGTTATCAAAAGCAGAAAAAAAAATAAAATGTTTAAGAAATGAAAGAAAAAGTAGTACTTGCATTCAGCGGTGGCCTCGACACCTCGTTTTGTGTACCCTGGCTGATTCATGAAAAAGGGTTGGAGGTGCATACCGTGATTGTGAACACCGGCGGCTTCACTGCCGTAGAGGCGAAGCAGATTGAAGAGCGTGCCCTCACGTTGGGTGCAACCACCCACACCTGCATCGATGCAGTGGAGGATTACTATACACGGGGCATCAAATACCTGATTTTCGGGAATGTGTTAAAAAACAACACTTACCCCCTCTCCGTGAGCTCTGAACGTTTCTTCCAGGCAATGGCGGTACTGGATCACGTGAAGAAGGTAGAGGCACAATATGTGGCACATGGCAGTACTGGTGCCGGAAACGACCAGGTACGGTTCGACCTGGTATTTGAGGTGTTGGCGCCCGATGTGAAAATCATGGCACCCATCCGTGAGCTGGCTCTCACGCGTCAGCAGGAGATCGACTACCTGAAAGAGCGCGGATTCGATTTCTCCTGGGAGAAGTCGAAATACTCCATCAACCAGGGCATCTGGGGCACCAGCATAGGGGGGGTGGAGACCCTGAAGTCATCCGGTGTCCTTCCCGAGGAGGCTTACCCCTCACAGGTGACAGCAAGTGGTGCTGAGCGGATCACCATCGGCTTTGAAAAAGGGGAACCGGTGTCGCTGAATGGTACGGAGATGAAGCCGGTTGAATTGATCCACCAGCTTCACAAAACAGCGTCCAGATATGGTATCGGCCGTGACGTGCATGTGGGCGATACCATCATCGGCACCAAGGGTCGGGTTGCTTTCGAGGCACCGGCACCACTGATCATCATCAAGGCCCATCACCTGCTGGAAAAGCATGTGCTCACCAAACAGCAGCTCTACTGGAAAGAGCAGCTCTCCAACTGGTACGGACAGCTGATGCACGAGGCACAGTATCTGGAACCGGTGATGCGCAACATCGAGACTTTCCTCACCGATACGCAGCAGTATGTGACCGGCGAGGTGCAGGTAGAGCTGCGCCCCTACCACTTCACGGTGCTGGGCTGCTCCAGCGAATATGATTTGATGAGCTCCCGGTTTGGTGAATATGGCGAATCCAATAAATCTTTCTCAGGACAGGATGTGGTGGGATTCACGAAAGTGATGGCCAATCCACTGAAAATCTTCTATACCATTCACGATCATGATCAGAGTTAGCATTGCAGGGGGCACGGGATACACGGCAGGAGAGCTGCTACGCATTCTGCTGCGCCATCCACAGGTGGAGATTGAGTCGGTGATCAGCAGCACCTCTGTGGGGATGCCTGTGGCAGAGACACACCGCGATCTGCTGGGCGAAACCGGGCTGCTGTTCAGCGAAACCTTCGACCGGCCGGATGTGATCTTTCTCTGTCTGGGGCACGGACGCTCACGTGCTTTTCTGCAGGAGAAGCCGCTGCCGGAGGGTTGCAAGATCATCGACCTGGGGAACGACTTCCGCAATGACCCTCATTTTGACGGGAAAGCGTTCTGTTTTGGTCTTTGTGAACTGAACCGTGAGAAGATACGCAAGGCAGATTATGTAGCCAACCCCGGCTGCTTTGCCACCTCCATCATGCTGGCCCTTCTGCCCCTGGCAGCTGATGACCTGTTGAAAGAGGAGATACATGTACATGCGATCACCGGCTCCACCGGTGCCGGTAAGAAGCCCGGTGAGACCACCCATTTCAGCTATCGCGACAACAATATCTCGGTCTACAAACCGTTCACGCACCAGCACCTGGAAGAGATTGGCCACACGCTGAGGGCGGCGGGGAGCAACCATCTGCCTCAGATCAATTTCGTGCCCATGCGGGGTGATTTCACCCGCGGCATCTTCGCCAGTGTTTACACCAAGTGGCTCGGCTCAATATCGGAGAAAGAGATGGCTGAACGGTACAAGGAGTACTATGCCTCCTCACCGTTCGTCTTTGTCTCTGACAAGAGCATCAGCCTGAAAGAGGTGGTTAACAGCAACAAGGCATTGCTGCACATCGAGTTCCACAATGGATACATCCATATCACCTCCATCATCGACAACCTGGTGAAAGGCGCCTCGGGACAGGCTGTGCAGAATATGAACCTGATGTTCGGCCTTGAGGAGTCTGCAGGGCTGAAACTGAAGGGAAGCGCTTTTTAATGATGTGATGATCCGGTGATGGGGCGATGCGATAAATCAATTACCAAT
>DPAC01000055.1:0-410 GCA_003517675.1 Porphyromonadaceae bacterium | reverse complement strand
TTATGGAATATTGAGCCGGTAAAAGCTGAGGGCTGCTGCTTGTGGGACAAAGAGGGGACCGAGTATCTCGACTTTTACGGCGGCCATGCCGTCATATCGATCGGACATTCGCACCCAACCTACGTGAAAGCGTTGCAGAATCAAGTTGCGAAAATCGGCTTCTACTCCAACTCGGTACAAAATTCGCTCCAACAGGAGCTGGCAAAGAAACTGGGGAAGCTGAGCGGCTATCCTGACTACGCCCTCTTCCTCTGCAACTCGGGAGCCGAAGCCAATGAAAACGCTCTCAAGCTGGCATCGTTCCATACCGGCAAGAAACGGGTGATCGCCGTTGAAGGGGCTTTTCACGGTCGCACCTCCGGTGCGGTAGCGGTGACCGACAATCCGGCTATACAGGCACCTTTCAACAG
>DPAC01000152.1 GCA_003517675.1 Porphyromonadaceae bacterium | reverse complement strand
AGGAGAACAACAGGATCAGCAGGAGCAATACGGTAAAGATGATTGTTCCTGCAATGCCTCCTATTTTCTCTCTGGTGATCTCCATAGGTCCTCTCTGCGCTGTGGTTGAAACGATTCAGTAATTCAGTATCTTACCCTCAGTTGGGTCTCGTCATCAGTACCAATTTGAACCGGTTCTTGTTGGCGATGTCAAGGATGCGGACAATCTCCTTGTAGGGGACGCTCTCATCGGCGTAGAGCGCCACGTAGATATCCGGTTCGGCACTGTATACCGACTGCAGGAAAGGGGTAATTGCTTCAAACGGCACCTGCCGTTCCCGTTCGTTGGCATTGGCCACGTAGTAGTTTAGATCCTTGTCGATGATCACACGGGTGATCGGCTTGACCTGAGCCTGTTGCTGCGAACGGGGCAGCAGTACCTGTATGGCGTTGGGCACGACGATGGTCGAGGTGATCATAAAGAAAATCAGCAGCAGGAAGATCACATCGGTCATCGATGCCATGTTGAAATTCGATTCTATGTTAAACCGCTGTTTTAGTGACATATCTGTTTGATTCGGTGATGCGTGCTGTCGTCCAACAACCGGTCAACCCACCCATTGAATTATGGCGCCGGTTCGTTGAGGATATCCATGAACTCCATGATCCGCATCTCCAGCCTGTTGACAATCCCTTTGATCCGCGTGGAGAGATAGTTATAAGCGAAGAGGGCGATGATGCCCACGATCAGACCACCCACGGTGGTGACCAGTGCCTCGTAGATACCGGTGGAGAGGATGTTTACATCCACATTGGCACCGGCACCTGCCATGCTCATGAAAGCTTTCACCATGCCGGTCACCGTTCCGAGAAAACCCACCATGGGAGCACCTGAAGCAGAGGTGGCCAGTACGGGAATTCCTTTCTCCAGCTTGGAGATCTCGATGTTGCCCTGGTTCTCGATGGCCGACATCACATCACTCGTGGGACGTCCCAGTCGCGATATCCCTTTCTCCACCATTCTGGCGGAAGGTGTGACGGTATGGCGGCACAGGTTGAGGGCTGCATCGATCTTGCCGTCATGGATGTAATCCTTGATCCTGTTCATAAAAGAATCATCCTCTTTCCCTGCTTTGTTGATTACCAGGGTTCGTTCTATCAGTACATAGATGGTCATGAGCAACAGCACCAGCAGGACAATCATGATCCACCCGCCCTTGAGTGCCAGGTCGAATGCATTCATCTTTACTGCGATCTCTTCCGTGGCAGCTGCCTGCTGCATGGTGTTGTAGATAGCCTGCGCGGTATCTCCCGGTGAGGGTATTTGCAAGAGGTTCATATCGAAATGATTCTGTTATGTTTCCTGTTTGTCGATTGATAAAGATAGCGGTTTTGAATGGTCAACCCATATCTGCCGCCTCTTTTAAACAATTTTTATAGGCTTTTATTGTTTCTTTGAGCCCCATATAGAGCGCATCACTGATCAGTGAATGACCGATGGAGACCTCTTTCAACCAGGGGATCTGTTGCCAGAGATAATGCAGGTTGTCGAGGTTCAGGTCGTGGCCGGCATTGACACCCAGTCCCAGGCTCTTCGCCAGGGTTGCCGCCTCCACGAATGGAGCGACCGCTTTCTCCCTGTCAACAGGATACTGCATGGCGTAGGGACCGGTATAAAGTTCGATGCGGTCGGTGCCGATCTGCGAGGCCACCCGGATCATCTCCGGATCGGGATCCACGAAGATGGAGGTGCGAACCCCCATGGATTGAAACTCGCTGATGATGTCACTCAGAAACTCCTTATGTTTCAGGGTATCCCATCCGGCATTGGAGGTGATGGCATCGTGGGCATCGGGTACCAGGGTCACCTGTGCCGGTCTGATCTTACCGATCAGGTTGATGAACTCCGGTGTGGGGTTACCCTCGATATTGAACTCGGTGTAGACTTTCGCCTGCAGGTCGAACACATCGCTGTAACGGATGTGCCGCTGGTCGGGACGGGGATGCACTGTGATGCCTTCGGCACCGAAAAGCTGGCAGTCGACTACCACTTTCACCAGATCTGGGATGTTGCCACCGCGTGCATTCCGCAGCGTGGCTACCTTGTTTACATTAACGCTTAACTTCGTCATATTGTTGTATCACACACTCTCTTCTGCAAAATGGCCTGAGCTTCCCGAATTTTTGGTAAAGAAAAAATAAAAAAACTGCATGGGTGCTCAAATAAGCAAAAAATTGCCATCTTTGTAGAAGTGATACAAAAGTAATACGAAATTACCGTTTTTTCGCCATGTCGGACAAAGAAATTATCAAAAACCGGGTGGAATGGTTCACTTCTCCTATAAGCCCTGAGCAGTTCGCGGAACTCTCGGAATCAGAAAATTCACTGATCATCCTGGAGGTTGCGCTGCGGGACTACACCCTCACCGAGATCGCACGGATCGTGGAGAGCAACAATGCGCATGTGACCGCTCTCTCTGTGTTGTCACTCTCGGGAGGATCTGCACTGATGGTTTCTTTGAAGCTGGATGTGGATGATCCCACCGCCATCTTGCGGAGCTTTGAGCGGTTCAATTACAATGTGGTCTATTATCACATGCGGGAAGGAGAGGTCACCGACAAGCAAAGGGAACGGCTTGACGAACTGATGTATTACCTGGAGATGTAATTGAAAAAAATAAGAAGAGGATGAGGTTTGCCCTATTTGGCAGTATGTTTCCCGACAGGAGCGCCAGAGCTGAGGAACAGATTGGAGATGTTTGTCTCTCCATTATTCGGTGCGGGGGGGAGCTGTTTCTGCTGGAGCCTTTTTTTCACACCCTGCCGGGACATCTCCAATACCGTATCGGACCCTTTTGTGAACTGGTGGAGACACTGCCACCGGTTGACATGGTGGTGAGCGTTGGTGGTGATGGCACTTTTCTGCGGACTGCAGCAACGGTAGGCGACACCGGAATTCCTGTGCTGGGTATCAACACCGGAAGGCTGGGTTTTCTGGCGGCCATCAATTATACCGATGTGGATGAGACCTTACAGGAGGTGATGCG
>DPAC01000037.1 GCA_003517675.1 Porphyromonadaceae bacterium | reverse complement strand
TTATATGGCTTTGGTTTTCTTTTTCAGCCAAGCTTTCTCCTCGTTTGTGAGATGCTCCCTGAGCCGGTCATATACCATCTTGTGATAGCGGTTGAGCCACTTCCGCTCCTTCTTGGTCAGCATCTTCCTGGCTATGGGACGGGTATCGATGGGGCAGAGGGTGATGGTCTCAAAATCGAGGAAGGTGCCAAACTCCTCCGTGCGGGCATGCTCCTGAGTGACGATCAGGTTTTCAATACGGATGCCGTATTTCCCGGTGCGATAGAGCCCCGGCTCGTTGGAGGTGACCATTCCCGGCTGCAGCACCGTAGGGTTTTCTTCCAGTCGTATGCTTTGCGGCCCTTCATGCACGCTGAGAAAATGACCGATACCGTGGCCGGTGCCGTGCCAGTAGGTGAGTTTATTTTCCCACAAAGCCTTGCGTGCCAGGATATCGAGCTGTGAGCCCCGGGTGCCTTCTGGGAAGATGGCGGTTGCCAACGCGATATGCCCTTTCAGGACGTTGGTATAATCTTTCTTCATCTGTCTGGTCAGCTTGCCTACTGCCACCGTGCGGGTGATGTCGGTGGTTCCGTCGCGATACTGTGCACCTGAGTCGATTAGTAGCAGTCCTTTCGGTTCAACCTGCAGGCTGCTCTCCGGTGAAGCGTGGTAGTGGATGATGGCGCCGTTACTGGCATAGCCGCAGATGGTGGCGAAGCTCTCACCCACATAGTGATCCTGTGCCGATCGCACTTCGCGCAGCTTCTCCTCCACTTTCACCTCGGTTACCTCACCGGCCGGTACCGCTTTCTCCAACCACATGTAGAATTTCACCAGCGCCACGCCATCTTTTATCATCGCATTCCGAAATCCCTGCAGCTCGGTTTCGTTCTTCACACTCTTCATCAGATCCACCGGTGATGGGATGTCCAGGATGCGGCAATGTGCGGGTATCGCCTGCAGCAGTTTGTAGTTGATCTTGTTGCCGGTGATGCAGATGGTGCTTTTTTCCGGCAGGCGTGCAACATAGTCGAACACTTCGTTGTAGCCGGAGATACGTATCCCCTGCTCCTGGTAGCTGTGTGCAACCTCATCGGTCAGTTTCTCAGGGTTGATAAAGAGCACAGTCTCCTTTTCTGAAACGTAGGCATAGGCTACCGCAACCGGGTTATATTCCACATCGTTGCCGCGAAGATTAAAAGTCCAGGCCACCGCGTCGAGGGTCACGATCAGGATTCCGTTGGCATCCCTCTTTTTCAGTTCACTGTTGATCCGTGCAATCTTGTTGGTCACTGACTCGCCGGCAACCTCCACAGGGAGGGTGAACACCTTGTTGGCTGGTATCGCGGGGCGATCGCTACGGATGACCTCGAAAGGATCAAATGAGGTCTCCAGGGCAATCTCTTTTTCCTCCAGTCTCTTTTTCAGGGCAAGCGCATCGGAGGCAGCATAGACCAGTCCGTCAATGCCAACCCTGCCACCTTTACCGGTTTCTCCGATGATCCATTCGGTCATATCGGGTGTACCTGGTTGCCCCATCCGGAAGAGTTCAAAGCCGGTATCTTTCAGCTCTTCGGCTGCCTGCAGAAAGTAGCGCGAGTCGGTCCACACACCCGCCTTCTCCCTGGTTACCACGGCGGTGCCGGCTGAACCGGTGAATCCGCTGATCCATTTTCTTGATTCCCAGTGCTGAGGGGGGTATTCACTCAAATGGGCATCGGCACTGGGGATGATAAATGCATCAAGATTCCGCTCCTCCATGAACTGACGCAAGGCAGTTACTCTTTCAGGGATCTCATTCTTTTTCATACGATAATATTTTATTCTTTTACATTAATGTCGTATGGAACTCGCAATTATCATGTACTTGTGTGAAAAACATGTTCATGCTCGTTTCATACGATTAGTTTATTTTTCTCATTATGGTGTATGGAACTCGCTGTTATCGTGTACTTGTGTGAAAAAAATGTTCATGCTCGTTTCATACTGCATCTTTTTGTTTTTAAACAACAAATACACCAATTTGTTCTTATATTTGAGGGGTTGAACCGACAACAGTTGGTATCGGATGAGCTACATCTCACATCATCTGTTTCTTACGAATCATTTCATAATACAAACGTATGAAGACAACAATGACCCTTCGTAACATGCACTTTTACGCCTATCATGGTGTGATGCCGCATGAGAGGACAGTGGGTGGCGATTACAGGGTTACGCTGCTGTTGGAAGCTGATCTGTCGGCTGCCTGCAGCTCGGATCAATTGGAGGATACCCTCAACTATGCCGCTCTCTACAACCTGGTAAAACGTGAGATGGAGATCCCCTCGCGGTTGATTGAACATCTGGCGGGGCGCATCTATTCAAAGATCAAATCGGCGTATCCAACGATCACAACGCTCTCGGTCACCCTGGCCAAGCTTCAGCCTCCCGTAGGTGGAATCATGGAAGCGGCGGAAATCACCCTGGCCGACTGAGCGGAATGGTGGTTGACTCGCAACTTTTTTCTATCTTTGCAGAAATATTTGAACTATGGATGAACTGGCAACAGAGAGCGATACGCTGATGCTACGCACGGAGAACCTGGTGAAGCGGTATGGGAAAAGGACCGTGGTGAACCACGTATCCATCAACGTGAAGCAGGGTGAAATCGTTGGACTGCTGGGCCCTAACGGAGCAGGCAAGACCACCACCTTCTATATGGCGGTGGGCTTGGTGGTGCCAAATGAGGGTGAGATCTTTATCGGCCGCCAGAACATCACCAAATTCCCTGTACACAAGCGTGCGCAACATGGAATAGGTTATCTGGCGCAAGAGGCTTCCATCTTCCGCAAGATGACGGTGGAGGACAACATCAAGTCGGTACTCGAGTTTACGAATATGACCCCACGTCAGCAGAAAGAGAAGCTGGAGAGCCTGATCGAGGAGTTCGGCCTGCAAAAGGTACGCAAGAACACCGGCGACCGCCTGTCGGGAGGTGAACGGCGCCGCGCCGAGATTGCACGCTGTCTGGCTATCGACCCCAAGTTTATCATGCTCGATGAGCCGTTTGCTGGTATTGACCCGATAGCCGTGCAGGATATACAGTCGATCGTGGCTCAGCTGAAATACAGGAACATCGGTATCCTGATCACCGACCACAACGTGGACGAAACGCTGAGTATTACGGACCGTGCTTACCTGCTTTTTGAAGGGAAGGTGCTTTTTCAGGGTACGGCGGAAGAGCTGGCTGCCAATCCTGTAGTCCGTGAGAACTATTTGGGGCGCGATTTTGAGTTGCGTAAACGCACGTTCAATACACCCTGAAAATTTATGGCACGTCTGCTATCCATCGATTACGGAAAAAAACGCACAGGAATTGCCGTGAGTGATCCGCTGCAGATCATTGCCAACGGTTTGACTACGGTGGAAACATCTAAGCTGTTCGATTTTCTGGCTGAGTATCTCCAAAAGGAAGAGGTTTCCTGTATTGTCGTGGGCCTGCCAAAGCAGATGAACAACGAGCCCTCAGAGAACATGATGCGGATTGAACCCTTTGTCAACAGGTTGCGGAAGCTTTACCCCCATATCCCGGTAGAGTATTTCGATGAGCGCTTCTCATCGAAGATGGCGCATCAAACGATGATCGACGGTGGAGTGAAAAAGAAAGACCGTCAGAACAAGGCGCTGGTGGATGAGATCAGTGCCACCATCATCCTGCAGGGATATATGGAAAGCAAAAGAATGAGATTATGATATTACCCATTTATATTTACGGACATCCGGTCCTGCGCAAGGTGGCACAGGATATTGATGCAGCAAATTATCCCAAACTAAAGGAGCTGATCGAGAATATGTTTGAGACGATGTATCGTGCCGATGGGGTGGGGCTCGCGGCTCCCCAGGTTGGGCTGACTGACCGCATCTTTGTGGTGGATCTGGCGCCCTTGGCCAATGAAGAGCATCCGGAGTTCAAGAATTTTAAAAAGGTGTTTATCAATGCCCATATCACCGAAAGAAGCGGAGAGACAGAACTGGTGGAGGAGGGATGCCTCAGCATCCCCGGCATTCATGAGAAGGTACCCCGCGAGGGAGAGGTGACCATTGCTTATCTGAATGAAGATCTGCAGCCCAGGGAGGAGCATTACTCCGGTTTCATGGCACGTGTGATCCAGCATGAGTATGATCATCTGGACGGGATCCTCTTCACCGATCGCATCTCACCGCTCCGCAAACGGATGGTTAAAAGCAAGCTGGCTGCCATGGAGAAAGGGAAGGTTGACTGTGATTACAAGATCCGGACCGTGAAATAAAAAAAAGCTGATCAGCCGGCGTTGGTTAGCTTCTGCGCTGCCTGCTGATCCAAAAACCAAAATAGATTACCCGTTTCCGGTTGTACTCGTGCAGCCGGATATTTTTTTGCCGCTTCCTCAGGACAAGTGACAATCTCCTTCACCTTGTCGGCCTTGTTGGCACCGGTGACCAGGAAAGCTACATTACGGGCGGCATTGATTACCTTGCCGGTGAGGCTTACCCGGTGTTGGCCGCTCACCGGGTGGGTGGCGGCAACACAGTTGGTGTCACTCTCCCACAGCTCCATCTGGTGGGGAAAGATGGAGGCGGTGTGGCCATCATCACCCATGCCCAGCATCACGATATCGAAAACAGGCAGACCCTGTTCCTTTACCAGCTTATCCTGCAGCAGTTTGCCATATCGTTCGGCCTCAACCGCAGGGTCATTTTCACCCATCATGCGGAAAATATGCTCATCAGGCACCGGAACAAAATCGAACAGGTGTTCTTTCGTCATCTTGTAGTTGCTTTCCTCATCATCGGGCGGTACGCAGCGTTCATCTCCCCAGAAAAAAATGATTTTTCTCCAGTCTATCTCACCTTCAGGCAGCGATGCCCAGTAATTGAACAGTTGCTTAGGGGTGGAACCGCCTGAAAGAGCAATTGTCACTTTTTCTTTCTTTGTCACTATTTCTTTCAGCCACTCTGTGAAGGTGCGGTTCAGCTCATCGGTCGTGTCAAATATCTGTATGTCCATATTTTTTTGCTTTCAGCTGTCACGATAAATCGGGATCTTCGTTGCGATCAACAATCGGTTTTGTTTTGTCTATGGCTCTCGGTTGTCAAACCTGCTCACAATTCGCAATAGACACCGTCTTCCGCCAGATTTTTACAGGGATAACGCCAGGTGTTTTCTTCTCCCTCAATGAGGCTGTCAGCCACATCGGGCCCCCATGTCCCGGAGGGATATCCATGGAGAGGTGCTTCCTTGTCGTTCTCCCAGTAATCGAGGATGGGCTGCACAAACCTCCAGGTTGCTTCCACCGCTTCATTGCTCATGTACAACATATTGTCGCCGGTCATACAGTCCAGTATCAATCTTTCGTAAGCGCCGGGAATGTAATGGTCGTTCAGTTCCGAGTAGTGAAAGTCCATATTCACCGGTTTCACCTCATATCCGTTTCCGGGTACCTTCATCCCTGTTTTCAGTAGAATGCCTTCATCCGGTTGGATGCGGATGATCAGTTGATTGTCAGGGATCGTGCCTCCATCGGCCGGTTTGAACAGCTTCATGGGGGAGGGCCTGAAATGAATCACCACCTCTGTTACATTGGTAGGCAATCTTTTGCCTGTGCGGATATAGAAAGGGACACCCTGCCACCGCCAGTTATCGATATAAACCTTCATGGCGACGTAGGTCTCGGTACGGGAGTTCTGATCCACATTTTTCTCATCCCGGTAGCCGTTGTACTGTTTGCCACGCACCGTGGCCTCGGTGTACTGACCGCGAATCACGTTTTCTCTCAGATCCTCTTTGCTGAAAGGACGCAACGAACGAAACACCTTTAACTTCTCATATCTGATCTCCTCGGCTGTAATCTTGTTAGGTGGTTCCATTGCCACCAACGAGGCCACCTGCAACAAATGATTCTGTATCATGTCCCGCAGGGCCCCCGAATGATCATAATACCCACCCCGGTCTTCCACACCCATGCTCTCGGCCGCTGTGATCTCCACATGTTGGATGTAATTACGGTTCCAAAGCGGCTCGTAAATGCCATTGGCAAAACGGGTTACCATCATGTTCTGCACGGTTTCCTTTCCCAGGTAATGGTCGATCCGGTAAATTTGATCTTCCTGAAAAAATATCAGCAATTGTTTATTCAGTTCGATGGCCGATGCCAGGTCGTGCCCGAACGGCTTTTCAATGATAATCCTTTTGAACCCCTTTTGCTGAAGTGTCAGCCCCTGCCCGTAAAGATACTTGGAAATGGTGCAGTAGAGTGAGGGTGGCGTGGAGAGGTAAAAGATATAGTTCTGTTCGAGATTAAACTGCTTGTTCAATGCGTCCAGTTTCTCCTTCACATGGATATACTCTTCCCCTTTGCCGGTATCGATGCTGAGATAAAACAATTTGGAGAGAAAGTCGTCCATCTTCTCAGCCGGCGCATCCTTGTAGTGCGCAAAGTGGCTGATTCCCTCCCGCATCTTTTTCCGGAACTGATGATCCGTAAACGCAGATCGTGCTACGCCTAAAACGGCATATCCCTCCGGCAGGGAATTGTTCATGTAGAGGTCGAATACGGCTGGAATCAGTTTCCTGTAGGTGAGGTCGCCCGAGGCACCGAAAATCACCAGTGCCTGGTTGGTTGTTTTCTTCATTTTTATTGCGTCGTGATTGATTTTTTATGTAAACAAATCTACCGCTAAAAAGTTGAATTGCCAGCGGTGAATGGGTAAAATCGAATCGCCATTGAAAGGAATCATCTCCAGTCGTTTGATAATTTGAGATTTTGTTGTATCTTTGCCGCTCTAAAATATCGTGCTTTTATTTAACGAATTAATTATTAACTAGGTATGAACAATTACGAAACCGTTTTCATTTTGACTCCCGTTTTGTCTGATGCCCAGATGAAGGAAGCGGTTGAAAAATTCAAAAAACTCCTTACAGATCAAGGGGCCGAAATTGTAAACGAAGAAGATTGGGGGCTGCGCAAGCTGGCCTATCCCATTGACAAGAAGACCACAGGTTTTTACACCTTCCTGGAATTCAATGCAGAACCTTCAGTGATCGACAAGCTGGAGATCAACTTTCGTCGTGACGAACGCGTGATCCGTTTCCTGACCGTGAAGCAGGATAAGTTTGCGCATGAGTATGCTGTGAAGAGAAGAAACAACAAGGGCGGTAAAAAACAGGAAGCGCGTGGCGAAGAGAAAGCCCGTGGTGCCAAAGCCGAAGTAGAATTAATTGATAAGGAGGATTAATAAAAATGGCCAAACAATCAGAAATCAGATATTTGACTCCCCTATCGGTGGATGTGAAGAAGAAAAAATATTGCCGCTTCAAAAAGAATGGAATCAAGTACATCGATTACAAGGATCCTGAATTCCTGAAGAAGTTCCTCAACGAACAGGGAAAGATTTTACCGAGAAGAATTACCGGCACATCATTGAAGTTTCAACGCCGTATTGCGCAAGCTGTCAAAAGAGCGCGTCACATCGCTTTGCTTCCCTACGTAACCGATTTAATGAAATAAGAAGGAGGAAGAGACATGGAAGTTATATTGAAAGAGGATATACTGACTTTAGGCTACAAAGATGATGTGGTCAACGTGAAAAAAGGATATGCCCGTAACTACTTGATTCCTCAGGGAAAAGCGGTGATCGCCAGTGAGTCGGCGAAGAAAGTGCTGGCTGAGAATCAGAAGCAGCGTGCCCACAAACTGGCACAGATGAAAGCCGACGCACAGGCTATTGCTGATAAGCTGGAAGGTGTTTCACTGACCATCGGAGCCAAGACCAGTTCCACCGGCACCATTTTTGGTTCGGTGACCACAATCCAGATTGCGGAAGCACTGAAGGAGAAAGGTTTCGAAGTGGATCGCAAGCTGATCCAGATCAAAGATGCCGTAAAAGAGGTGGGAAGCTACAAAGCAGTTGTCAAACTCCACAAAGAGGTTTCTGTTGAGATTCCTTTCGAGGTGATTGCTGAATAATTTTAACGCATAGATAAGGTAAAAGCCTCTGAAATTTTCAGAGGCTTTTTTTACACTTGTTTACCCGTGCTGTAGTATCTCCACCGTATCTTTTGCGATGGTGAGCTCCTCATCGGTGGGGATGATGAGTACTTTCACTTTGGAGGAGGGCTTGCTGATCACCACTTCTTTTGCCCGTACGGAGGCGTTCAGTTCTTCGTCGAGTTCAATGCCCAGGAATTCCATATTCTTGCACACATCGCTTCGTGTGACTGCCTGGTTTTCACCCACACCCCCCGTGAATACCAGGATATCCACGCCCCCCAAAGCGGCGGCATAGGATCCAATATATTTCTTGATGCGGTAATTATAGGTGTTCATGGCCAGCATGGCCCGTTTGTTCCCGTTGTCGATGGCTGCCTGAATTTCCCGCATGTCGGATGAGATACCTGAAATGCCAAGGATGCCGGAAAATTTGTTCAGCAGGGTAGATATTCCCTTCGTACCCATGTGCTCTTTCTCCATGATATAGGAGATCACGCCCGGATCCACATCGCCGGAACGGGTGCCCATGATCAGTCCCTCCACAGGGGTCATGCCCATGCTCGTGTCGATCGATTTTCCGTTTTTAATAGCAGTGACCGATCCTCCGTTGCCGATATGTGCCGTGATGATGCGCTGTTCTTCATAGGAGACACCCAGAAAATCACAGGCTCTCTTCGATACGTACCGATGGCTGGTACCATGAAAACCGTAACGACGGATGCCGTATTTCTCGTACAATGCATACGGAATACCATAGGTATAGGCATAATCGGGCATGGTCTGGTGAAAAGCGGTATCAAAAACGCCCACCTGAGGTGTATCGGGCATCAGCTCCTGAATGGCATAGATCCCTTTCAGGTTGGGCGGATTGTGCAGGGGTGCCAGCTCGATGCAGTCGTTCAGCATCTCGATTACCTCATCGGTGATCAGCACGCTCGAATTAAACCGTTCTCCTCCGTGTACCACACGGTGTCCCACAGCATCTATCTCATTGAGCGATTTGATGCATCCGTATTTCTCGCTGAGCAATACACCCAGGATGTATTCTATTCCGGCACGATGTTCCAGGATCTCACCCTCGAGCATCACTTTCTGACCGTTGGGAAGGGTGAACTTCAGAAAAGAACCTTTCATCCCTATTTTTTCGATGCCCCCCTGTGCGACTACCGCTCTGCTCTCCATCTCGAAAAGCTTGTACTTGATGGATGAGCTGCCGCAATTTAAAACCAATATCTTCATCGTTGTTGATCCTCCCTTAGTTGTAGAGTGATTTATTGGGTGAAACCGGATTCCCGTTTTCATCGTACAAATAAAAACCTTTCCTTGTACGCACACCCAGCTGATTGGAGCGGTACAGCTTCCATAAAAGAGGATTTGGTTTGTAATGTTTCGCTCCAAAATCGTTGAACATCGCCTCCATCAAGGTGACCAGGCGTTCGATGCCAATGATATCGGCCATGCGGAATATGCCGTAGCGCTGTCCGTAAATGATGGTGAAGGTCTCTTCGATATCTTCCAGGGAGCATACTCTTTCCAGCAGCACCTGGCATGCCTCATTCAGCATGGTGGCTACCATCCTCAGGCTCACATTCCCATTGCTTTCATTGATGCGGTGGGGTTTGTAGTTGATCAGCCGGGCAAAAACCTCCATTTTCTGATACACCTCTTCCGAGGTATACATCCCGCTTACGATTTCCAGGATCCGGGCATCGGGATGTGTCACCGGGAAGTAGAGGCTTACACACCTTTCCTTGTGTAACAGGTCCGATGCCAGCTCACTGATGATAATCGTAGAGCCGTTGGTGGCAATGATCGCATCCTCATCAAGGATCTCCTCCAGTTTCTTGAAGATATTTTTCCGGAGCGGCGTACTGCGGCGCCCGGTTTCCGAATAACGGGTACATTCAATGACCAGGTCACATCCCGCAAAGTCTTCGTAATTGAGCGTGGGGGTGATGCGGTTCATGATCACTTTCTTTTCAGATTGTGTCAATCCCCAGTTGCTGATCTTCTGGTCCATGATCTTCTCCAGCTCTCCCAGCACAAAGTCGATCCGTTCCGGCGATTCATCCAGGAAGACCACCTCCATGCCGGCCGTTGAGGCCATGTTGATGATATTTCTCCCCTCTTTTCCGGCGCCTACCACGCCGATCTTGGAGAATAAAGGCTTGTGCCTGCTGTCTGCGGAGATGGTAAGCCCATACTTCTCAATAGGTTCAATAATCATTTCACTCATATCTCCTGTCGAAATTAACTGTTTTGTTTTAACCCAATAGCCTGGATAGCGGCAATGGCCACCATTTTGTAAATATCGTCAACCGCGCAGCCGCGTGAAAGATCATTCACGGGAGCTGCCATACCCTGCAATACAGGTCCTACCGCCTCCGCGTTGCCCAGTCTCTGCACCAGTTTGTATGCGATGTTTCCCGATTCGAGGGTGGGGAAGACCAACACATTGGCTTTCCCGGCAACAATACTTCCCGGTGCTTTGCTTGCCCCAACCTCCGGGACAAGAGCAGCATCGGCCTGCAGCTCACCGTCAATCAGCAAAGAAGGATCTATTTCTTTCGCCATGCGGGTGGCTTCCCGCACCTTGTCGATCATCTCATGCTCTGCGCTGCCTTTTGTGGAGAAGCTCAGCATCGCTACACGAGGCTCCACACCTACCAGGCTCTTCATCGTCTGTGCCGAGGCTATTGCGATGGAAGCCAGCTCTTCGGCTGTGGGATTGGGCATCACGGCGCAATCTGCAAAGAGAAGAATCCCATTTTCACCGTATTGCGGTGTCTGCGTGAACATGATGAAAGCACCCGATACCACTTTGACACCCGGTGAGGTCTTGATGATCTGCAGGGCGGGGCGGAGCACATCGCCCGTCGTGTTGCGTGCACCGGCAATCTCACCGTCGGCATCCCCGTTTTTGATCATCAGGCAGGCAAGGTAGAGCGGGTCTTCCACCAGCATGGCTGCCTGTTCGGGTGTCATCCCTTTCTTTTTGCGCAATTCCACCAGCAGGTCGATGTACGTCTTTTTGCGGTGATGGTTTGTTGGATCTATAATCGTAGCCTTCCCCACATTTGAGAGCCCTGTTTCTCTGGCTAATTGTTCAATTTCCTGCGGGTTCCCCAACAGAATAATCTCGGCCACGCCGTCGCGTAGCAGCTGGTCGGCTGCCTGAAGCGTCCTCTTTTCCGAGCCTTCGGGCAGGACAATGCGTTGCTTGTCTGCTTTTGCCCTTTCAATGATGCTTTCAATGAGGTTCATTTATTTATTTTGTTTTGGTCTTTCCAATAAGGGTCGGCATACAATTTTATGCGGCAATGTTTATTGCAGATGAAGATCGTATCGAACTTTTGCATGCAACGAGCGCAGCATAAATTCGTTTCCTTTGCCGGGTGCAGCAAACTATTTCGTTCAGTGAGCGCATCGTATAAACATGTTTGGACTATGCCTAACTTGGAAATAGTGGAATACAATGCAAAAGTCCAGGTTTACTGAACTCGCAGGATGCCTATGATCATTTCACAATAAAAAAGGTTGCTCCGCAAAAGTACAAAAAATTGCATGAAACAGGTAACAAAATGGTCGTGAAATAGCGTTTATTCTCTGACAAGCTTGTTCCGATCGAGTATCTTCACCGTGCGCCCTTTCAGGAGAATAATACCATCGTCCTCCATCTCTTTCATGGATCGGGCAAGCGACTGGCGCTGTACGCCGAAATATTCCGCCAGCTGTGTGCGGGAGCGTTTCAGGTTGAAAGTATCTTTTTCCACCGTGGTCTTTTCCAGGAAAAATGTTGCCAGCTTCTTCCTTAAGCTTTTCAGGGAGATCATCTGCAGCTTATTGGTCAGAAAAAAGGTGAGGTCGGCATTCATCGTCAGAAAATTGGTGAGCAGCTGCTTGTTGTTCGCCATCTCATCGAGCCAGGCATCCTTGGATATTTTCAGGAAGACACAGGGCTCTGCGGCAATCACATCTACCGGATAGCTTTTTTTGACCCCGTAGATAAATGCCGGAGCCAGAGGAATCACCGCTTCCAGAATATCAATATGCAATACATTCCCTTCCCGGGTGATCATCTCTGTCCGGACACTGCCCTGAACCAGCAACATCACCGAATGAATGGGCTCTCCCTGAAGCACAATGGTTTCTCCTTTTTTGTAGGTGAGCACCTCCTTTACATTTCTGTCCAGAAATTGATCATGTTCTCCCTGGGACATCCCTTTGAACAGCGGGCAATAAGATAATTCCTGATTGTGATGATACACCTGATGATATGATTCATCGATCCAAGGGTCCATTGGTATCTGATTTTCCAATAGATGATGCAAATGATTGTGAGAGTGACCCTGATGTTTTTCGGGGGTATGCTTGCTTTTTTCCATAAAATAAGGAAATTATAAGGTTAAACAATCTGAAAATAGCTTAGTTGCTTTTTTTATTGTTAAATAATTTGAAAAACATAAGGCTGTCGCCTGGGTGACAATTTTCGGGATCTTTGGACCTTACCTTTGTAATACAAAAAGTAAAAAATAAAAACGATTTTGACGACAAACATGCACGGATCAGAAAATCCGGAAACAGGGTAAAAGGTAAACATAAACAAAGAACGGAATTCGTAAAGCAAACAATTAAAACAATTAAATTAGAAACGAAACATTATGAAAACAAGAAATTACGCATTAAGAAGCAATCTGCTTAAATCAGCATTCATGGTATCGCTTATCGCGATCTTCTCCCTCATCAGTATTCAACCAGCTTCGGCGCATTGTGATTCTTATGATGGCCCGGTGCTGATTGATGCAGCCAGAGCATTGGAGACCAATAACGTGGATCTGGTATTGAAATGGATCAATACGGATATGGAAGCGGAAGTTGTCCCGCTTTTTCACAAAACCTACAGCCTGAAAAATGGCGACCGGGAAGTGTATGAAATAGTAAAAAAACATTTTTACGAAACATTAGTCCGTCTGCATCGTGAAATGGAAGGAGCTCCTTTCACCGGCTTGAAAGCGGCCGGAACGACCGCTCCGATCACTGTAATGAGTGACAAGGCATTACAAACCGGTGATTTTGATTCGTTGCTTAAAGCACTCAACAAACACGTGAATGCACAACTGCAGGAGAAATATGAAAAAGTGGCTGCGCTATACAAGGTGAAGGACAACTCGGTGGAAGAAGGTCGTCAGTACGTGGCAGCTTATGTGGACTACACCCACAGCGTAGAAGCCGTACACGATATTCTCGCAGGTGAGGGAGGACACCAACATTAATTCTTTAAAAAAACAGAAACAGGGATGGGGTCACTCAGATGATTCCATCCTTTGTTGATTGGATTACCTGTGAAGCGCTTTCCATTTTTTCCCGAATCTCTTCGGTACAGAGGTTACCGATACTGCCCGCGTGGGTATGATGCACTTCTTTTTCCGTATGAAAAGTGCCCTGCTGCACTTCTTTCCCCACCTGCTGATAAGCTTCGCGGAAGGGGATGCCTTGCAGTACCCGCCTGTTTACCTCCTCCACGGTAAAAAGATAGTCGTAGCGCGGATCCGAGAGAATATCTTCGTTGACCGAGATATGTTCCAGCATAAAGTGTGTCATCTGTAGTAGTTTGTGCAGGGTTTCCAGCGCCGGGAAGAGCACCTCTTTCAGCAACTGGTAGTCGCGGTGATACCCGTGCGGCATATTGGTGGTCATCAGCGTGATCTCGTTCGGCAGGCTCTGCAGGCGATTGCTGTGTGCGCGAATCAGTTCCCATACATCGGGGTTCTTTTTGTGCGGCATGATGCTCGATCCGGTGGTCAGTTCTTTGGGGTAGGAGATAAAACCGTAATTGCCGGAGAGGTACAGACAGTTATCGGACGCCAGCTTGTTAAGGGTAGCAGCGATGTTGGCCATGCTCTGGGCGAGGATCCGTTCGGTCTTTCCACGTCCCATCTGTGCGGCAACCACATTGTAGTTCATTGTGGCAAAACCCAGCTCGCGGGTGGTCATCTCTCTGTCCAGCGGGAAAGAGCTGCCGTAGCCCGCAGCGGAGCCCAGCGGATTCTGATCGGCCACCTTCCAGGCTGCTGCAAGTGTGTGCATATCATCCACCAGCGTCTCGGCGTAAGCGCCAAACCAGAGTCCGAACGAGGAGGGCATGGCGATCTGCCCATGTGTGTAGCCGGGCAGCAATACCTCCTTATATTTCTCACTGAGCGACTGCAGCAGACGGAACAGATCCATTACTTCTTCCTTGATCTGCAGAATCTCCTCTTTCAGATACAGTTTGATATCCACCAGCACCTGATCGTTGCGGGAGCGTCCCGCATGGATCTTCTTGCCCATTTCGCCCAGTCGCTCTGTCAGCATTGCCTCTATTTGTGAGTGGATATCTTCGGCATCATCATCGAGACGGAAAATCCCTTTCTCCACCTCGGCCAGTATATTTTGTAACTCGGCCTGCAGAGCCTCCTCTTCCTCCGCCTCCAGCAAGCCTGTTTTCACCAGCATTTTGATGTGCGCCATCGATCCCCGGATGTCATGTTTAGCCAGGCGCAGATCCAGCTTGCGGTCGTTCCCTACTGTAAAATCCTCTACCCGTTTGTTGGCATCAAAGCCCTTGTCCCAGATTTTTGCCATAGTCAGTAATTTTTTTAGCGTTCAGTTTGTTTGGATCAATCGTTATACCGCCGGCGGTTTGGACTTCGGTACTCAGTCGTCAGAATTGGCCCCCAGCGTTGCCAATTGTGTGATCAGCGCAATATAGCCGTTGATTCCCTGTTCCAGCTCTTCTATCAATACAAACTCATCAGCCTGGTGAGAACGGGCCGATTCACCCGGCCCCATTTTCAAGGCCGGACAGGTGATCCGCATCCAGTCGGAGGTGGTCGGTGAGACATAAGTCTCCATATGCAGGTGTTCAATGCAATGCAACAACGGATGATCTGCCGGGGTCGCGGAGCTCCTGTTGGTCAGCGACCGCGCTTTCAGGGTACTCTTTACCTGCGGTTGCAGGATATCCATCAACTCCGGATTGGTGTATTGTTCTGTGGGCCGGATATCCACCACAAAAGTGCACCGGTCGGGCACCACATTGTGTTGGCTACCGGCATGTATCTGCGTCACGGTGAGCTTCACCTCACCCATAACAGGGGATATTTTGGGGAATTTTACTGAACGCAATACCGCAATATCTTCCAGTGCAATGTAGAGCGCGTTCACCCCTTCATCCCTTGCTGCATGTCCGCTTACCCCTGTTGCTTCGCCGTCGATCACCAGCAGTCCTCTTTCCGCAATGGCCGCCTTCATCCCTGTCGGTTCACCGATAATGGCCATATCCACTTCACCGGCAAACTTTTCCCATAACCGTCTCATGCCTCCTGCCCCCGAATTCTCCTCTTCGGTGGAGAGTGCCAGCAGAAGGTTGAACGGGAGTTCTTTATCGTAGAAATGGAGGAATGTCTGTATCATGGAGACAACACTGGCACCGGCATCGTTGCTGCCCAGTCCGTAGACGTGCGTGTCTGAGACAGGTGGTGTGAACGGATCAAAGGAATAGGTTGAGGCGGGTTGTACCGTATCGAGATGGGAGTTGAGCATCAGTGTAGGCTTCGTGTGGTTCGCATGCGGCTGACGCAGGATCAGGTTATTGCCGATCCGTTCTGTTTCGATCCCATGCCCTTTGAAGTAATTCACCAGATAATCGCTCCGCAGGTGTTCCTCCCCCGAAAAGGAAGGCAACGAAACCAGTTTTCTCAGCAATTCCGTCGCGTGATGCAGGTCTCTTCTGTTCATTGGAGTGAGATAGATTTTAACGGGTTGGGGCTTTACTCTTTTTGGGATGCTCTGTTGCTTTCCCTCAATACGGTTCCTTTTTTAGACAACAAATTTTTTGCATGCAGGATGATCACCTCCGATACCCCCTGCTCAATTGCCTGAAAGGAATTATCAATTTTCGGAATCATACCGCCGGCGATGATGCCCTGCTGTTTGTATGCTTCACGCTCTTCCCGGTTTATCGAAGGAATAAGACTTTCCGGGTCGCTTACATCTTTCAATACCCCCTCTTTTTCGAAACAATAATAGAGCGTAGTATGGTATTTTCCGGACAGGGCGGTAGCCAGGGAATAAGCAACCGTATCGGCATTGGTGTTCAGCAAAGAACCGTTACCGTCGTGGGTAATAGCACAAAAAACCGGGGTAATTTTACCCTCGATCAGTTGGGAAATAAAGTCCGCATTCACCTTTTCCGGACAGGGATCGCCCACGAATCCGTAATCGACCGGTACCGGCGGGCGACGCAGCGCCGGAATGGTATTGCCGTCTGCACCAGAGAGGCCGAGGGCGTTGCAGCCTTTTTTTTGCAGGGATGCTACGATATTTTTGTTGATCCATCCGGCATAGACCATGGTGACCAGCTTCAGTGTCTCTGCATCGGTGATGCGGCGCCCCTGCACCATTTTTGTCTCAATACCCAACCGTACAGCCATTCTGGAGGCCATCACGCCACCGCCGTGCACCAGTAGTTTCCATCCTTCCAGCCGGTGAAAATCGGACAGGAACGACTCCAGCGCCTCTGGATGATCCACGATATTTCCTCCGATTTTCACGACAGAGAGGTGTTCCTTGTTTTTGCTCAACATTCCGTAGTCAGTAATTTGAAATAAGCTATAAGCGATCAGCTTTCATCTTGTGTCTTGTGTCTCACCTATTTCATCCCAAGTAATATCTCTTTCAATACGGTTTGTGCCGAGACCACCCGGTTGGCCGCTTCGGGAATCACGATCGATTGTGCACTCTCAATTACCTCATCGGTTACAATCATGTTGCGTCGTACCGGCAG
>DPAC01000130.1:9052-11871 GCA_003517675.1 Porphyromonadaceae bacterium | reverse complement strand
TGAGGTCTCCCTCTTTGACCAGGGTGGCAATCTTGCCTTCTTTTACAAAATTAATCAGCGTGTCGAAACTGGCGGTGTAGGAGCCGGTCTGAGCACGAAGGGCAACCTGTGCGGTACGGATATCAATCAGCCGCTGAATAACAGCTTTCTCGCGTTTCTCCACCTCTGCATTAAAATCAATCGGACCCTGGATGCTTTTCCAGCAGATATAAGCTAAAAGAACAATGGCTATTGCTAGAAGCACTCTCATTACAACTTTCATGGACTTTTCTTTTTTAATATTTATATTGTTTTTGGTTTGATCTCCTCATTTTGATTACAAATGTAGAAAAAGAAAAAGAATTGTGCTACTTTTACAGGAAAAATAACCAAAAAAAAATGATCAATCGTTTCTTTCTTGAGAAAATCAGCGACAATTTCCCATTCTCTTTTACAGATGACCAATTGGTGGCGTTGGAGCATATCTCCGATTTTCTTTTTTCAGGGATGAATGATCAGATTTTTTTACTGACGGGATATGCCGGTACCGGGAAATCATCGCTGATAGGGAGCCTGGTGAAGACGCTTTCAGCTTTTGGTCAGAAGACGCAGTTGCTGGCACCTACCGGTCGTGCAGCCAAGGTCTTCTCAACCTATGCCTCTCATCCCGCCTACACCATTCACAAGAAGATCTACCGGCAGGAGAGGTTCGGAGAGGGTACCCCACATTTTGCTCTGAGCGAGAACCTGCATACCCATACGCTCTTTATTATCGACGAAGCCTCAATGATCCACAATGAGTCGGCCGATTACACACTGTTTGGTACGGGCAGGCTGCTGGACGACCTGATTGCGTATGTCTATGGTGCAGAAGGGTGCCGCTTGATGCTCATCGGCGACAATGCACAGCTTCCGCCCGTGAAGCAACTTACCAGTCCAGCCCTCGACAGGGAGCTGTTGCGTTCCTACTCTCTTCAGGTGATGGAGGCTACCCTCACCGGAATTGTGCGGCAGGCGGAGAGTTCCGGAATCCTTTACAATGCGACCATGCTACGCAATGCGCTTCTTTTCAAGGAGACTGAACAGTATCCCAAACTGAGGGTGGAAGGATTCCCCGATGTGCGGCGCATCACCGGCATGGAACTGATTGATGAGATCGGCGATGCCTACCGTCGCGACGGGGTGGAGGAGACCATCGTCATTACACGTTCCAACAAACGGGTGAACGCTTACAACAACGGCATCCGCAACAGGGTGCTCTTTCGTGAGGAGGAGCTCTCGGCGGGTGACATCCTGATGATCACCAGGAACAATTATTTCTGGGCAGCCGGCTATGAACACCTCGACTTTCTTGCCAACGGCGAGTTTGTGGAGGTGGTCAGAGTAAGGGGTGAGGAGGAGATGTATGGTTTTCGGTTTTGCAACGTGCTGCTCTTTCACCGCGACTATGAGATTGAGTTTGAAGCAAAGATCCTGCTCGACGCATTGCACACAGAGGTGCCTGGTCTCACCCGGGAACAGCATGAACTCCTCTTTACCGCTGTGATGGAGGATTATGCTGAGATCACCCAGAAACGAAAAAAATATCTCAAGGTGAAGGAGAATCCCTATTTCAATGCCCTGCAGGTAAAGTATGGATATGCTGTTACCTGTCACAAGGCGCAGGGAGGAGAATGGAAGAATGTGTTTCTCGACCTGGGTTACATTCAGCAATCCTACATGGGTGATAATTTCTACCGTTGGCTCTATACTTCCGTGACCCGCAGCTCACACAAGCTCTATCTCGTGAATTTGCCCGATGATTTTGTGGAGCTTCCCAAAATATAACTACATTTGCATGTGAGAGGAGGTAGTACGAACATGATGCGGGAAGTTCATCCAATGAAGTACTATCCAAAAGTGTTGTGTATGAGAGATGACAGAAAAGAGATGATGGAACAGTTGCTCCATGCTGTTCGGCAGCTGGAGGAGAAAGTGAGCCGTACCTATGAGAACGAAACAATTTCATTCTCATTTTTCAACGAGTCATTTGACAGGCTGCAGCATATCTTCCGTTTGCTTCAGCAATTGCAGTCGATGCAGATCGATGAGTTGAAACAACAGATGCAGCGGTTGGTGGATGTGCTGTCTGAAAGGAGAGAACCGGAGACAAAGGAGGTAGATGCAGTTGAGACCCGTGAAGAGAAGGTGAGCCCTGAGCGGGCGGAACGGGTAGAGCTGCCCGGCTACAGGAATCCCCGATTGAATGAATCCATCCATGCAAACGATGCAAAACCGATGCAGGAGCGCACGCTTAGGGAGGAGAACCCGGGCATTGCGTCAATGAACGATGTGACAGAGGCCCCTCCCTCTCTGCTTGACCTGAAAAGGGGGATCAGTCTGAACGACCGTTTTTTGTTTCAACGGGAGCTGTTTCACAACAACCGTGAGGAGATGAACGGTGTGATGATTCGTTTGAATACCTTTGGGAGCTATGAAAAGGCTGAGGAATACCTGAGAGAGCGCATGGATTGGGATTTCGATCAGCCTGTTGTTCAGGATTTTCTCCGGCTCATAAAAAAAGGATTTGCATAACCAGCAGGCAACAAAATGGGTAAACTCTATCTCATTCCTACTCCCATAGGTAATCTGGAAGATATCACCATCAGGGCCATCAACCTGCTCAAGAGGTGTGACCTGATCCTGGCAGAGGATACCCGTACCAGCGGTTTCCTGTTGAAGCATTACGAGATCAACACACGGATGCAATCCTACCATAAGTTCAACGAGCACCAGGCGGTGGATCACCTTGTGGATCGACTCAGGGCGGGGGAGCAGATCGCACTGATATCGGATGCCGG
>DPAC01000130.1:0-8800 GCA_003517675.1 Porphyromonadaceae bacterium | reverse complement strand
GCTTTGGTGGAATCAGGATTACCGTGCGATCGTTTCTGTTTCGAGGGTTTCCTTCCCCAGAAGAAAGGACGGCAGACAAGACTCAAACAGCTGGCTGAGGAGCATCGTACCATGATTTTTTATGAGTCGCCCTACAGGGTAGTGAAAACCCTTACCCAGCTTGCAGACCATCTGGGAGGAGAACGTCAGGCATCCGTTTCGCGGGAGATTTCAAAGCTCTTTGCTGAAACGGCAAGAGGAACACTGGAGAGTCTGGTCACCCATTTTACCGGTCAGGAGCCGCGAGGTGAGTTTGTCATCGTGGTCGCAGGTAAGTAAACAGAAGAGGCAAACTATTTTCAGTCAGTGTTTGTTTAATCAAAAGAAAAAGATCAAAGTTATGAGAAAGAACTGGGTTTTGTTACTGGTCATGGGACTCATGGCGGTTTCATGTACAAATGTGAAAGAATCGAAGGAGTATAAGGAGCTACAGGCAGAGCGGGATTCTCTGCTGATGCATTCTGCCAGTGTAGCATCGGAGGCAGCCGAGATGATGTCGGTGATCAGCGAGGTGGAAGCCAATTTTGCCAAGATCAGGGAGGCAGAAAAATACATTGCCACCCAGTCGGCACAGGGGGGGGAGATGACGCAGGATACCAAACAACGTGTGCAGGAGAACTTCAAAATGATCAACGAGATCCTGCAGCGCAACAAGGAACAGCTGGAAGAGCTCAACAGGAAACAAAGTGCCGGAAACAAGGAGATCGCTACGTTGAAGAATACCATTAACCGGCTCAATGAAGAGATGCGTGAGAGCAGCAATCGGCTGGTGGAGTTGCAGGAGGAGCTGGCAAGGAAAGATGAGCAGATTGCACTGCTTGCTGAAGATGTGACAGCGCTGGCTCAGGAGGCTGAACAACAGTCTGCTATCATTCAGGAGCAGGAAAAGACCCTGCATACTGCTTATTATGTGTTTGGCACAGCCAGCGAGCTAAAAGAGCAGAAGATCCTCTCCGGCGGGTTCTTGCGGCAGACGCGGGTGTTACAGGATACATTCAATAAGGATTATTTCCTGAAGATTGATATCAGGGAGGTGACGGAGATCCCACTTTATGCCCCCAACGCGAAATTGTGGTCGACCCATCCCGAAGGAACTTATGAGTTTGTGAAAGGTGACGACGGGAATCTCACTTTTGTGATCACCGATACACAGCGCTTCTGGAGCCTTACCAAATATCTGATTATCGAAGTAAGCTGATCAACGAGGAGAACTCTGGTCACAATTATTCAAATATTATTGTCGTGTCGCGGAGTGAAGAGCGATCACTCCGTGACTGTTTCGTGCCATGCCATATCAAAATCTGTTTATCGACCTGGATGATACCCTGTGGGATATTCACCACAATGGGAGGGAGTGCCTTGAGGAGATCTATCACGATTACGGTTACGGGGAGTTCTATCCCACTTTTGAGGAATACTACCATGTTTATATGCCGGGCAATAACCGTCTATGGGCCATGTACCGGCAGGGAGAGATTCGTAAGGAGGAGCTCATCGTGGAGCGGTTCCTGGCTCCTGTACGTCCGTTTGGCATCACCGACCCTGAATATGCAAAACGTCTGAGCGATGACTTTCTGGATCGCACCACCCGTAAAACCAGGCTGATCGAAGGAGCCATGGAGCTGCTTGATTACCTGCGTCCCAAATACCGCCTGTATATTCTCTCCAACGGCTTTCGCGAGGTTCAGTACAGGAAGATTGAAAATTCGGGATTGTCATCCTATTTTAACAAAATCATCCTGTCGGAAGATGCCGGCATCAACAAGCCCCATCCCGATATGTTCACCTATGCCCTGAAAAACACCAACTCCCGACGCAACCAGACCGCGATGATCGGGGATAGCTGGGATGCTGACATCGTGGGTGCCCGTAACAGCCGTATCGACCAGATATGGTTCAATCCCAAGGGTGAACCGGCAACCGGTTTTCAACCCACCTTTACGGTAGCGAATCTTGCAGAGATCAGGGCGATTCTTTGATCCACCGGCAATGAATACTCTTTATTCCGCTTCCTGTTTTTGAAACGGTGACGCGCTGACTCACCAGTTCACAGCTGAGCGACGCAACGGCATGGTCATACAGCGGGGACCACCACCACCTCGCGGCAGTTCCGACCCCTCGATGGTGATCACGCAGCGCTCCGCTGCAGTGAGCGTGTAGCTGCCATTGATCACCTCAGCGGCGCTCACCACCCGGAACCCATGCTTGCTGAGCTCCTCCAGCGTGTGCACGTTTCGCGCGTAGGAGAGCACTTTGCCTGGCGCAATTGCCAGGAAATTGGCGCCACTGTGCCACTGCTCCCGTTCCTGATCCCAGTCGTCAGCCTTGCCACCGCACACCACCGGTTCCAGGTCGATACCCAGCTTGCGCAGCAGGCTTAGGATGCCATTGACAGAGTTGATTCTTGAGACCCTGCCGTTGTCGATCTGGATGTGAACCGTCTGGTACCGCGAGCTGTTCATGATCAACGGCTTGTAGACCATCGCCTTGTCCCTGTCGAGCATGGTGAAGACCATGTCGAGATGGATAAATGACTCAGGCGATTCGGGTAGCTGCTGCACGATTACATGCTTTTTCCCAGAACTGTTTTTGCAGAACTCTTTCACCAACATGTCGATGCCCTGTGTGGTGGTCCGCGCTCCGTTGCCGATCAGCAGGATATCCTCTCTGATCACCAGCAGATCTCCTCCCTCGATCTTCACCTCCGGGTTGTGTTGCGACAACTCGTAGCTGTTCAGCCTATTTCCCTCAAAAAAGAGGCCACTGTCGAAAATGGCATCCATGATCAATGCCTCCCGCATGCGCACACTGTTGGCCATCTTGCATATCAGCGCATTGTTGCCGATCACAGCCGATGCATCGCGGGTGAAGTAGAAATTATAGAGTGGCTTGAGGGCGTAATACTCCTCCCGCAGAAAGTCGGTAAGGGTGTTGATCTTCAGGGGGAGGCCTTCGATCAGAATACCGGCGAGTGTACCTGCTGGCAGATTGATCAGGTAATCAGAATAGTCAGGCACCTGTTCAGCAGCACAGATCTTTCCAATCAGTTTTCTTTTGTGCTCCTCCGAGGCCAACAGTTTTGTCAGCAGGTCCGTTACCTTGTGTACGGTTGAATGCTGCTGCAATACCCCCAGCAACTGGTCATACTCCCTGCGGGCGATCGACAGGTTTAAGATGTCACTGTAGAGGGCTCTCTGTGCGTGGCGTGGGGTCATATTCTCCACCTCTGCACCCGGATAGTGCATCAGCACAGCCTCCAGCACCCCAATCTCTGATTGTACCGCAAGGGGCAATGGTTTATTCTCTTTCATCATCCTATTTTTAAAACAAATATATACAAATTGCGATAACTACCAACGTTTATTCACGAAAAGAGTACCTTTTTTTGCAGGAAGTACAACTCGTTTCCTTTTTTTTATATATATTTGAACACTGTGTCTCTCTGCCATCCTGTTTTCTTTTCGGTTTCACCGTTTGATCTGCCGGCAGCGGAGATTCACATGTGACCGCAATCAATCAGGGGATTCATATATATATGGGACAGATCACCTTAAAGGATATTGCAAAAGCACTCAACTTGTCACCATCCACCGTGTCACGGGCCATGAAGAATCATCCCGCCATCAGTGAGGAGACACGCAGGTTGGTGCAGCGCTATGCTGCGGAACACAGGTACAAGCCCAACACCCTGGCCATGCAGTTGCGCACCAACAGGAACAACACCATCGGGGTGATCGTACCGCAGATCGTACACTATTTCTTTTCCACCGTGTTGTCGGCTATCCAGCAGGAGGCGGAGAATAACGGCTACAATGTGCTCTTCTGTCAATCAAACGAGGATTACGAACGTGAGGTGCGAAGTGTGGAGACGCTGCTCGATGCACGTGTATGCGGTATTTTAGCCTCTCAGTCGAAGACAACGAAAAAATTTGATCATTTTCAGGAGATCATTGATAACGATGTTCATCTGGTTTTCTTCGATCGCATTTGCACCGGTATCAACACCGACAAGGTGGTGGTCGATGACTATGCCGGTGCTTATCATGCGGTGGAGCATCTGATTCAAACAGGATGCCGGCGGATAGCTTTCCTGGGGGCCACCCCCATCTTGCCCATTGCCAACAACCGTCGGATGGGATATGAAGATGCACTGCGCAAATACAGACTGCCGGTGGAGGATCAGATGAGCAGGATCTGCGATACGGTGGAGCTGGCGCGCATCGTAGTGCCTGAGATGCTGAAACTGCAACCGGTGCCGGATGCCTTCTTTTGTATCAATGATGAGGTAGCATCATCCTGTATTCAGATTGTCAAAGCTGTTGGCTATCGCATCCCGGATGACATCTCGGTGTGTGGTTTCACCAACAGCTACCTCACCGAGGTGACCGATCCCCCCCTGACGAGTGTCGACCAACATGGCTTTGAGATGGGCTTTACCGCCGCCCGGCTGCTGATCAACCGCATTGAGGGTAAAGAGACCAAGCAGGGAGTGGTGAGCCGTCTGATCAAGTCGGACCTGGTGGTGCGGAGGTCGACACGGTAACTCCCTCATGCACACGATTGCACAAAAAATAAGGATGTTCGCGGCTGAGGAAGACACTCCGGCCGGGAATAGACTCTATATTTGTTTATTCCATAAACGTTTGAATCTTTTCAACGCTTCAATTAACTGAGATCAAAACGCATCATCCACATGAAGAAGAGACACCTTTCCTTTTGGGAGATCTGGAACATGAGTTTCGGGTTTCTGGGTATTCAGTTTGGTTTTGCCCTCCAGAATGCCAATGTAAGCCGTATTTTTGAGACCCTGGGTGCACGGGTGGAGGATATCCCCATCCTCTGGGTTGCTGCACCCATCACCGGCCTGATCATTCAACCGATCATTGGACACCTGAGCGATAGCACCTGGAACCGCTTCGGGCGCCGCCGGCCCTATTTCATGGTGGGAGCCTTCTTAACCACCCTGGCCCTGTTCTTTATGCCGAATTCCCCCTCTTTGTGGATCGCTGCCGGCATGCTTTGGATTATGGATGCCTCCATCAACATCTCCATGGAGCCTTTCAGGGCATTTGTAGGTGACAATCTTCCTTCGGAACAGCGGACAATGGGCTTTGCCATGCAAAGCTTCTTTATCGGTACCGGTGCGGTGGTGGCCTCGGCACTCCCTTATATACTTACCAACTGGTTCGGTGTGCCCAACACGGCAGAGGAGGGGGTGATCCCGCTGTCGGTGAAGCTCTCTTTCTATATTGGTGGTGTGGTGCTCTTTCTTTCGGTGCTCTACACGGTGCTCACCTCAAAGGAGTATTCGCCCGAAGAGCTGGCTGCCTTTGAGAAGGAGAAAGAAAAGATGAGTGGGGTAAAAAACGTTCCAAAAGTAGCGATCACCTCCGGTCAGTTTCTGCGCAACGGTCTCATATGGACACTGGTGGGAGCTGCTGCCACGTTGTTGATCTATATATCCTCTCTCGGGGAACAAAACGGACAGCTTTATATTGTGGGAGGGTTGTTGCTGGTTTTTGGCATCATCCTGCTGCTCTCCGGCGTGATGACCAAAAACACATCCAAGGCAAATGGGATGGTGGCGATTATGAACGACCTGCTTCATATGCCCAAAACCATGGGGCAGCTGGCAGTGGTGCAGTTCTTTTCCTGGCTTGCCTTTTACGCCATGTGGATCTATACCACTCCCGCCATCACACAGCATGTGTACGGTACCACCGACTCCAGCAGTGCGCTTTACAACCAGGGTGCCAACTGGGTAGGGGTGCTCTTCGCCGTTTACAATGCGGTCTCAGCCATCAGTGCTTTCCTGTTGCCTGCACTGGCAAGACAGATTGGACGCAAGGCAACTCATGCCATCGCGCTCTCGCTCGGGGGCGTAGCATTTATCTCGCTCTTCTTCATCCGCGAGCCGCAGTTGCTGCTCCTCCCCATGGTGGGTGTCGGCTTTGCCTGGGGGAGCATCCTCTCCATGCCTTATGCCATTCTTACCGGATCGCTGCCGGCAGATAGGATGGGCACCTACATGGGGATCTTCAACTTCTTCATCGTCATTCCACAGATCCTGGCTGCCAGTATCCTGGGCTACATCACCAGTGAGTTGTTCGGGGGACGGGTGATCCTCACCCTGGTGCTTGCCGGTTGCTCGCTGATCCTGGGCGCCCTGAGCGTCTTCCTGGTACAGGACAGAGACGATGTTTACAAACTGCAGAAAAAGAACAAATGAACAATCCAAAAGATATGAAGAAAATTCTACTCTACTCCCTGCTCGTCACCCTGTTGCTGTCGTGCGGGAACAAAAACAGAGAAGCAGAACCGGCAACTGCGGAAAGAAATGTCCGGCCCGAATGGGTCTATGATGCGGTGCTCTATGAGGTCAATACGCGACAGTACACCCCGGAAGGTACTTTCACTGCCTTTGCACAGCACCTGCCCCGCCTCAGCGAACTGGGGGTTGATATCCTCTGGTTTATGCCCATTCAGCCGATCGGAGAAAAAGATCGGAAGGGAACCCTGGGCAGTTATTACTCCATCAGCAATTACATGGCGGTCAACAGTGAGTTTGGCACGTTGGATGATTTCCGGGCGGTGGTCGATCAGGCTCACGGGCTGGGGATGAAGGTGATCCTCGACTGGGTGGCCAACCATACCTCGCGCGATGCCGTGTGGGTGGAGGCTCATCCCGACTGGTACGTGCGGGACAGCCTGGGCGAGCTGAAGGTGATGTACGACTGGACCGATATCGCCCAGCTCGATTACAGCAAGCCGGAGATGCGTGAGGCAATGATTGCCTCAATGCTCTTCTGGGTGCGTGAAACCGGCATCGACGGCTTTCGTTGTGACGTTGCCGGTGAGATACCGACCGATTTCTGGAGCGCAGCCAAAGACTCCCTGACTGCCTTGAACCCGGATATCTTTCTCCTTGCCGAGGCGGAGAAGCCGGAGCTGAACGAGTCGCTGTTCGATGCCTTCTATGCCTGGGATTTTCATCACAAGATGAACAGGGTGGCACAGGGGAAGGAAAATGTGGATTCACTCCGGGCATCCCTGCAAAGAATGAACCATCGTTTTGCGCCGCATGCCATTCCGATGTTCTTCACCTCCAATCATGATGAGAACTCCTGGAACGGTACCGAGTTTGAACGGATGGGAGAGGCGGCACGCACCTTTGCCGTGCTCACCTACCTGCTGCCGGGTATGCCGCTGATCTACAGCGGCCAGGAGGTTGGCTTCGACCGGAGGCTTGCTTTCTTTGAAAAAGATGAGATTGATTGGAGCGACCCGGATGATTTCGGCTCTTTCTACCGCGATCTGAATCGCTTCAAGCAGGAACAGAAGGCGTTGCTGGCACCCGGCCGCAGCGGCGAGATGAGCGAGATTGCGAACGACCGGCCTGAATCGGTATGGTCATTCCGCCGGGTGAATGAAGGCAGTGAGGTAGTTGCTTTGTTCAACTTCAGCCATGAGAATGTTGGAGTAACCTTCGAACAACCTGTGCCGGGCGACGGTTACCGTCTCTTTCCTGATGGAGAGGAGGCAGAGTCTGCCGAAACCATGCAGCTCAAGCCGTGGGAGTACAGGATCTATTACAAGTAATGGGTACAAGTAATGGGGCTGCTGTTGACCTCTGCACAAATCATGAAAAACCCGGGCAACATCTGTCCGGGTCTTTTATGCTGTTTACTGCAGGTAGGGTTTCAGTTGCTCCACCCACGCGGCGATGCGTTCATCGGTCAGCTCCGGCTCGGAGTCATCGTCGAGCGGCAGGCCCACGAACAGATCATCCACCAGCGCACGGGAATATTCAAAATCATACCCCTCGGGTGATACCTGTCCCACGACCATAGCTCCTCTTTCTTTCACGATCTCATAGAGGATGCCGATGGCATCGACAAATGAGCTGGGGTAGATGGAGGCATCACCCATGCCGAAGATGGCAACGGTCTTACCGGTGAGGTCCAGCTTCTCCAGCTTGGGATAGAAATCGTTCCAGTCGTCCTGCAGATCCTGAACCCCCCACGTGGATACACCCATGATCAGCACATCGTGTGCGAGGAAAGGTTGTTCATCGCCGTCGTAGATATCGACCAGGGTGGGGGTGTAGTCGGCCATCTTTTCCGCGATCTTCTCCGCGGCTCTCTTGGTGTTTTCGGTGCTGGAACCGTAAATAATTGCGATCGATTTCATTTTGTTGTTGTCGTTACTGTGATTACCACTCTAAACGCCGGAAAGATCGATTATGTTTATCCTTTCCGCTTTTTCTCCGAAAAAAAAGGGGGGAGTATTCAGCCCGATACTCCCCTCTTCTCAATAGTGATAGATCGGAATAGTTGTGGGGTTATGGTTCAAAAGTGGTATAGATCTTGAAACTGTAAGGTGGCAGCTCTACATTCATTGTGGTTGAAGGCACATAGATCGTTGTGCCGTTCTCCAGATAGTTATACCAGACACCCGTTTGGGGGAAGTTGACCTCACCACCGGTGGTTTTGTCTGTAAAGTTGCCGATCACCACTATATTTTTTGCATTTTCGGAGGAAGAGAGGGTGAGGTAGCGACCATTGTTCCAGCTAAGGGTGGATGTTGCATTGAAGAGCTCTTCATGCTCCATCCGAAGGTTGATCAGTGCTGCGTAGGTGTCGTATAACTCCCTGCGTTCCGGTACTGTCAGGTAATCCCATTTGATTGGTTTTCTGCCGGTTCTTCCGTTCTCATTGATAGAGAGATCATATCCCAGTTCGCCGAACTGCCATATCATCTT
>DPAC01000026.1:19733-21766 GCA_003517675.1 Porphyromonadaceae bacterium | reverse complement strand
CTGGGCAAGGCGACCCACATTGAAAAGTTCGGCACTGTGGTCTGTGCCGGCGGTGGTGTAGGTGTTGCCCCCATGCTGCCGATCATCGAAGCGATGAAGCAGGCGGGTAACAGAGTGATCTCAGTGCTGGGCGCCCGCTCAAAGGATCTGATCATTCTGGAGGATCAGGTTCGTTCCCACTCCGACGAGGTGATCATCATGACCGACGACGGCTCCTATGGTGAGAAAGGATTGATCACGCAGGGAGTGGAAAAGGTGATCTTGCGGGAGAAAGTCGATCTCTGCGTCACCATCGGACCGGCCATCATGATGAAGTTTGTCTCGGAGCTGACACGAAAGTATGAGGTACCTACCATCGCCTCGCTCAACACCATCATGGTAGATGGTACCGGTATGTGCGGTGCCTGCCGTGTGACGGTAGGCGGCAAGACCAGGTTTGTCTGCATCGACGGTCCCGAGTTCGATGCGCATCAGGTCGATTTCGACGAGATGCTGATGCGTCTGAAGGCTTATAATTGAACAAGGCGTTGCTTTCGGTTTCAGGGTTCACAAAATGAAGGAAATAATCAGAAAAATATGAGCGAGCATTTAAAGGCAGAAAGAGCACAGGAGTGGCGCGAAATCCTGCGTAAATCGATGAAGAACAAAGATCGTACGGCCATCCCCCGGGTAAAGATGCCGGAGGTGGATCCGGAGGTTCGCAGCCATACCTACGATGAGGTAAACCTGGGTCTGACGGAAGCAATGGCGGTGAACGAATCCCATCGTTGTCTCGATTGCGTGGATCCTACCTGCATCACAGGCTGTCCTGTGGAGATCAATATTCCCAAATTCATCAAGAACATTGAACGGGGTGAGATTCTGGAGGCGGCTCGTACGCTGAAAGAAACCAGTGCCCTGCCAGCTGTCTGCGGGCGCGTCTGTCCGCAGGAACGACAGTGCGAGAGCCAGTGCTTCTATACCCTGAAGATGAAGAAAGAACCGGTGGCAATAGGTCACCTGGAGCGGTTCGCGGCCGACTATGAACGGATGAGCGGAGAGCTCTCGGTGCCGGCTACAGCGCCCTCCAACGGCATCAGGATCGCGGTGGTGGGCTCCGGTCCCGCGGGACTGGCTTTTGCCGGTGACATGGTGAAGTTCGGCTATGATGTGACCGTGTTTGAGGCACTCCACGAATTGGGAGGGGTTCTTCGTTACGGCATCCCCGAGTTTCGTCTTCCCAACGACATTGTGGATACCGAGATTGATGGTCTGCGGAAGATGGGTGTCAAGTTCGAGACCAACTGCATCATCGGTAAAACCATCTCACAGGAGGACCTAAAAGCAGAGGGTTACCGGGCAATTTTTGTGGGAAGCGGTGCCGGCCTGCCCAACTTCATGAACATACCGGGTGAGAACCTGAATGGCATCATGTCCTGCAACGAATATCTCACCCGTGTCAACCTGATGCAGGCTGCCGACCCGGAGAGTGACACCCCGGTACATATGGGCAAGAAAGTAGCAGTGATTGGTGGTGGCAACACGGCCATGGATGCGGTGCGTACCGCACGGCGCCTGGGTGCAGAGAGAGCGATGATCATCTACCGCCGCTCAGAGGAGGAGATGCCGGCACGTATCGAGGAGATCAAGCACGCCAAGGAGGAGGGGATCGAATTTTACACGCTTCACAATCCGCTTCGCTATGAAGGTGATGATCGGGGACGGGTGCAGCGGATGGAGCTTCAGCGGATGGAGCTGGGGGCTCCCGACCAGTCGGGGCGCCGTCGTCCCGTACCCATTGAGGGTGATACTGTCTGGATGGAGGTGGATGAAGTGATTGTGAGCGTGGGTGTCTCCCCCAACCCACTCATTCCACAGAGCTTCAATGGTCTGGAGGTCACCAGGTGGGGTACCATCGTGGTCAACCAGGAGACGATGCAGACCGCCGATGAGATGATCTATGCCGGTGGCGATATCGTGCGTGGCGGCGCCACGGTGATCCTCGCCATGGGCGATGGGCGGCGTGCTGCCAAGGCAATGCACCAACACTTGCA
>DPAC01000026.1:0-19502 GCA_003517675.1 Porphyromonadaceae bacterium | reverse complement strand
GAGGTGGCATACCTGCCGGGCAACCAATTCACCCGCGAGGCGATCCGCGACAAGGATGCACTGATCGTGCGTACAGTAACCCACTTCGGGGAGGAGATTCTTTCCGGCAGCAGTGTGAAACTGATCTGCTCCGCCACCATCGGCTATGATCACATCGATACGGTATATTGTGATACGCACGGAATAGCCTGGCGGACAGCACCAGGCTGCAATGCCAATTCTGTGGAACAGTATGTTACGGCCTCGTTACTCTGTCTGGCCGAAAAACATCAATTTAAACTGAAAGACAAAACCATTGGAATCGTTGGCGTGGGTAACGTGGGAAGCAAGGTGGCGGCAGCCTGCAGGAAACTGGGAATGAAGGTACTGCTGAACGACCCCCCGAGAGCGGAAAAGGAAGGGAATGAGGAGGGTCATTTTGTGGATATCGAAACCATCAGACGTGAATCCGACATGATCACCTTTCATACACCCCTGACGAAAACCGGCAGGCATGCGACCTGGCATCTGGCAGATGAATCATTTTTGCATGCCCTCGCCAGAAAGCCCTTTATCATGAATGCAGCCCGCGGTGCAATTACCGACAAGCAGGCATTGAAAAAGGCACTCCGTGCAGGTCGCATCTCCGGGGTGGTTATCGATTGCTGGGAGAATGAGCCTGACATTGACAAGGAATTGCTTGCTCTGGCCGATATTGCCACCCCCCATGTCGCGGGGTACAGTGCCGACGGGAAATGGACGGCCACAAAAATGAGCCTTGAGAACCTGATCGATTTCTTCGGATTAGGCGTCATCCCAAAATTCAGTGAAATACCGCCACCCCGACTGCCGGTCATCGATCTGCGTAAAGTGCAGCCCGAAACACAACTGGCACACGCCGTCTGGCACACCTATGATCCCGTGACGGAAACGGTTGCACTCAAATCATCTCCCGAGAAGTTCCATTGGTTTCGTTCAAACTATCCGCTGAGAAGAGAATATCCCGCTTACAGGGTTATCCATGCATCTCCTTCCGTAGCAAATGAACTGCGTCAGCTCGGGTTTAAGCAATGATGTACCGAAAAAAAAGAAAGATTCGAATCCGGATGACCAACCACGCCCCATATCGTAGAAATTAACATTAATAGGGTACACAGCTCTTCTTTAATTGGTGAGAATTGGGTATATTTGTCTGCAATAAAAAAATGAGAAATAGATCGATTTAATTAATAATAAACTTTATCCAAATGAACAGGAAATCTCATCTTTTATCGCTATTGTTTGCAGTAACGGCCGTATTATTCACTACCTCGTGCAGCAGCAAGCTTACGCCGCTTTCACAAAGCAATTTCAATGTGACACCCTCACCCCTGGAAACGGTGGGAAACCAGGTGCCTGTCACCATCAACGGAACCTTCCCGGAGAAATGGTTTCACAAGAACGGTATCGTTACCATCACCCCAGTCCTGAAGTATGGTAACGGTGAGCTGACCGGCACTCCCTACAGCTTCCAGGGAGAGAACATCTCCGGTAACAGGACCACCATCTCTAACCGTCGTGGCGGCAATTTCACCATCAACTCCACTTTCCCCTACAAGCCTGAGATGCTAAGCTCGGAACTCTACCTCCGTTTCGACGGGAGAATCAAAAACAAACCATCCATCCTGCCCGACCTGAAAGTGGCGGACGGGGTGATCGCCACCTCGGCACTGGCCGATGTGCGTACCACCACGCCCTCCGTTGCACCCGACGGATTCCAACGCATCATCAAGGAGGCACAGGAAGCCAATATCATGTTTGTGATCCAGCAGGCAAAGCTGCGTGACAGCGAATTGAACAAACAAGATTTGACTGCGTGGAAGCGCCGTGTAGAACAGGCATTCAACGACCCGAAACAAAACGTGAACGTGGAAGTGTCGGCCTATGCATCTCCCGACGGGAGCCTTTCACTCAACGAGCAGCTTGCCGCTCAGCGTGAAAAGAACACTTCCGGTTATCTGGAAGATGAATTGAGCAAGCGTAACATCCATACCGATGTATATGCCCGCTACACCGCGGAGGACTGGGAAGGATTCCGCCAACTGGTAATGGCTTCCGATCTGCAGGACAAGGAGCTGATCCTGCGTGTGCTGGAGATGTACCCCGATTCAGAGACCCGTGAGCGGGAGATCAGGAACATCTCCTACGTGTTTGATGAGCTGGCCACAACCATCCTGCCGCAGCTGCGTCGTTCCCGCATCATTGCCAACATCGAGATCGTTGGCAAATCGGATGAGGAGATCATGACCACCTGGAACAACAACCCCAGGGAGCTGACAGTGGAGGAACTGCTTTATGCCTCTTCCCTGACCGATGATGAAAAGGTGAAAGAACGCATCTACCAGTATGTCACTGCCAACTTCTCGAGCGACTACCGGGGATGGAACAACATCGGAACCATGTTCTTTAAACAGGGTGACTATGCAAAGGCTAAACAGGCTTTTAACCGGGCAGCGCAGGTGAACCCATCGGCTCCCGAGGTAAACATGAACAAAGCATTGCTGGCCATCATGGACAACGATCTGGAAACAGCCAATGAGCTGTTGGGAAAATCTGCCGGTGCTGCCGGTCTTGATGAAGCCATGGGACTGCTCAGTTTGTTGCAGGGTAACTATAATCAGGCCGTGGATGCTTACGGAAACAACAAGACAAACAATGCCGGCCTGGCACAGCTGTTGGTAAGAGATTACAACAAAGCCAAACAGACACTGGAAGCTGTTGAAAACCCGGATGCCACCACCGCTTATCTGCTCGCTATCATCGCCTCCAGAACAAACAATTTCAACGATGTGGCAGCAAACCTGCGCACTGCTATCGACCGTGACCGATCTTTCGCCACGAGGGCACTCAACGATCTGGAATTTGCGAAATATCGTACGAATCAGGAATTTATGTCGATCGTAAAATGAATCACAAGATGAACGAAAAAAAATGGGCCCGGTGAGGCCCATTTTTAGAGCTATTCACGACAACGAATAACTACCGCTTATATGATCCGAACAAAAGCTGTTGTAAAATATTTAGGTTACATCTTATTGTTTAATTCGCTGTTCCTCTTTATCTCGGCAGCCATATCATTTGTAAACAAAGAAAACGCACTCAATGCCTTATTGATTAGTGCTGTTTCCTGTACCGTTCTGGGCGTCACGCCACAATTTTTTATCAGAAAATACAGAGAAATCAGTTTTCACGAAGGATTGACGATCAGTGTTTTTGGCTGGATCATCACCTGTGTGATTGGCATGCTTCCCTACTACCTTTTTGGAGGTGAATTCGATACGGTAGCCAATGCGCTTTTCGAAAGCGTATCAGGTTATACCACCACCGGATCTAGTATCTTGAATGACATTGAAGCTTTACCAAAAGGGTTGCTCTTCTGGCGTTCATCCACCGCATTCATTGGCGGAGTGGGTATTGTTTTGTTTGTATTGCTGGTGCTTCCTGAAAAAAAGGGGGCCATGTCGAGTTTCTACCGCTCAGAGGTGTCCGACCTGTCAAAAATGAGTTTCTTCACCAGATCCAAACAGATTATAAGGATCATCGCTACCGTATATTTCAGTTTGATCATTGCAGAAACAACCATGTTGACGTTGCTGGGGATGAGTCTTTTCGATGCTGTTTGTCATTCGTTCACCACCGTCGCCACCTCGGGATTTTCCACCAGAAATTTAAGCATTGCAGCTTACGACAATGTATGGATAGAGGTGGGTATCATGTTCTTCATGCTTATCAGCAGCATCCATTTCGGCATAATTTATGCGACAATCACAAGAAAAAAAAATAATATATTCTCCTCGCACCCTATCCGCATGTATTTGCTGGTGATGCTCATCGGCATCATTTTAATCACGTTTCAACTCACAAGAGAAAATCTCTACGGGCTCTGGGAATCGCTCAGGTATGCCGCTTTTCAGGTAATATCACTGGGCAGTACCACCGGCTATGCCACGGTAGATACCGGAAACTGGCCCATTTTTTCCATCCTCTTACTCATTTATTTCACCATACAGTGCGGAATGGTAGGATCAACTGCAGGAGGAATGAAATTCGATCGCATTTATCTCTTTTTTGCATCGGTCACCAAACAGCTGAAGCTCATTCTGCATCCGGATGGTATCTATGTTGTCAAAATGGATAAAAACGTAATTAACCATGAGCTGGAGCTGCAGATTATGGTTTTTATCATCCTCTACATCCTCACTTTTTCAGTCACCGCGTTGCTGCTTACCGCAACGGGAGTTGACGGTATGTCCTCGTTCTCGGCATCTATCGCCACCATTGGAAATGTAGGCCCCGGTTTCGGTGAGGTTAGTTCGTTCAGCAATTACAGAATGTTACCCGATGCAGCAAAATACATTCTCTCTGCCAACATGCTGCTGGGGCGCCTGGAGATTATGAATGTCCTGGCACTCTTTCTGATGCTGGGCGGAAAAAAGTAAATCCCTTGTCCAGCTGCCCCATCCCGATGATTTTTATTACCTTTGCATACTTTTTACAAATCGAACAAGAAACGTTTTCAAAATGATGAATTTTGTGGAAGAGCTCCGCTGGCGGGGCATGGTTCATGATGTGATGCCCGGCACGGAAGAGCTGTTGATGAAAGAGCAGACGGCAGGATACCTGGGAATAGATCCCACAGCCGACTCCCTCCATATCGGCCACCTGGTGGGGGTGATGATGCTGAAGCACCTGCAGCGCTCCGGTCACACACCGGTGGCGTTGGTGGGTGGTGCCACCGGCATGATCGGCGATCCCTCCATGAAGTCGGCCGAGCGCAATCTGCTCGATGAGGAGACGCTGCGTCACAACCAGGAGGCCATCAAAAAGCAGCTGGCCCGGTTTCTCGATTTTGAAAGTGACATTCCCAATAAGGCTATCCTGGTGAACAACTACGACTGGATGAAGGATTACTCATTTCTCTCCTTCATTCGCGATATCGGCAAGCACATCACCGTGAACTATATGATGGCCAAAGACTCCGTGAAGAAACGACTGAGCGGGGAATCGAGCGAAGGGATGTCGTTCACCGAGTTCTCCTATCAGCTGCTGCAGGGCTACGATTTCCTGCATCTCTACCGCGAAATGGGCGTTCGTCTGCAGGTGGGCGGATCGGACCAGTGGGGCAATATCACCACCGGCACGGAGCTGATCCGTCGCGTGGAGGGGGGTGAAGCCTATGCACTCGTATGTCCCCTTATCACGAAAGCCGACGGGGGTAAGTTCGGTAAGACCGAGAGTGGCAACGTATGGCTTGATTCAAGATATACCTCACCCTATCAGTTTTACCAGTTCTGGCTCAACGTGAGTGATGCCGATGCCCAGAAATACATCAGGATATTCACCTCACTCTCCCAAGAAGAGATAGCGGCACTCGTTGCCGAACAGCAGTCGGCACCCCATTTGCGTCCGCTTCAGAAACGGCTGGCCGAAGAGGTCACCGTGATGGTACACTCGCGCGGGGACTACGAGATGGCGGTCAACGCCTCACAGATCCTCTTTGGCCAATCAACTTCCGAGATGTTACGCTCGATCGATGAGACCACCTTCCTGCAGGTATTTGAAGGGGTGCCGCAATTTGTTGTTTCAAGAGAGAAGCTTTCCGCGGGCATCAAGGCTGTGGACCTGCTTACCGACGACTCGGCTGTCTTTCCCTCCAGGAGTGAGATGCGCAAGACGGTGCAGGCCGGCGGTGTGATGATCAACAAAGAGAAGCTGGAGCTGTTCGATGAAACCATCGGACTCTCGCATCTGATAGGCGATAAATATATCCTGGCCCAACGCGGGAAGAAGAATTATTACCTGCTGATCGCGGAATAAGATGACGTGCCATTCCGCCTCAGCTGATGAATAATGCTCCTTTGGCCGCTTTCTGTCGCGTACCTGCATGATTGATGTCCTGATCCATTAAAAACCGTACAAATAATTTGTTACGCTAAAATTATTATACTACTTTTGCACTGCTTTTCACGAAGCATCGATGATTGTCCCATGGTGTAATGGCAGCACATCTGATTTTGGTTCAGACAGTCCAGGTTCGAATCCTAGTGGGACAACAACTCTAACGGCGTATATAGCATATCATCAGCTATTTGCGTCGTTTCTGTTTTTAGAAAAGTAAGAATTTTGGTAAGAATGGTTATTCTTCTGCCAAATCTCCAAAACAATCCAAACAAGTATCACTACCGCTAAACGATACATCTGCCAAGACCATCTTGACATCCCTATTATCCATGGATTGGTTGATAGAGCGTAATGCCTTTTTGAATTTTCCAACATCCCCAAGAGAGGAAACTCACATAAATTTCAATTTTTCAATTGATGTGCCATTATTCGGCATATCTTTGTTCTACATTTGCATTGTAACAATAAAGAAGCAGGGCAATGAACAACAAAACCTATCGAGAGCAAGAGCAAAAACAGGGAATGACTCCATCATCTGAGCCAAACAACTTGCTGAGCAACATCGAGAAAATTATCGAGCTGTCGGAAAACTCCGGGTTGGGTGATGAGTTCTTTGAAAATGCGAAACCTTATATCGATTTTGTAAAGAATGAGCTGCAATTATCTGATATGGCAACTGTTTTCTTCGCTTTTCTTGTGGATAACAATGATTCAAATTATACATCAATTAACGATCTATCCGAACATTTCAATTGCCGAAAGGTCAGAATCATGCGATACGGAGAAAGTCTTCAGGAACTCGAAAAGAAACGGTTGGTTCGCTGTCACAGAGGAAGTGGTGCTATCGGCTACCAAGTCCGGAAAGAAGTGATGTTTGCATTAAACGAAGGGGAAAAGATCGAGCCAAGGCAATATGACAACATATCTCAGAACACTTTTTTCGGTTATTTGAATGACCTGTTTACAGAAAAGAAAGATAATGAAATTTTGTATAGCGATCTGGTATATGAATTGAGTGCACTCGTGAATGCCAATCCACATCTCAAATTATCCCAAACGATCAGAAAACATGACTATGCAGAGCATGAAAACATCCTTTTACTATATATATGCCATCTGCTGGTGAATGACGATGATGACCTTGTTGGCTTTTTCGAATTGGCGTCCATCTTTGAAAAAGATTGCTTGTCAACAATTAAACTGTCACTCAGGAAGGGATACAATCGTTTATTAGAAGACAAGTGGATAGAAAATGTGAGATCCGATGGTTTTGCTAATGCCAATTATTACCATCTGACCGAAAATGCCAAATGCGAGTTGATTGGAGATGATGTATACATAAAGATTGCAGATAAACTTGACAGGAAATTTATCCTGCACAGCACCATCATAAAGAAAGAACTTTTTTTCGATGTTTACGAGCAGGAGCAGATTGACAAGCTGACCGATCTGCTGAAACCCGATAATTTTGCAGTAATACAGAAGAAATTTTCGGACAACGGAATGCGAAACGGTTTTGCTTGTCTCTTTTACGGTGCACCCGGTACCGGAAAGACCGAAACCGTATATCAGATTGCACGACAAACAGGTCGGAATATTTTACCGGTTAACGTCTCTGAAATCAAAAGTGTCTGGGTTGGTGAATCAGAAAAGAGTATCAAGAAACTCTTCGATGATTATCGCGAGAGTGTTTCACACTCCGAAGTCGCTCCTATCCTACTGTTCAACGAAGCGGATGCTCTCCTTGGTACCCGTATGGAGACACTACATTCGGTAGATAAGATGGAAAACGCATTGCAGAATATCATTCTCCAGGAGATGGAAAACCTGAACGGGATCATGATTGCCACTACCAACATGACAAGAAATCTCGATAAAGCTTTCAAAAGAAGGTTTATCTACAAGATAGAATTCTTGAACCCGAGCCTGCACACGAAAAAACAGATCTGGCGATCGATGATGTCGAACCTCTCCGAATCAGATGCAGATGAGTTGGCTCAAAAGTATGATTTCAGCGGGGGACAAATTGAAAACATTGTCCGGAAAAGCGTTGTAGAACAGGTTCTAAACGGGGGACTTCCTTCCCTGGAAACCCTACACGGATTTTGTAGAAACGAACGGTTCAATCAGATCGATAACCGACCAAGAATCGGATTCCAGTAAGATTACACAAGAAATAGCAAGATGAAACCAAACAAGAAAAGCAACAAAGAGAGCACAGCCACCTTGTTCAATCGATACATTTGGCTGGTGGATACGATCTTCAGTGCAGGCAGAATCACGTTTGAAGAGATCAACGAGAAGTGGAAACGTTCCCGCCTGAATTTCAAGGGCGATGATATTCCACTGCGTACTTTTCACAATCACCGCCAGGCCATTGAGGAGATGTTCGACATCAACATCGAATGCGATAAACGGGAAGGGTATGTTTATTACATCGAAAACGAGGATGACATGCGACGGGGCGGGATGCGATCCTGGATGCTGAACGCTTTGTCGGTAGGGAATCTGCTTAGTGAGATCAGTGAGATAAAAGATCGGATCCTGTTCGAGAAGATTCCTTCCGGTCACCAATACCTGACAACCTTCCTGGAAGCGATCCGCGACAACCTTTCTGTTGAAATCACCTACCAGAGCTTCGAGAAAGATGTACCTTCCACCTTCCCGGTTGAACCCTATTGCCTGAAAGTGTTCCGGCAGCGATGGTACCTGCTGGCACGCAACCCCCGATATGACGAATTGCGCATTTACTCATTGGATCGCGTACATCAAGTGGAAGTTACCAATACTCAATTCGTCTATCCGGCTGATTTCTCACCGGAAAACTATTTTCACCACAGCTTTGGCATTATACACAGCGACGGTGAAGAACCCGAAACGGTAGAAATAAAAGTGTATGGAAACCAGCGTAGATATTTTGAGACACTTCCGTTGCATCACTCCCAAACACTGGTGGATGATCAGGCTGACTATGCAGTCTTTCAATATCTCCTGCATCCTACCTACGATTTTCTGCAGGAATTGCTTTCGCATGGCGAGAATGCCGAGGTACTGAAACCAATCTGGTTGAGGCAGGAAGTTGCTGATGTTGTACAGCAAATGTCGGAGATGTACAAAAGTTAAAATGTTATTATTTTTCTTTAAGATTTAGAGTAGCATGAGAAATGAAATCTTTATATTTGCAATGTTAAACTGAAAAATAATTTGTGAACCCATGAATAGTTTTGCAGCCATTGATTTTGAAACCGCCAATGAACACCGTACCAGCGTTTGCAGTGTGGGTGTGGTAATCGTCCGTAAGGGTGAGATCACGAATAATTTTTACAGCCTGATCCGTCCCGATCCGGAATATTACCGTTATGGTAACATCATGGTGCATGGCATCACCCAGGATGTTACAGCGAATGCACCGATATTTCCGCAGGTATGGAATCAGATTGAACCGTTGATTGAAGATTTGCCGTTGATCGCCCACAACAAGGTGTTTGATGAGGGTTGCCTGAAAGCCTGTTTCCGGATGTACCAGATGGATTATCCCGACTATGAGTTCTACTGCACCCTGCAGAAAGCGAGAGCAGAACTGAGAGGTTTACCCAATTATAAACTACACACCGTCTCTGCACATTGCGGCTTCGTGCTTGAGAACCATCACCACGCCCTGGCCGATGCCGAAGCCTGTGCACATATAGCTATACAGATATTCAAGTAAAAAACATTTTTAAACACTATAGATTATGGAAAATATGAGTGAATCGACTGAATTCGTGTTAAAATCGGTAAATCGATTATTTAAACACCGTTTTTTTGTTCCTGCCTACCAACGTGGTTATCGTTGGACAGAAACGCAAGTGAAACAATTGCTGAATGATATTTGGCAATTTTCAAAACAGGCTGATCGATCAGGTGAGTACTATTGCTTGCAGCCTGTTGTGGTAGCTCGAAATGGAGACAAATGGGAAGTGATTGACGGACAACAACGAATCACGACCATTTATCTGATATTAAAACATTTGGAGGAAATAATAAGAATGGCTTTCCCTAATTTCTCATTTCAACCACCGGTGTATGAAACTCGAACGGATAGTGAAGATTTTTTAGAGAATGTGAAATTTAAAACGGAGGAAGAAGCGAATCAGAATGTCGACTATTGGCATATTTGGAAAGCATATAACACGATTAAAGAGTGGTTCAAGGACAAGAATAATAATATAAATGCGATTGATTTTTTAAATACTCTTTTGAAATATCAGCCAGAAGATATTGAAGAAGGGTCTGAGGAAGAATCTTTTGATGTGGCCAACAATGTAAGGGTTATCTGGTATGAGGTGAAAGGCGGCAAAACGAATAATAATTACGATATTTTCACCCGGTTGAATATCGGTAAGATCCCTTTGACAAACGCGGAACTCGTGAAAGCTTTGTTGTTACAAAAAGCTAATTTCGAGGAGAATAAGGCTACTTTAAAACAGATTCAAATTGCCACCGAATGGGATATGATAGAGAAATCTTTACAAGAGGATGCTTTCTGGTACTTTATCTATAATCCATCGAATTCGCTGAAATACGACAATCGCATCGAGTTTATATTAGACTTGATGAAAGGCCGGACAGTTGAATCTGAATTTTATCATACTTACAACGAGTTTCAAAAGGAGTTTTCTAATGACGAAAAAGGGAAGAACAAGAAACAGGATATTGATGATATCTGGCTGTCAATCAAACGATATTTCATGACTTTGGAAGAATGGTATAAGGATCATACTTTATTCCATTACGTGGGGTATTTAGTTGAATGTGGAAAACCAATAAACGAAATAAAGGAAGCGAAAGAGGGGAACAAGGAAAAAGGTATTTTACCAAAATCCAGATCAGAGTTTATAGAATACCTGAAGAAAGAAATCAGAGAGAATTTTGTAAATTGTAACATTGACGAACTTAATTACGTGGAAAACAAAGACAGAAATAAAATTAGGAAAATACTGTTGTTGTTCAATATTCAAACGATATTAGATTCGCATAATACAGACATGCGCTTTCCATTCCATAAATACAAGTTGGAAGATTGGGATATAGAACACGTTCGTTCACAAAACGACCAAAACGACACGGGTAGAATAAAAAATCAGGACGAGTGGGTGGATGATATTTTATATTTTTTCGTGAATTCGGCAGATAAAGAAGAAGTGGAAAAAGTTCTTACAAATTCTGATACGCTGGTTGATGATATAAAAGATATCTGCAGCTCGCTTTTGGATTGTAAAGAAGAGACAGACCGCAATAAAAAACAAATAATTTTTGATAATACCTATAAAAAAGTTTCTGAATATTTTAAAGAGAGTAAAGTCCCGGAGAACATAAATTCTATTTCAAACTTGGCTTTGCTCGATTCAACGACAAATCGTAGTTACGGCAACGCATTTTTCCCTATCAAGAGAAAGCGAATCATCGAGAATGATAAGAAGGGCATTTTTGTCCCAATATGCACGAAGAACTTGTTTTTAAAATACTATTCAAAAAAGCTTGGCGAGGTGATGTTCTGGAGCGAAGACGATGCAGTCGGTTACCTGGATGCTATAAAAGAGATATTGAGTGAATTTCTTACGAAAGAAACAAAACTTGAATCAACAGAAGCATAAACCCATTAATCAACAGACAGTAGATCATGGAAAAAAATAGAAATACACGAAAGGGAGAAAGATTATCTTTTCATGCACTTTTCAAGGAAAAGAATTTCAGGGTTGTAGTACCAATTATTCAACGCGATTACGCGCAAGGCAGGGAAAATACAAAAGAGGTTAGAGATGCGTTCCTTGATGCTTTGTATCAATACCTTGAAGATAATATACCTAACCGGGACCTGGATTTTGTTTACGGCAGTTTGAGTGAAGGGAAAGATCAGGTTGACTTCATCCCGCTTGACGGGCAACAACGGCTCACAACGCTCTTTTTACTGCACTGGTACTTGTATCAAATTCAAGAGGATAAGAACAGTGAGTTATGCAAAGATTTCAAGCAGGCTCTATTGAAAAATAACAAATCGATGTTCACGTACGAGACCCGAACAAGCTCTTCTGATTTTTGCGATGCGTTGATGAGTAATGGCATCGATTTTAATTATTTATTAGAGGTTGACAAAGGAAAAGGAGTTACAAAAGATAATCAACTGTCCAAGACCATTGAAGATTCAGCATGGTTTTTCCTTTCATGGTTACAAGACCCAACCATCCAGTCTATGCTGACCATGCTTGATGCAATTCATAACAAGTTTATGGGCAAAAACGTGTTCTTCGGGAGGTTATTAAGTCTTGAAAACCCGATAATTACATTCCAATTTCTGAACCTTAAGGATTTTAAACTCTCGGACGATTTGTACATCAAGATGAACTCTCGAGGTAAACCGCTTACCTGGTTCGAGAATTTTAAAGCGAAATTTGAACAATATCTCGATAATTTCAAGCTTACTCAAGAGAGGCCATTTCAATTGATGTTTAATGGGACGATACAAGATGTATCGTTAAACAAGTACTTTTCATATAATATTGACACGAAATGGGCTAACCTGTTTTGGAATTATAGAGAACTGGTAGGGGAAAAGGATTTATATGATGAAGAATTAAAGAATTTTATCAGGGTTATTTTTACGAATCAGTTTGCTATTACCGTTCCAATAAGCAAAGATGGATCTACCGACAGGACAGACGACGCTTTCGAGTTTTTACTTGGAACAGCACCCGCGAGGAAAAGGAAAGACTACACTGATGATATCTCTTTTTATAAATACAATGAATTGAACGCGCTGTCTGAAGATGGTATATTGTACTTGATTGATGCTTTTGATCATCTCGTTAATGGAAACAGCAAGATAAAAAAGTATTTACCTTCAGCGTACAGATTCTATTTTGACGAGGAGAAAGTTTTCGAGAATGCATTGAAACTCTCTTTTACCAACAATCAAGAACGTGTTATGTTTCACGCATACGTTCGTTTCTTAATTGTAAACAATGGAGATAGAAGCGGTATTGAACAGTGGGTGAGAGTGATTCATAATCTCTTGTATAATTCGATTATCGATAGTGCGGTTGATGTGGCAAGAGCAATTAAATCAGTAGAGAAAATGCTGCCTGCCAGCAAAGATATCTTGAATTACCTGGTGAGCAACGATATAGATGCTTTCTCGGGTTGGCAAGTCCTGGAAGAGAAAATAAAAGCTTGTTTAATGCTCAAATCTTCGGGCAGGGAATGGAAATCTGTAATTGAAGAAACGGAAAAACACGATTTCTTTCGTGGACAAATTGGTTTCATCCTGGATTTTGCAAAAATTGTGGAGTACTACAAAGCAAACAACAATTGCGATTGGGCAGAAGAGGATTATTACTTTAACTTATTCGTGGAATACGCGAGGAAAGGAGTGGCGGCTTTTGCATACAGGAATAGCGAAGCATACGACAATTTCGGTACTTGTGATTTTTTATTGGAACGGGCAACTTTGACTAAAGGACTTTGTGCCGTTAAATCATCGCAAAATTCAATTACTTCAGAAAATCGTTACAATTTGTTACACACGAATGTTATAGGGAATAACATTGCTCGTGATTATAGCTGGAAAAGATTGTTGCGCATAGATGGTACGTACACTACAGAGGCTGGTTTCCTGAAAGAGCTTTTTGATGACAACAGGTTTGACGAATCGGATGTAGATAAATCACTCCGGTTATTCCTTTCTGACAGAACAGGCACATGTCGGGATTATTTTATTAGCGAACCATCGTTGATGAGATATTGCACGAAAGGGTTTATTAAAGTTGATGGCTTTAACAAAATCTATCTGCTCTGGAGTTTATATAAAGGGGCTAATCAATATTTCGCTGAAATGTACACCTACTACCTGTGGAAAAAATACATTGAAGAGGAATCCTTTTCCGGATTAATTCTAGAAAAAACATATAATTATTGTAAAAGTTACGAAGAATCGCCTTATATTTGCTTAGTATTTCATTACAATCAAATACCGTACGAAATTGATATTTATTGGAACACTAATGAAAATAAATACGAAATAACTGTTTTCGAACAAAAAGGAAATTATACCAGAGAGAGTGATGACATGCCGGATATCCAGGATTTGTTAAAGAGCTCGTTGGGTTTTCACTGGAATGAAGAAAATAATAAATATGGTCTTTTGGTCGAAGATGGCAACAAGGTAAAGGCAACCATACAAGAGATTTGTACCGAGGGGATTAATCATTAACGATACTCACAGATCCAGGAACTTATTAAACTTTTAACATCATGCCAAAAGTATTTAGAGTAACACCAAAACGGGTTAAACGGACCAACGGTACTGTATTAACCCCGCAAATGCAGGTAACTGTAACCACGCTGCAGCACACCAACGATCCATTTTACAACGGAGCAAAGGAGATCAAGGAAGCCTATATGAGAATCTATGCCTTCGATTACCAGAAAGCCTGCTGTAACAAGAATGATTTCCAAGTGGAGACGTTGGGATAACTAATAGAGTTATTAATTTAAAAAATAATGACTACGGAGAAAAAACAATTTGAAGAGATTATTGAAGAACATTTGAATAGGTTTGAAAAGCAAGTTGAGCTTCCATTTAATGAAGATCTTGGACAACAAATGAGTTTTATCCGCGATGGAATCTTGGATGTGGAAAAGTATATGACTGCTCCGGTAAAAATTCTATGGGTGTTGAAAGAAGCAAACAGCTCTAACGATGAAATTGGTGATATGCGGCCTTGTTTAACTTCATTACATTCCAATGATGGCACTGATCGAATTGCACCTGATTGGGGACATACATGGACCCCAGTAGCCTATACAACATATGGGATATTTGAAAAAATGAATTGGATAGATATTCCAGATATTAGAGGCAATGCCCAAGAAGTGTTGAAGCATATGCCTAATATTGCCCATATTAATGTGAAAAAATTTGCCGGCAAGAATAAAACAAATGATAAGGAGATGAAAATATTCATCGATCAATACAAAGCTTTAATCTATGAACAAATTGAAATTATTAACCCTGATGTTATTATTTTTGGATCAACTTTCAAATATTTCTCCGACTATTTTGATTGCAAAGAAAAAATTTATGAATGGCCACCAGTTTATCAATCTCAAGACAAATTGTTGATTGATACATATCATCCAAATGGACTAAGAGGATATAGAATAACACAACAACAATATTGTGATCATATTATCGATGCAGTTATTCAATGGATGGAAAAACGATGAAAGATGAGATTCAGCGTTCAATCATCAATGTTAAATAGATAGAAGTTCAATCCACAAATGCATATTCTCCATCTCTCCGACACTCACAATCAACATCGGCAGCTAGGCAATTTGCCTGCTGCCGATGTGATCATCCATTCCGGCGACATATCTTTTGCCGGGACCGGTGAAGAAGTGATGGATTTTATTGAATGGTTCGGCTCTTTAAACTATCAATATAAGATCTTTATCGCCGGTAACCACGATTACGCCCTGGAAAAAATAACTCCGGAAAGAATCCAGCGTTTTCTCCCGGATAGCTGTTTCTATCTTTACAACAGTGGCATCACAATTAATGAAATCAATTTCTGGGGTATCCCATTTTTCTTTTCGCCTGATGAAACCAATTCAGTTACTGAAACAATAGAATTTATTCCGGATGATACAGATGTTCTTATCACGCATCGTCCTCCATATGGGATCATGGATCAGTCAAACAACATTAGGTTTGGTTGCACTGATCTGTTACAAGCTGTAACAAGAATCCGTCCTGCATATCATCTGTTCGGGCACATTCACGATGCCTACGGAATTGAAAAACAAAAACGGACAACCTTTGCCAATGCGGCGGTAGTGGATGCCGAATATAAGCTTGATAGAAAACCGTTTATCTTTAACGTATAATTGTAATTACACTTTTATATGTCATTGAAGCAGAAAATATATAATAATGTTCTAAATTGAAAAAACATGGGAGCTAACATTGATCTGAAATCAATTGGTGATCTTAGGGGCATGAATTTTCATATCCCATCGTACCAAAGAGGTTACCGTTGGACAGTGAAAGAAGTAAGAGATTTACTGGACGATATCGATGAATTCGATCGAACAAAAGATGGAGATTTTTATTGCCTTCAACCTTTGGTTGTAAAATCTGAAGAAAAGGATAATAAAATTACAGTCATTGACGGCCAGCAAAGGCTAACAACTATTTATCTTATCCTTCAATACCTCAATAACCAAAAATTCTTTAGCCTAAAATATGAAAGAGATAGTTACATCGAGAAAATTGATGAAGTTAGATTTGAAGATAAAATAATTGATGATATACCCAAGGAATGGGAAAAAATTAAAAACGAGGTTATAGACAATATTGAAATGTATCATTTATTCAGTGCTAAGGCTCAAATTAATAATTGGTTTCATGCGAAAAGCTGTTCAAATCCAAGTGATTATTTGGATAAACTGATAGAACAAACAAAATTTATTTGGTATTGTGTTGATAATAATGAAGATGAGAACCGATTATTGAGTCCGCTCCGAAAACCCCATTTTTTCAAAATGCTGAAAAATGCAGGTTCGTCGGAAAAATGTGATTCTTTTTATTGATTGAGAGTATGTTTACAATAATATACATATTGAAACATAAATTAGCTATATATTGAGGCATTTTTTGCCCAAAAAGTGATCTTTGACATATTTGCGTGATATAGTTCACTATCCTGACAAAGTTTATCCACAATGAGCGGGAGTAAGCCCATAGTTTATGCTTGGCAAGGCTCCTGTACCGGCTTTTGTCGTTGGGATAATGGTAACCTAACTGAAAAATACTCGCTTCGACATTGTTCCTGATATTGGTTTCCTCTATCGGGATTTTCTTGAGTTTCTGTCTTAAAGCGGAAACCCTGAGGCTATTCTCATCGAAGTACCGATAGTTTCCTTTTTCAGTCTTGATCCTCCATTTCTTCTGCGTTTGATCCTTGCGGGGTTTTACTTGTTGTGCCTGTACGGTTATTCCTGTTTTTTTGTCGGTTACTATCAAGTTGTTTTCGTCCTGTTCGTCTAAACTGAGCTCGTATCTTGGTTCGGCTCCCTGCATGGCAGTAAGCACCAAATCGATGTTGTGTTCGTTGTTTTGGCAATACTCCTGGTTATACTCACTGTGATAGGCTCCGTCAGCATACACCTTCTCAATCTTATCAGGTATTATTTCCTGTGTATGCTCCAGGGCTTGCTCAAGGAAACTATTGTCCGGGGTTGAAACCACATTTACCTCCGTGTCGGTGATCAGGTTCAGCGCCGGTGCTTCTTCCTCGGGCGACTGGTCGCATGTTTCGGTGATATTTACCGAGTATCCTTTGACCTTGTTGCCGTCCTTGTTGCGGTAATGGCAGTCGGTGTCGTGGGGGGACTGTATGGATTTGGCACTCACTTTCTCGTTTTCAAGCGGGAGTACGATTTTGTCTTCGCTTACCAAGTATTGCTGTTCGAAGACAGTCTTAAGGGTCTTGTAACTGCCATAGTCATACCTTTTGAAGAGCTCGATAAAGCGGTACATCAGCTCACCCAGTTCTACAAAACGAGCGTCAATCTCAGCTTTGGTACTGCGGTATATCACCTTGTTCCCCTTTTCGTCCCGGATGCTTTCAATCAGGGAAAACACCTCTTTTGGAAGACTCTTTTTAAAGATATGCTCCTCTCTCTCAGCGATAAACAAGCGGAGGGTTTCGTGGATCAACTCGTAACGGGAGTACCAGGCGATGTTGCTGCCGATCAGCTTGCTGTCCATGCGTACCTGCTTACCGCTCACATTGAACTCCAATATCTGATCCCTGGTAATCTGGGACTGGCATTTTTTGAACAGGTCTTCACCGTGCTCCCTGGCATATTCAACCAGGTTGCGACGGAACAGGTAGTAGGTGGAGGGTACCGGTGCGGCATCTTCCAGTGACATCAATCCCAATGCACTTCGTACCAGTAGATTGTATTCACAGTTCTCGAATAACTGTTCGTCACTCCAGCCCTGACCTTCTTTGAGGATCATCATGCCGACCAAAACGCGGATGGAAGCGTTGGGGGCGCCTTTTCCGTCAGTATAGAGTACACTGAAAATGGACTCATCTACACGCATTACAACGTGGTTTCTGAACTGGTTATGCCAGGAGTCATCTCTCAGGTATTTCTTCTTCTTGGAGTCTCTAAAGTACTCCGTTGGCGAAGAAAACATATCCAATTGACTATGTCTGTCTGATTTTTTAAACATTTCATGCAGTTTTAGACGATGCTAAGATAATGATAAATAATAATATACGCAAATATTTCAAAGAACTTTTTGGGTGAATTTCACCTGCTTTATAAAATTTATTGTGCAAAAAAATTATCAACTAAATACTCTCTCTGACTTTTCGGAGTGGACTCATTATTCAGAAATTTAAATTCCGGCAAAATTGAATTGACAAATGCTGAATTGATAAAAGCGCTGTTTCTCAATAATGTTGGAAATGATATCGTAGGGAGGGAAGTAAGACAATATCTAATAGCTGAAGAATTTGACCAAATTGAACGGGCTTTGAGAGAAGATGATTTTTGGTATTTTATTGCAGGTAATAGGGAAAAACCTTCATCGTGTATTGATCTTTTATTCAATTTAATGCTTGAAACGAGTGTTAAGTCTAAAGAATATACCGATAAAGATTTCAGAACTTCAGAACTCCTGACTTGGAGTTTGTCAACTACTTGTTTTTCAAGAATAAGTTTCGGGATATAGCGCAAACAGGAAAAGTCGTATATTTGCATAAAAAACAACATAGTCATGCAAACGCAACTTCCTTTTTTCCCTTCCACGACCAAGTTGGTTAATTCATCTGTCGGCATTTATGAAAACGATGAATTTGTCTATTATCTGCACAACGGTAACCCCATCTATTGTCACGGGTTGAATGATAAAAACAGTTACCGTTTTATTTTAGGTAATTTAGTTGTCAATAATTTATGCACTATCACGGAGCTGTCTGATTGTCTTGGCGTAAACCGCAAGAATATCGAACGTTATGCCAATACATTCCGCCAAAAAGGTGCAGAATACTTTTTCTCACGTAAAGAAACCCGTGGACAATGCTACAAGTTCACCCCTGATATACAGGAGAAAGTACAGGTACGCCTTGACGAAGGCTGCAGCTACTACAGCATAGCCCGGGAGTACGGAATCAGCGAGGCAGCCATTCGTTATCATATTCACAAAGGCACCTTGAAAAAAAAAGTCCTGTAACATCTTCCGGGAGTTTACCCGATGAACGGAACAAAGAATATCTTCAGGCAAGTGAAGTATCGGGTATGGCTGCCACACGTCTTGAAGAGCGTGTACAGAGTGCTTTCGGCCTGCTTCCTGCCGCTCCCGTCCGCTTTGAATCCTGCAGGAGTGTCGCCCTGGGTGGTGTCATGCTATTACTGCCCTTTCTCCTTGAATGCGGCCTGTTGAGTTACCGGGACCACTATAGCCAGCGCAAGGGCTATTATACCTTCGACAGCCTGATGATAACCTTGTCCTTCCTTTTCTTACT